>NZ_JBYTEG010000019.1:0-141591 GCF_058792255.1 Cupriavidus sp. CPT47-8839-RL05A | reverse complement strand
CGTGTGAAAGTAGGTCATCGCCAGGCTCTTATTCCCAAAACCCCTCGACAGCGTGTGCTGCGAGGGGTTTTGTCTTTTCCGGCTCGTGGTCGCGAGCGGCCTCGCGGGGCCTGCCAGGCGGCCTCAGAGCCTCCAGGAGCGACGCTGGAAAGCCCCTATAGGGTGAGAACGCAGAAATCTAAACTGCGCTTGTGGGAGTGATCAGGCGGTTCAAGCGCCACGCTGGAACGCCTTCCCTTGTCTGGCCAAGTACAGCATCCGCAACGGAAAGTGCTTGACAGGCAAGGTGAGAAGCCCCATAATCGATAGTTCTCTGCGGAGAGGTGCCCGAGTGGCTAAAGGGGGCAGACTGTAAATCTGTTGGCTTACGCCTACGCTGGTTCGAATCCAGCCCTCTCCACCAGAATGCAAGACAGCAGCCGGCAGTGCCGGTGAAGAAGCAGGAAAGAACCGGGCGGGTGTAGCTCAATGGTAGAGCAGAAGCCTTCCAAGCTTACGACGAGGGTTCGATTCCCTTCACCCGCTCCAGTCGCGCGGTTGCTGTCAGAGTAGTACGTCAAGTTTCGCCCATGTGGCTCAGTGGTAGAGCACTCCCTTGGTAAGGGAGAGGTCGGCAGTTCGATCCTGCCCATGGGCACCAAATACCACGCACTGGCAATATCGCTACCGAGACAGGAGTCGCGAAATGGCAAAGGAAAAGTTCGAGCGGACCAAGCCGCACGTGAACGTTGGTACGATTGGTCACGTTGACCATGGCAAGACCACGCTGACCGCAGCGATTGCCACGGTGCTGGCAGCCAAGTTTGGCGGTGCCGCCAAGAAGTACGACGAAATCGACGCAGCGCCGGAAGAGAAGGCACGCGGTATTACCATCAATACCGCCCACGTCGAGTACGAAACGGCCAACCGCCACTACGCGCACGTTGACTGCCCGGGCCACGCTGACTATGTGAAGAACATGATCACGGGTGCCGCCCAGATGGACGGCGCGATCCTGGTTTGCTCGGCCGCTGACGGCCCGATGCCGCAAACGCGTGAGCACATCCTGCTGGCCCGCCAGGTTGGCGTGCCGTACATCATCGTGTTCCTGAACAAGTGCGACATGGTGGACGACGCTGAACTGCTCGAGCTGGTCGAGATGGAAGTTCGCGAGCTGCTGTCGAAGTACGAGTTCCCCGGCGACGACACCCCGATCATCAAGGGTTCGGCCAAGCTGGCGCTGGAAGGCGACAAGGGCGAGCTGGGCGAAGTGGCCATCATGAACCTGGCCGAAGCGCTGGACACCTACATCCCGACGCCGGAGCGTGCCGTTGACGGTACCTTCCTGATGCCGGTGGAAGACGTGTTCTCGATCTCGGGTCGCGGCACCGTGGTGACCGGCCGTATCGAGCGCGGCGTGGTGAAGGTCGGTGAGGAAATCGAAATCGTCGGTATCAAGCCGACGGTGAAGACCACCTGCACCGGCGTGGAAATGTTCCGCAAGCTGCTGGACCAGGGTCAAGCCGGCGACAACGTTGGCCTGCTGCTGCGCGGCACCAAGCGTGAAGACGTCGAGCGCGGCCAGGTGCTGTGCAAGCCGGGTTCGATCAAGCCGCACACCCACTTCACCGGCGAGGTGTACATCCTGTCGAAGGACGAAGGCGGCCGTCACACCCCGTTCTTCAACAACTACCGCCCGCAGTTCTACTTCCGTACGACCGACGTGACCGGCTCGATCGAGCTGCCGAAGGACAAGGAAATGGTCATGCCGGGTGACAACGTGTCGATCACCGTCAAGCTGATCGCCCCGATCGCCATGGAAGAAGGCCTGCGCTTCGCTATCCGTGAAGGTGGCCGTACCGTCGGCGCCGGCGTCGTGGCAAAGATCCTCGACTAAGTTGTTTGATAGCGAACGCGGCACCAACCGGCCGTGTTCGTTGCCAGAAGGGGTTGGCGCCAGCGCCGGCCCCACAGTTGTTTTAGGGGTATAGCTCAACTGGCAGAGCGTCGGTCTCCAAAACCGAAGGTTGGGGGTTCGATTCCCTCTGCCCCTGCCAAATCAATCAGCCGCGTCGCGAAGAGCAATCGTGACGCGGCTTAGTCTCGTTTGCGAAACATGGCCAATCCCAATGTTGAAACCGTGAACGCCAGCAGCGGCAAGTGGATGCTTGGCGTGGCGGTGCTGCTGGTGGTTGCGGGCGTCATCGGTTTCTATGCACTGGCACAGCAACCGTCTTATGTACGTGGCGCCGCACTGTTCGGTGGTATTGCACTGGGTATCGTAGTTGCGCTGGTGTCGGCACCAGGCAAGGACTTTATCGGGTTCGCCAAGGAATCGTATCGGGAAGTTCGCAAGGTCGTCTGGCCGACGCGCAAGGAAGCCGGACAAATGACGGGGCTGGTCTTCGTCTTTGTCGTCATCATGGCGCTGTTCCTGTGGTCGGCTGACAAGCTCATCGAGTGGGTCGTCTTCTCGCTCGTGCTGGGCTGGAAATAAGAGGTAGCACATGACGGATAACGCTCAGCAGGAAACCACCGCGCCGGAATCGCCTTCGTCGAAGAAGCGCTGGTATGTCGTGCATGCCTATTCCGGCATGGAGAAGAGCGTGCAGCGCGCGCTGCAGGAGCGCATCGAACGCGCCGAGATGCAGGACAAGTTTGGCCGCATCCTGGTGCCTTCCGAAGAAGTCGTGGAAATCAAGGGCGGCCACAAGTCGGTCACCGAGCGTCGTTTCTTCCCCGGCTACGTGCTGGTGGAAATGGAAATGACCGACGAGACCTGGCACCTGGTGAAGAACACCAGCAAGGTCACCGGTTTCGTGGGCGGCGCCCGCAACCGCCCGAGCCCGATTTCGCAGCGCGAAGTCGACAAGATCATGACCCAGATGCAGGAAGGGGTCGAGAAGCCGCGTCCCAAGACGCTGTTCGAGGTGGGCGAAATGGTGCGCGTCAAGGACGGCCCGTTCACCGACTTCAACGGCAACGTGGAAGAAGTGAACTACGAGAAATCGCGCCTGCGCGTCTCGGTCACGATCTTCGGGCGTGCCACGCCGGTCGAGCTCGAGTTCGGCCAGGTCGAGAAGGTTTAAGGAATTTGCCGGCTGCGGCCTGAAAGGGCGGCAACTGGCAACGGCGACGCCCCGGTGGCGGCGCCAAGAGGAGCGTGAGGCCGTGCCGAAGGTGCGGCGACAGCGCGTTACGACTCAACAGGATCGCATCCCGAAAGAGCGATCCGGATTGGAGTAGAGATGGCCAAGAAGATCATTGGCTTTATCAAGCTGCAGATTCCGGCTGGTAAGGCAAATCCCTCCCCGCCCGTTGGTCCCGCACTGGGTCAGCGTGGTCTGAACATCATGGAGTTCTGCAAGGCGTTCAACGCCCAGACCCAGGGTATGGAACCCGGTCTGCCGGTGCCGGTGGTGATTACCGCCTTCGCCGACAAGAGCTTCACCTTCGTGATGAAGTCGCCCCCGGCGACCGTGCTGATCAAGAAGGCAGCAGGCATCACCAAGGGTTCGCCGAAGCCCCACACCGACAAGGTTGGCAAGATCACCCGCGCCCAGGCTGAAGAAATCGCCAAGGCCAAGAACGCTGACCTGACCGCCGCCGACCTGGACGCCGCCGTGCGTACCATCGCCGGTTCGGCTCGTTCGATGGGCATCACCGTGGAGGGTCTGTAAATGGCTAAGGTTTCCAAGCGCGTCGCCGCCAACAAGGCGAAGATCGAGCGTACCAAGTTTTACCCGATCGACGAGGCCCTGGGCCTGGTGAAGGGCTGCGCCTCGGCGAAGTTCGACGAGTCGATCGACGTGGCCGTGCAGCTGGGCATTGACGCCAAGAAGTCGGACCAGGTGGTTCGTGGTTCGGTGGTGCTGCCCGCAGGTACCGGCAAGTCGGTTCGCGTGGCTGTGTTCGCCCAGGGCGAAAAGGCCGAAGCCGCCAAGGCCGCCGGTGCTGACATCGTCGGCATGGAAGACCTGGCCGAGCAAGTCAAGGCCGGCAACCTGAACTTCGACGTCGTGATCGCTTCGCCGGACACGATGCGTATCGTCGGTACGCTGGGCCAGATCCTGGGCCCGCGCGGCCTGATGCCGAACCCGAAGGTCGGTACCGTGACGCCCGACGTGGCCCAGGCCGTGAAGAACGCCAAGGCTGGCCAGGTGCAGTTCCGTGTCGACAAGGCCGGTATCATCCACGCCACCATCGGCCGCCGCTCGTTCGACGACGCAGCGCTGAAGAGCAACCTGTCCGCACTGCTGGAAGCCCTGGTGAAGTCCAAGCCGGCTACGAGCAAGGGCGTGTACCTGCGCAAGATCGCCGTCTCGTCCACCATGGGCGTTGGCGTGCGCGTGGAACAAGCTTCGCTGTCGGCCTGAGCTGACGGCATGGGCTGACCGGACCCGATAGCACCGGTCGGCCGCGAATTGAAGATCCTGGCGTAAGCGGGGATCGGCTCCGGACCTGGTTCTGCCAAGCGGCGGGACAAGGACAGGGAGCAAGGCTTTGGGCAGTGGCGGCAGTCGGACACGTTGTGTTCAGGCAGTCGCCGCTGGTTATCAAAGACCGCTGGTGTCCGCATGACCGCAGTCAGGCATGCGGGCTTAATCGGCCGGGAGGTACAAGCAGGGCCAGGTGCCGTGCATGACCAACCCCGGGCAACCAGCGCAGATGGCGCACCCGAAGGGATTGATGAATCCGGGCCTGTCCCGGGTGATTCGGGCCAATCGGACGCCGTTCGTTTGTGCTGACGTGAAGACTCCGGTATTGCCGGAGGGCTAGCGTCATTTTGGAGCTTAACCGTGCCACTCAATATTGAAGATAAGAAGGCCGTCGTTGCTGAGGTTTCGGCGCAAGTCGCCAAGGCCCAGACCATCGTCGTGGCCGAATATCGCGGCATTACGGTTGGCGATCTGACCAAGCTGCGTTCCACCGCTCGTCAGCAAGGCGTGTACCTGCGTGTTCTGAAGAACACGCTGGCCCGCCGTGCCGTCGAAGGTACGCCGTTTGCAAGCCTCGCAGAGCAGATGACCGGTCCGCTGATCTACGGTATTTCCGAAGATGCAGTGTCGTCGGCCAAGGTTCTGAACGACTTCGCCAAGACCAACGACAAGCTGGTCCTGCGCGCCGGGTCGTATGACGGCAAGGTTCTCGACGCTGCCGCCGTGAAGGCGCTGGCCTCGATCCCGAGCCGCGACGAACTGATTGCTCAGCTGCTGGGCGTGATGCAGGCACCGGTGTCGGGCTTCGCCCGTCTGCTGGCTGCACTGGCTGCCAAGAACGCCGAAGGCGCTCCCGCGGAAGCGGAAGCCGCTGGCGCCTAAGGCAATCCAGGCCTCGCATCGAAAGATCGCATTACCGATACCGAATCAAATCTAGTAGGAGTATTTCAAATGGCAATCACCAAAGACGACATCCTGGAAGCCGTTGGCGCGATGTCCGTGATGGAACTGAACGACCTGGTCAAGGCGTTCGAAGAGAAGTTTGGCGTGTCGGCTGCTGCCATGGCTGTGGCTGCTGCCCCGGGCGCCGGCGGTGCCGCCGCTGCTGAAGAGCAGACCGAGTTCAACGTGATCCTGGCCGAAGTCGGCGCCAACAAGGTCGGCGTGATTAAGGCTGTTCGCGAAATCACCGGCCTGGGCCTGAAGGAAGCCAAGGACCTGGTTGATGGCGCACCGAAGCCCGTCAAGGAAGGCGTGGACAAGGCTGCTGCTGCCGAAGCCAAGAAGAAGCTGGAAGACGCTGGCGCGAAGGTCGACGTCAAGTAAGGCATTGCTCGCGTGCCCTTTCGGCACGCGGATGGGGCTGGCAAAGGGAAATTCCCGGCGCCAGCCTTTTTGCGCTTGTGCGAAAGTGTTTTGAGAAGCACTCTTCGCGACAGAAAGTGATGTTTGCGAGTCTCGATGCCCTTGGGCATGCCGGAGTCTCAGCAGAGGCCAAACATCAGTGGCACACTAAGTGGTTGCTGCTGATGTTTGTCTTCTGAACCGACTGCAGAAGACAAGTTTGGTCGGGTGTCCCCCGGGCGAGTACAGGCGTTGCGCTTGATGCGACGACCACACCGCCCGCAGCGTGCGGACACTGTCAGCCAGAGGTTGGTAGCGGCCAACCGCCAAATCCCCTCCCAGTCGCTGAACACCTCAGGTCCGGCCAGGTCCAGCCAGCCCTGCGATGATTCGGAGATCCCATGGCGTACAGCTTCACCGAAAAGAAGCGCATTCGCAAAAGCTTTGCGAAGCGCGCGACGGTACATCAGGTTCCATTCCTGCTTGCCACCCAGATTGAATCCTACACTCAGTTCTTGCAAGCGGAAACGCCGACCGCGCGTCGCAAGACCGAAGGCCTCCAGGCCGCTTTCAACGCAATCTTCCCGATCTCCTCGCATAACGGGCTTGCCCGTATGGAGTTCGTCTCGTATCACCTGTCCAACCCGCCGTTCGACGTCAAGGAGTGCCAGCAGCGTGGCCTGACGTTCCACTCGGCCCTGCGCGCCAAGGTTCGCCTGATCATCAACGATCGCGAGAACCCGGGCAAGGTCAAGGAAGTGAAGGAGCAGGAAGTCTACATGGGTGAGATCCCCCTGATGACTTCCACCGGTTCGTTCGTCATCAACGGCACCGAGCGTGTCATCGTCTCGCAGCTGCACCGCTCGCCGGGCGTGTTCTTCGAGCACGACAAGGGCAAGACCCACAGCTCGGGCAAGCTGCTGTTCTCGGCACGTATCATTCCCTACCGCGGTTCGTGGCTGGACTTCGAATTCGATCCGAAGGACATCCTGTACTTCCGCGTCGACCGCCGCCGCAAGATGCCGGTGACGATCCTGCTGAAGTCGATCGGCCTGACCCCGGAACAGATCCTCGCGCACTTCTTCGTGTTCGACAACTTCACGCTGCAGGCCGAAGGCGCGCAGCTGGAGTTCGTGCCCGAGCGCCTGCGCGGTGAAGTCGCGCGCTTCGACATCGCCGACAAGAACGGCCGCGTGGTGGTCGAGAAGGACAAGCGGATCAACGCCAAGCACATCCGCGACCTGGATTCGGCCGGCACCAAGCTGATCAGCGTGCCGGAAGACTACCTGCTGGGCCGCGTGCTGGCCAAGAACATCATCGACCCGGATACCGGCGAGGTGATTGCCAACGCCAACGACGAGCTGACCGAAACGCTGCTGGAAAACCTGCGCGAAGCCGGCGTCAAGCAGATCCAGACCCTGTACACCAACGACCTGGATCAGGGCCCGTACATGTCGCAGACCCTGCGCGTGGACGAGACCGCCGACCAGACCGCTGCGCGGATCGCGATCTACCGCATGATGCGCCCGGGCGAGCCGCCGACCGAAGAAGCGGTGGAAGCGCTGTTCCAGCGCCTGTTCTACAGCGAAGAGTCGTACGACCTGTCGCGCGTTGGCCGCATGAAGGTCAACAGCCGTCTGGGCCGCCCGACCGGCGAAGGCGCCATGGTGCTGCAGGACGAGGACATCCTCGAGACCATCAAGATCCTGGTCAACCTGCGCAACGGCAAGGGCGAGGTCGATGACATCGATCACCTGGGCAACCGTCGCGTGCGTTGCGTCGGCGAACTGGCCGAAAACCAGTTCCGCGCCGGCCTGTCGCGCGTGGAGCGTGCCGTCAAGGAACGTCTGGGCCAGGCCGAGACCGAGAACCTGATGCCGCACGACCTGATCAACTCGAAGCCGATCTCGTCGGCGATCCGCGAGTTCTTCGGTTCGTCGCAGCTGTCGCAGTTCATGGACCAGACCAACCCGCTGTCCGAGATCACGCACAAGCGCCGTGTCTCCGCACTGGGCCCGGGCGGCCTGACGCGCGAGCGCGCCGGCTTTGAAGTCCGTGACGTGCACCCGACCCACTATGGCCGCGTGTGCCCGATCGAAACGCCGGAAGGTCCGAACATTGGTCTGATCAACTCGCTGGCACTGTATGCCCGCCTGAACGAATACGGCTTCCTGGAAACGCCGTACCGCAAGGTGGTCGACAGCAAGCTGACCGACCAGGTCGACTACCTGTCCGCGATCGAGGAAGGCAAGTACGTGGTGGCGCAGGCCAACGCGACCGTTGACGCCGACGGCAACCTGACCGACGAACTGGTGTCGGCGCGTGAAGGCTCCGAGCGTGAAACCCGCATGGTCACGCCGGACCGCGTGCAGTACATCGACGTGGCGCCGTCGCAGATCGTGTCGGCCGCTGCCTCGCTGGTGCCGTTCCTGGAACACGATGACGCGAACCGTGCACTGATGGGCGCCAACATGCAGCGCCAGGCCGTGCCTTGCCTGCGTCCGGACAAGCCGCTGGTCGGCACCGGCATCGAGCGCACCGTTGCGGTCGACTCGGGTACGGCCGTGCAGGCGATGCGTGGCGGCGTGGTCGACTACGTCGACGCGATGCGTATCGTGATCCGCGTGAACGACGACGAAGCCGTGGCCGGTGAAGTCGGCGTGGACATCTACAACCTGATCAAGTACACGCGCTCGAACCAGAACACCAACATCAACCAGCGTCCGATGGTCAAGGTTGGCGATATCGTTGCCCGCAACGATGTGATCGCCGACGGCGCCTCGACCGACCTGGGCGAACTGGCCCTGGGCCAGAACATGCTGGTGGCGTTCATGCCGTGGAACGGCTACAACTTCGAGGATTCGATCCTGATCTCGGAGCGTGTGGTGGCCGAAGACCGCTATACCTCGATCCACATCGAGGAACTGTCGGTCGTTGCCCGCGACACCAAGCTGGGACCGGAAGAAATCACGCGCGATATCTCGAACCTGGCCGAAGCCCAGCTGGCTCGCCTGGACGAGTCGGGCATCACCTACATCGGCGCTGAAGTCGAAGCCGGCGACGTGCTGGTTGGCAAGGTCACACCAAAGGGCGAGACCCAGCTGACCCCGGAAGAGAAGCTGCTGCGCGCGATCTTCGGCGAGAAGGCTTCGGACGTGAAGGACACCTCGCTGCGCGTGCCGTCGGGCATGAGCGGCATCGTGATCGACGTCCAGGTCTTCACCCGCGAAGGCGTGACCCGCGACAAGCGTGCCCAGTCGATCATCGACGACGAACTGAAGCGCTACCGCCTGGACCTGAACGACCAGCTGCGTATCGTGGAAGGCGACGCGTTCCAGCGTCTGGAGCGCCTGCTCATCGACAAGACCGTCAATGGCGGTCCGAAGAAGCTGGCCAAGGGTGCCAAGATCACCAAGGAATACCTGGCGGATATCGACAGGTACCACTGGTTCGACATCCGTCCGGCCGACGAAGAACTGGCTGCCCAGCTGGAAGCCGTCAAGGAAGCCATCGAGCAGAAGCGCCACGAGTTCGACCTGGCCTTCGAAGAGAAGCGCAAGAAGCTCACGCAGGGCGACGAACTGCCGCCGGGCGTGATCAAGATGGTCAAGGTGTACCTGGCCGTCAAGCGCCGCCTGCAGCCTGGCGACAAGATGGCCGGCCGTCACGGCAACAAGGGTGTCGTGTCCAAGATCACCCCGATCGAAGACATGCCCTACATGGCCGACGGTACGCCTGCCGACATCGTGCTGAATCCGCTGGGCGTGCCTTCGCGGATGAACGTGGGTCAGATTCTCGAGACCCACCTGGGCTGGGCCGCGCGCGGCCTGGGCGAGCGCATCGGCAACATGCTGAAGGCGCAAGCCAAGGCAGCCGAAGTGCGCAAGCTGCTCACGCAGATCTACAACGAGAGCGGCAAGGTCGAAGACCTCGACAGCCTGTCGGATTCGGAAGTCCTGGAGCTGGCCGAGAACCTGAAGAAGGGCGTGCCGTTCGCGACGCCGGTGTTCGATGGTGCGCATGAGGACGAAATCCGCCGCATGCTGGACCTCGCCTATCCGGAAGAGATCGCGAAGGAGAAGGGCCTGACCGCTTCCAAGCAGCAGGTCACGCTGTTCGACGGCCGCACCGGCGAAGCGTTCGAGCGTCCGGTCACGCTGGGTGTGATGCACATGCTGAAGCTGCACCACCTGGTCGACGACAAGATGCACGCGCGTTCCACCGGCCCGTACTCGCTGGTGACGCAGCAGCCGCTGGGTGGTAAAGCCCAGTTCGGTGGCCAGCGTTTCGGTGAGATGGAAGTTTGGGCACTGGAAGCCTACGGCGCGTCGTACGTGCTGCAGGAAATGCTGACGGTCAAGTCCGATGACGTGAACGGCCGTACCAAGGTGTACGAGAACATCGTCAAGGGCGAGCACTCGATCGATGCCGGCATGCCGGAATCGTTCAACGTGCTGGTGAAGGAAATCCGCTCGCTGGGTATCGACATCGACCTCGATCGCTACTGATCGGGCAGGTGAGGGGAGCCGGTTGCGGCCGGCTCCCTGTCGACACTACAGGCGAAGGATTTCCCACAGGATGAATGCCATCGACCCGGACAGACTCCGGGGCGATGGCGAAACAAGGAGTTGCAATGAAAGCATTGCTCGATCTCTTTAAGCAGGTACAGCAGGAAGAGCAGTTCGACGCGATCAAGATCGGCCTGGCCTCGCCCGAGAAGATCCGTTCGTGGTCGTACGGCGAAGTGAAGAAGCCGGAAACGATCAACTACCGTACCTTCAAGCCGGAACGCGACGGCCTGTTCTGCGCCAAGATCTTTGGCCCGATCAAGGACTACGAGTGCCTGTGCGGCAAGTACAAGCGCCTGAAGCACCGTGGCGTGATCTGCGAGAAGTGCGGCGTTGAAGTGACGCTGGCCAAGGTGCGCCGCGAGCGCATGGGCCACATCGAACTGGCCGCGCCGACCGCGCACATCTGGTTCCTGAAGTCGCTGCCGTCGCGCCTGGGCATGGTCCTGGACATGACGCTGCGCGACATCGAGCGCGTGCTGTACTTTGAAGCATTCGTGGTGATCGAACCCGGCATGACCCCGCTCAAGAAGAGCCAGATCATGTCCGAAGACGACTACCTGGCGAAGTGCGACGAGTACGGCGAGGGCGAGTTCGTCGCCATGATGGGTGCCGAGGGTATCCGTGAACTGCTGCGCGGCATCGACATCGAGAAGCAGATCGAACAGATCCGCGCCGAGCTGCAGGCCACCGGCTCCGAAGCCAAGATCAAGAAGTTCGCCAAGCGCCTGAAGGTGCTCGAGGCCTTCCAGCGTTCGGGCATCAAGCCCGAGTGGATGATCCTCGAAGTGCTGCCGGTGCTGCCGCCCGAGCTGCGTCCGCTGGTGCCGCTGGACGGCGGCCGCTTCGCGACCTCGGACCTGAACGACCTGTATCGCCGCGTCATCAACCGTAACAACCGCCTCAAGCGCCTGCTGGAGCTGAAGGCGCCTGAGATCATCGTGCGCAACGAAAAGCGCATGCTGCAGGAAGCGGTTGACTCGCTGCTGGACAACGGCCGTCGCGGCAAGGCGATGACCGGCGCCAACAAGCGTCCGCTGAAGTCCCTGGCCGAAATGATCAAGGGCAAGGGCGGCCGTTTCCGTCAGAACCTGCTGGGCAAGCGCGTCGACTACTCGGGCCGTTCGGTCATCGTGGTGGGCCCGACGCTCAAGCTGCACCAGTGCGGCCTGCCCAAGCTGATGGCGCTCGAGCTGTTCAAGCCGTTCATCTTCCACAAGCTGGAAACGATGGGCATCGCCACCACCATCAAGGCGGCGAAGAAGGAAGTGGAAAGCCAGACCCCGGTGGTGTGGGACATCCTCGAAGAGGTGATCCGCGAGCACCCGGTGATGCTGAACCGTGCGCCGACGCTGCACCGCCTGGGTATCCAGGCGTTCGAGCCGGTGCTGATCGAAGGCAAGGCCATCCAGCTGCACCCGCTGGTCTGCGCGGCGTTCAACGCCGACTTCGACGGTGACCAGATGGCTGTCCACGTGCCGCTGTCGCTGGAAGCGCAGATGGAAGCCCGCACCCTGATGCTGGCGTCCAACAACGTGCTGTTCCCGGCCAACGGCGATCCGTCGATCGTGCCGTCGCAAGACGTGGTGCTGGGTCTGTACTACACGACCCGCGACAAGATCAACGGCCGCGGCGAGGGCATGACCTTCGCCGATATCAGCGAAGTGATTCGCGCCTACGAGAACAAGGAAGTCGAGCTGGCTTCCCGCGTGAACGTGCGTATCACCGAGTATGAGCTGGTCGACAAGGACGCCGAGGGCGACGCCCGTTTCGCACCCAAGATCACGCTGCAGGCCACCACGGTCGGCCGCGCGATCCTGTCCGAGATCCTGCCCAAGGGCCTGCCGTTCTCGGTGCTGAACAAGCCGCTCAAGAAGAAGGAAATCTCGCGCCTGATCAACACCGCGTTCCGCAAGTGCGGCCTGCGCGAGACCGTGATCTTCGCCGACAAGCTGCTGCAGTCGGGCTTCCGCCTGGCAACCCGCGCCGGTATCTCGATCGCGATCGACGACATGCTGGTGCCGCCCGCCAAGGAAAAGATCATCGCCGAGGCCTCGGCCAAGGTGAAGGAATACGACAAGCAGTACATGTCGGGTCTGGTGACCGACCAGGAACGCTACAACAACGTCGTGGACATCTGGGGCGCCGCCGGCGACCAGGTGGGCAAGGCGATGATGGAGCAGCTCCAGCACGAAGACGTGGTCGACCGCGAAGGCAAGACCGTGAAGCAAGAGTCGTTCAACTCCATCTACATGATGGCCGACTCGGGCGCACGGGGTTCCGCCGCGCAGATCCGCCAGCTGGCTGGTATGCGTGGCCTGATGGCCAAGCCGGATGGCTCGATCATTGAAACGCCGATTACGGCGAACTTCCGTGAAGGCCTGAACGTTCTGCAGTACTTCATCTCGACCCACGGTGCCCGTAAGGGTCTGGCGGATACGGCACTGAAGACCGCGAACTCGGGTTACCTGACCCGTCGTCTGGTCGACGTGACCCAGGATCTGGTCGTGGTGGAAGACGATTGCGGTACCTCCAACGGCGTGGCCATGAAGGCCCTGGTCGAAGGCGGTGAAGTGATCGAAGCCCTGCGCGACCGTATCCTCGGCCGTGTGACCGTGGCCGACGTGGTGAACCCGGAAACCCAGGAAACCGCGATCGAATCCGGCACGCTGCTGGACGAAGATCTGGTCGAGCTGATCGACAACATCGGCGTGGACGAAGTCAAGGTCCGCACCCCGCTGTCGTGCGACACGCGCTACGGCCTGTGCGGCAAGTGCTATGGCCGCGATCTGGGCCGCGGCGTGCTGGTGAACTCCGGCGAAGCGGTGGGCGTGATTGCCGCCCAGTCGATCGGTGAGCCGGGCACGCAGCTGACCATGCGTACGTTCCACATCGGTGGTGCGGCATCGCGTGCGGCAGTGGCATCGAGCGTGGAAGCCAAGGCAACCGGTACCGTGCGTTTCACGGCGACCATGCGTTACGTCACCAATGCGAAGGGCGAACTGATCGTCATCTCGCGTTCGGGCGAAGCGCTGATCACCGACGACCACGGCCGTGAGCGCGAGCGCCACAAGATCCCGTACGGCGCCACGCTGCTGGTGCAGGACGGCCAGGCCATCAAGGCTGGCACGCAGCTGGCCACGTGGGACGCGCTGACTCGCCCGATCGTTTCGGAATACACCGGTACGACCAAGTTCGAGAACGTCGAAGAAGGCGTGACCGTCGCCAAGCAGATGGACGAAGTGACGGGCCTGTCGACCCTGGTGGTGATCGACGCCAAGCGCCGCACGGCTGCAACCAAGGGCATCCGCCCGCAGGTGAAGCTGCTCGACGCGAATGGCCAGGAAGTGAAGATCCCGGGCACGGATCACTCCGTGACCATCGGCTTCCAGGTCGGCGCGCTGATTACCGTGAAGGACGGCCAGCAAGTGCACGTGGGTGAAGTGCTCGCGCGTATCCCGACCGAATCGCAGAAGACCCGCGACATTACCGGTGGTCTGCCGCGTGTGGCCGAGCTGTTCGAAGCGCGTTCGCCGAAGGATGCCGCCGTGCTGGCGGAAGTCACCGGCACGACCTCGTTCGGCAAGGACACCAAGGGCAAGCAGCGCCTGGTCATTACCGACCTGGACGGCAATGCCCACGAGTTCCTGATCGCGAAGGAAAAGCAGGTGCTGGTGCACGACGGCCAGGTGGTTAACAAGGGCGAAATGATCGTGGAAGGTCCGGCGGACCCGCACGACATCCTGCGCCTGAAGGGCATTGAAGAGCTGGCGCATTACATCGTGGACGAAGTGCAGGACGTGTACCGTCTGCAGGGCGTGAAGATCAACGACAAGCACATCGAGGTGATCGTTCGCCAGATGCTGCGTCGTGTGCAGATCGCCGACGTGGGCGACACCAAGTTCATCCCGGGTGAACAGGTGGAGCGCTCGGAACTGCTCGACGAGAACGACCGCGTGATCGCCGAAGGCAAGCGTCCGGCGACCTACGAGAACCTGCTGCTGGGTATTACCAAGGCGTCGCTGTCGACCGACAGCTTCATCTCGGCGGCATCGTTCCAGGAAACCACGCGCGTGCTGACCGAAGCCGCGATCATGGGCAAGACCGACGACCTGCGTGGTCTGAAGGAAAACGTGATCGTGGGTCGTCTGATCCCGGCCGGTACCGGCCTGGCCTACCACCGTGCCCGCAAGGCGCGCGAGGCCTCCGAGCGCGAACGCGCCCAGGCGATCGCCGAAGAAGAGCAGTCGCTCTTCATCGAGCCGGCGCCGGTGGTGCAGGCGACGACCGAAGGCGAAGGCGACAACGTCTGATCGCAGTAAGCTGTTTGCCGCCGCAAGGCGGCCCGAAAGCCCGGCTGATCCAGCCGGGCTTTTTTTCTTTCCGCCCGCAGCCGGCCCTGTCGTGAGAATGTTCGGACTGTTAGCCCGGCGGGCACGGAAGCGGCCCCCTTAGTGGTATGGTTACGGCTTTTCCGGCTTCAGCAATTCCGTTGTCTATGTCGCACGCGCTGGCGATCCTCAAAGATGTGTTCGGCTACCACGCCTTCCGTGGGCGCCAGGCCGAGATCATCGACCACGTTGCGACGGGCGGCGACTGCCTGGTGCTGATGCCGACCGGCGGCGGCAAGTCGCTGTGCTACCAGATCCCGGCGCTGCTGCGCCAGCGTGCCGGCGACGGCGTCGGCATCGTGGTGTCGCCGCTGATCGCGCTGATGCAGGACCAGGTCGCGGCGCTGACTGAAGCGGGCGTACGCGCCGCAGTGCTCAATTCGACGCTGACCGGGTCCGAGGCCTCGGCGGTCGAGCGCGACCTGCTGGCCGGACGCATAGAGATCCTTTACGTGGCGCCGGAACGGTTGATGACGCCACGCTTCCAGGACTTGCTCGAGCGCATTCGGGTCGGGCTCTTTGCCATCGACGAAGCGCACTGCGTGTCGCAGTGGGGCCACGACTTCCGCCCCGAGTACATCCAGTTGTCGGTGCTGCACGAGCGCTTCCCGTACGTGCCGCGCATCGCGCTGACGGCAACGGCCGACGCACTCACGCGCAACGAGATCATCGAGCGCCTGGCGCTGGACAACGCCCGCGTCTTCATCTCCAGCTTCGACCGGCCCAATATCCGCTACCGCATCGTCGAGAAGGACAATGCGCGCCAGCAGCTGCTGGCCTTCATCAAGGCCGAGCACACTGCGGCCGACGGCAACCATGACAGCGGCATCGTCTATTGCCTGTCGCGCAAGAAGGTGGAGGACACGGCGCAGTGGCTGAGCGGACAGGGCATCAATGCGCTGGGCTACCACGCCGGCATGGATGCCCAGGTGCGCCAGCACCACCAGGCCCGCTTCCGCGAGGAAGAAGGACTGGTGATGGTGGCGACGATCGCCTTCGGCATGGGTATCGACAAGCCCGACGTGCGCTTTGTCGCCCACCTGGACCTGCCCAAGAGCATGGAAGGCTACTACCAGGAAACCGGGCGCGCCGGCCGCGACGGCCTGCCGGCCAATGCCTGGATGGCCTACGGCCTGGGCGACGTGGTGCAGCAGAAGCGCATGATCGACGAGTCCGAGGCGGACGAGGCCTTCAAGCGCGTGTCGTCGTCCAAGCTCGATGCGCTGCTGGGCCTGTGCGAGACCGCGGGCTGCCGGCGCGTGCGCATCCTGGCGTATTTCAACGAGGCCAGTGAACCCTGCGGCAACTGCGATACCTGCCTGGAGCCGCCGGCCACCTGGGACGGCACGCGCGAGGCGCAGATGGCGCTGTCCTGCGTGTACCGCACCGCGCAGGCGAGCCGGGTTCACTTCGGCGCCACCCACCTGATCGACGTGCTGCGCGGCAACAGCTCGGAGAAGATCCGCCAGTGGGGGCACGACAAGGTGTCCACCTTCGGCATCGGCAAGGACCGCTCGGTGCATGAATGGCATACGGTGTTCCGCCAGCTGATTGCCCAGGGTCTGCTGACCATCGACCATGGCGGCCATGGCGCGCTGCTGCTGGGCGAGGACGCGCGCGTGGTGCTCAAGGGCGAGCGCCAGATCATCCTGCGCCGCCAGGCCACCAAGCCGGGCAAGTCCGGCGAGCGTGCCGTGCGCGGCACCCGCACCGACCACACCGCCGACATGGACGCAGACATGCTGGCCAACTGGGAGGCGCTGCGCCGCTGGCGCACCGAGGCCGCGCGCGAGCACGGCGTGCCGGCCTATGTCATCTTCCACGACGCAACGCTGGCGGAGCTGGCCCGGACTGCGCCGGGCTCCCTGTCGGCGATGCAGGGCATTCCCGGGATCGGTGCCTCCAAGCTGGAGCGCTACGGACAGTCCATCCTGGAAGCGCTCCGCGGGGTCTGACCGAGGGCAGCGTCAGCGCGTCCCGGGTCGGGTATACAGCTTGACGGTATACGATTCCCCTGCTAGGATGCCAGATTCGAGTTTTTGGCTTTGGATTTCGCTCGCCCCGTCGGAGAAGTGGCCTTTAGGCCGCTGCCGGCAAGCCTTCCGGACTGGGTTTCCATGGACCGGTGGCGGCAGACGCGGGATCCGGGTGCCGGCTCGCGCTCTTTGGCATGCTGTTACCGCACAGTCCCGTCTCCAGAGCGCGTCCGCTCATCTCTCCCGCCCAAAACCCGTAGTTGCCTCTCCATTTCGGTGCATGCCGGTGCGAGGGGCGTTTTTCGTCAAACCAAGCTGGATTGAACAATGCCAACTATCAACCAACTGGTTCGCAAGCCGCGCGTCTCTGAAGTCGTCAAGAGCAAGAGCCCGGCGCTTGAGAACTGCCCCCAGCGCCGTGGCGTGTGCACCCGCGTGTACACCACGACGCCGAAGAAGCCGAACTCGGCACTGCGTAAGGTTGCCAAGGTGCGCCTGACCAACGGTTTCGAAGTCATTTCGTACATCGGCGGTGAAGGCCACAACCTGCAGGAACACTCGGTCGTGCTGATCCGCGGCGGCCGTGTGAAGGATCTGCCGGGTGTGCGTTACCACATCGTCCGTGGTTCGCTGGATCTGCAAGGCGTGAAGGACCGCAAGCAGGCCCGTTCGAAGTACGGCGCGAAGCGTCCGAAGGCGGCCTAAGCTTAGGGTGCCTGGGTCTGCGAGACCCGAAGCAGCAAACAAACGATAGCCTGTGGCGCGAGTCATGGTGCTGTCACCAGGCGGCGGTACAACGGAGCGCCTTTTTTTGGCAACCGTGCCGTCGAGTAAGTGGTCACCCGGCGAATTTGCTGTCTATTGCATGCAAGCTAGTTGGTGGCCGGAGAGCGGGAACAACTGACCGCGCTCTCAACTGAATCTAAAGGAAAGAAGATGCCACGTCGTCGTGAAGTCCCCAAGCGGGATGTTCTGCCTGATCCGAAGTTCGGCAACGTTGAAGTTGCCAAGTTCATGAACGTGCTGATGCTGGACGGCAAGAAGTCGGTTGCCGAACGTATCGTCTATGGCGCGTTTGACCAGATCGAAAAGAAGGCAGGCAAGGCCCCCATCGAAGTGTTCTCCGTTGCCATCAACAACGTGAAGCCGGTGGTGGAAGTGAAGAGCCGTCGCGTGGGCGGCGCCAACTATCAGGTTCCGGTCGAAGTCCGTCCGTCGCGTCGTCTGGCATTGGCGATGCGTTGGCTGCGCGAGGCCGCGAAGAAACGCAGCGAGAAGTCGATGGCGCTGCGCCTGGCAGGTGAGCTGCTGGAAGCATCGGAAGGCCGTGGCGGCGCAATGAAGAAGCGTGACGAAGTGCACCGCATGGCCGAAGCCAACAAGGCGTTCTCGCATTTCCGCTTCTAAGCGCGCGATAGCGTTTGTTGGTTGCCGGGCGGGCTGTGTTTTTACACATCTCGCCCGTTTGTGTTAGGGGCGCGGGCCATGAGATGCCGGCGCCTCACGGACGAATAGAGGATTAAAGTGGCTCGTAAGACTCCCATTGAGCGCTACCGCAATATCGGTATCTCGGCTCACATTGACGCGGGTAAAACCACCACGACCGAGCGCATCCTGTTCTACACCGGTGTGAACCACAAGATCGGTGAAGTGCATGATGGCGCGGCCACCATGGACTGGATGGAGCAGGAGCAGGAGCGCGGCATCACCATCACGTCTGCTGCGACCACCGCCTTCTGGAAGGGCATGGCCGGCAACTACCCCGAGCATCGCTTCAACATCATCGACACCCCGGGCCACGTGGACTTCACCATCGAGGTGGAGCGTTCCATGCGCGTGCTGGACGGCGCGTGCATGGTGTACTGCGCAGTGGGTGGCGTGCAGCCGCAGTCGGAAACCGTCTGGCGTCAGGCCAACAAGTACCGCGTGCCGCGTCTGGCATTCGTCAACAAGATGGACCGTACCGGCGCGAACTTCTTCAAGGTCTACGACCAGCTGAAGACCCGCCTGAAGGCCAACCCGGTGCCCGTCGTGGTGCCGATCGGCGCTGAAGACGGCTTCCAAGGCGTCGTCGATCTGCTGGAAATGAAGGCGATCATTTGGGACGAAGCCAGCCAGGGCGTGAAGTTCGAATACCAGGACATCCCGGCCGAGCTGCAAGCCACCGCTGACGAATGGCGCGAGAAGATGGTCGAGTCCGCCGCCGAAGCCAGCGAAGAGCTGATGGAAAAGTACCTGGGCGGCGAAGAGCTGACCCGCGCCGAGATCGTCAAGGCGCTGCGTGACCGTACCATCGCCTGCGAAATCCAGCCGATGCTGTGCGGCACCGCGTTCAAGAACAAGGGCGTGCAGCGTATGCTCGACGCCGTGATCGACTTCCTGCCGTCGCCGGTCGACATTCCGCCGGTTACGGGCACGGACGAGGACGACAGCGAGAAGAAGCTCGAGCGCAAGGCTGACGACAACGAAAAGTTCTCGGCACTGGCGTTCAAGATCATGACCGACCCGTTCGTTGGTCAGCTGATCTTCTTCCGCGTCTACTCGGGCAAGATCAATTCGGGCGACACCGTGTACAACCCGGTCAAGAGCAAGAAGGAACGCCTCGGCCGTATTCTGCAGATGCATGCCAACCAGCGCGAAGAAATCAAGGAAGTGCTGGCCGGCGACATCGCCGCTGCAGTGGGTCTGAAGGACGCCACCACGGGCGACACGCTGTGCGATCCGGCTGCACCGATCGTGCTCGAGCGCATGGTGTTCCCGGAGCCGGTGATCTCGCAGGCCGTCGAGCCGAAGACCAAGGCTGACCAGGAAAAGATGGGCATCGCCCTGAACCGCCTGGCCGCTGAAGATCCGTCGTTCCGCGTGCGTACCGATGAAGAATCGGGCCAGACCATCATTTCGGGCATGGGCGAGCTCCACCTCGAAATTCTGGTCGACCGCATGAAGCGCGAATTCGGCGTGGAAGCCAACATCGGCGCGCCGCAGGTGGCCTACCGCGAAACCATTCGCAAGACGGCCGAAGGCGTTGAAGGCAAGTTCGTCAAGCAGTCGGGCGGCCGTGGCCAGTACGGTCACGCCGTGATCACGCTGGAACCGCAAGAGCCGGGCAAGGGCTTCGAGTTCATCGACGCCATCAAGGGCGGTGTGATTCCTCGCGAATACATCCCGGCGGTCGAAAAGGGTATCGTCGACACGCTGCCGAACGGCATCCTGGCTGGCTTCCCGGTGGTGGACGTGAAGGTCACGCTGACGTTCGGTTCGTACCACGACGTGGACTCGAACGAAAACGCGTTCCGCATGGCCGGCTCGATGGCTTTCAAGGAAGCCATGCGCAAGGCCAGCCCGGTTCTGCTCGAGCCGATGATGGCCGTGGAAGTGGAAACGCCGGAAGACTACACGGGTACCGTGATGGGCGACCTGTCGTCCCGCCGCGGCATCGTGCAGGGCATGGACGACATGGTGGGCGGCGGCAAGATCATCAAGGCCGAAGTCCCGCTGTCGGAAATGTTCGGTTATTCCACGTCGCTGCGCTCGGCCACGCAAGGCCGCGCCACGTACACCATGGAATTCAAGCACTACGCTGAAGCACCGAAGAACATCGCCGAAGCCGTGATGTCGGCCAAGGGCAAGTAATTGGAAGTTTGCCGCCGCGCCTGCCGGTGCGGCGGCGCGATGAAACAACAAGACTGCATTCCTATCAGGAGTTAAGAAATGGCAAAGGAAAAGTTCGAGCGGACCAAGCCGCACGTGAACGTTGGTACGATTGGTCACGTTGACCATGGCAAGACCACGCTGACCGCAGCGATTGCCACGGTGCTGGCAGCCAAGTTTGGCGGTGCCGCCAAGAAGTACGACGAAATCGACGCAGCGCCGGAAGAGAAGGCACGCGGTATTACCATCAATACCGCCCACGTCGAGTACGAAACGGCCAACCGCCACTACGCGCACGTTGACTGCCCGGGCCACGCTGACTATGTGAAGAACATGATCACGGGTGCCGCCCAGATGGACGGCGCGATCCTGGTTTGCTCGGCCGCTGACGGCCCGATGCCGCAAACGCGTGAGCACATCCTGCTGGCCCGCCAGGTTGGCGTGCCGTACATCATCGTGTTCCTGAACAAGTGCGACATGGTGGACGACGCTGAACTGCTCGAGCTGGTCGAGATGGAAGTTCGCGAGCTGCTGTCGAAGTACGAGTTCCCCGGCGACGACACCCCGATCATCAAGGGTTCGGCCAAGCTGGCGCTGGAAGGCGACAAGGGCGAGCTGGGCGAAGTGGCCATCATGAACCTGGCCGAAGCGCTGGACACCTACATCCCGACGCCGGAGCGTGCCGTTGACGGTACCTTCCTGATGCCGGTGGAAGACGTGTTCTCGATCTCGGGTCGCGGCACCGTGGTGACCGGCCGTATCGAGCGCGGCGTGGTGAAGGTCGGTGAGGAAATCGAAATCGTCGGTATCAAGCCGACGGTGAAGACCACCTGCACCGGCGTGGAAATGTTCCGCAAGCTGCTGGACCAGGGTCAAGCCGGCGACAACGTTGGCCTGCTGCTGCGCGGCACCAAGCGTGAAGACGTCGAGCGCGGCCAGGTGCTGTGCAAGCCGGGTTCGATCAAGCCGCACACCCACTTCACCGGCGAGGTGTACATCCTGTCGAAGGACGAAGGCGGCCGTCACACCCCGTTCTTCAACAACTACCGCCCGCAGTTCTACTTCCGTACGACCGACGTGACCGGCTCGATCGAGCTGCCGAAGGACAAGGAAATGGTCATGCCGGGTGACAACGTGTCGATCACCGTCAAGCTGATCGCCCCGATCGCCATGGAAGAAGGCCTGCGCTTCGCTATCCGTGAAGGTGGCCGTACCGTCGGCGCCGGCGTCGTGGCAAAGATCCTCGACTAAGCACTTCCTGGGACATGCCTGTCGGGCATGTCCCCATTCAACGGGCACGTTGCCCAATCGCTCTTTTAAGGAAATATCATGCAGAACCAGAAGATCCGTATCCGCCTGAAGGCTTTCGACTACCGCCTGATCGACCAGTCGGCCGCCGAAATCGTGGATACCGCCAAGCGTACCGGCGCAATCGTCAAGGGCCCGGTGCCCCTGCCGACCCGCATCCAGCGCTTCGACATCCTGCGTTCGCCGCACGTCAACAAGACCAGCCGCGATCAGTTCGAGATCCGCACGCACCAGCGCCTGATGGACATCGTCGACCCGACCGACAAGACGGTTGACGCGCTGATGAAGCTCGACCTGCCGGCAGGCGTGGACGTCGAGATCAAGGTGTAATCATGCTTCGGGCCGCGCCCGCGGCCTGCTGCAGCAAAACGGCGAACCGTATGGTTCGCCGTTTTTGTTTTCAAGGCTTGCATACAGCAGCCTTGCTCCCCGGACTGCTCCCCTGCCGCGCGAGCGAGGGCGACGATCGACCCGCTTGGCGCCGGCATCACGCGCTGCGAAGTGATACATAAACGCTGATTGATTGAATCATGTGCTTCCCCCCGCAACGGCTTTACCTCGTTCCAGGCGTATCGGCAAAGCCGCAAACATAAGCGTGGCGCCCCCCAGAGGAGACAATCATGTTTGAAAGGACTCACCGGACCCGTGCGTCCGCGCCAATGCGGCCGCGCTCGGGCAATGCCATCGGCCTTGCCGTGGCGCTGGCCATCGGACTCACGCGACTGGGTCGAGAAATCGGCCGCCCCTGAGCAGTTGCTGATCTCGAAAAGGGACACGCAGCAGAGCGTGGTGCGCACCATGCACGATGTGCGTGTACCCGAAATTCCCGAAGTACTCGGGGTCGGGGGATGCCAGTCTTGCTGCCAGCTACAGTTGCGCGATGAGCTGAGCGATCGCGGCGGCCTCGCCCGAAGCGGCAGCACTGAATTCACACACGCCTAGCCCGCTCCGCGCCGCCGCAAGGTCTGCGCGGGGCACTCTCCGAACGCGCGCCGGTACTCCGCGCTGAACCGTCCCAGATGGGCAAAGCCCCAGCGCAGCGCCGCCGCGCTTACTGACGGCACCGAAGCGTCGTTCAGCAGGTCGTGCCGCACGCGCTCCAGCCGTACCGTGCGCAGGTAGGCCATCGGCCCGGTGCCGCGATGCTCGCGGAAACCGGCGAACAGGCTGCGTACGCTGACGCCGGCGACCTCGGCCAGCACGGCGGGCGTCAGCTCCGCCGCGGCGTTTGCGTGGATATATTCCTCCACCACTTTCACATGGCGCGGCGCCAGCGGCTTGCCGTGCTCGCGCAATGCGTCCGACAGGTTGTGCGGCTGCGACGTCAGCAGCGTGCCGATCACCAGCTGTTCCAGCTGGCACGCGGTCAGCGGATGGCACGCGGTCTCGGGCGCGGTCTCCAGCATCGCGGCGAGATAGCGCATCAGCTCGTACCACGCGCCGGTGCGCCAGTCCATGCCGAGCGCAAAGCGCAGCGGCCGCTCGGGCCGGCGGCCCAGATGGGCGGCGCAGATGCGTTCCAGCGCACTGCGTTCGATGCGCACGATCAGCTGGTCGTTGTCGGCGCTCCAGCGCATGGCCAGCGCATCGCTGGGCGTCAGCACCGAAGCGCAGTCAGGCGTGGACACGATGTGCTGGTCGCCGCAGCGGATCTCGGCCTGTCCTTGCAGCGGCATCTGCACCAGCAGGAAGTCGCCGAGCGGGCCGGGGTCGATGGTGACGTCGGCGCCGTAGGCGAGGCGGTTGAACGAGACCGCGCCAAGCGGCGCATGATGCATGCGTGCCTGCAAGCGGGTGCCGCGTATCTCGAGCCGGTGCGGCTTGAACACGCGCCCGACAGCGGCGCGCGTCTCGGCCAGGTCGGTCGAGGCGAACACGCACCGGGCGGGATCGGCGAGCAGGGCGCTCGCCAGCGGTCCGGCGGCGGGGGGCAGCTGCATTGTCTCGCTCCTCTGGCGGGGGCCGCGGCGCTGCCGGTGAACGTGCGCGCCGCTGGTTCCGGGGCCGGCCCGGCTTGACGGCCGGGGCACGGTTTCCCACGCGATCCACTATAGCGGATGACCTCGCTGTCAGCGCTACGGCGTTGACCGAGTCCGAAGTTTCCTGCACTAATCGGATAGCCGCTGCGCCCAGCGGCTAGTTTGCTGCGGTGCGGAGCCACCATTATGGAGGCCAGCACGGCAGTCCCATCAGACACCGGAAAGAGAACGACAAGGAGCGCAGGCCATGGGCCAGACCATCCAGATCCAGACCCCCGAAGGCAGTTTCAGCGGTTATCTCGCCATCCCGGCGGCAGGCAAGGGCCCGGGCATCGTGTTGTGCCAGGAGATCTTCGGCGTCAATGCGACCATGCGGCAGGTGGCGGACTACTACGCCGAGGAGGGCTATACGGTGCTGGTGCCCGACCTGTTCTGGCGCATCGCGCCCGGGATCGAGCTGACCGACCGCGGCGAGGACTTCCAGCGGGCGCTGGGCCTGTACCAGCAGTTCGACGAAGCCGCGGGCGTGCAGGATGTGGGCGCCGCGCTTGAAGCGCTGCGTGCGCGGCCGGAATGCGTCGGCCAGACCAGCGTGCTGGGCTTCTGCCTGGGCGGCAAGCTGGCCTACCTGGCGGCCTGCCGGCTGCCCGACGTGGCCTGCGCGGTGGCGTACTACGGCGTGGGCATCGAGCACGCGCTGGGCGAAGCCGCCAGCGTGCGCGGCCGCCTGGTGCTGCATATCGCCGAGAAAGACGGCTTCTGCCCGCCGCAGGCGCAGGCTGCGATCCGCGCAGCCCTGGCCGGGCGCGAGAACATCGAGGTCTACGTCTACGCCGGCGTCGACCATGCCTTTGCCCGCACCGGTGGCGAGCACTTCGACAAGCCCTCGGCGCTGATGGCGCACCAGCGCTCGATCGCGGCGCTGCGCGGTGAAATGGGTCCGCACTACGATTTCTCCGCGCTGTGGGACAAGCACTGCGAATACGAATTTGCCACCCGCGATGTCGACGCCACCATGGCGACGATGGTGCCGCAGCCCTATGTGAACCATATCCCGACCATGACCGGCGGGGTCGGCTACGCGCAGCTGCGGCGCTTCTACCAGCACCATTTCGTGCACAGCAATCCGCCCGACACCACGCTGATCCCGCTGTCGCGCACGGTCGGGGCCACGCAGATCGTCGACGAGATGCTGTTCTGCTTCACGCATAGCTGCGAGATCGACTGGATGCTGCCCGGCGTGCCGCCCACCGGCAAGCGCGTGGAGATCCCGCTGATCGCCATCGTCAAGTTCCGCGGCGACAAGCTGTACCACGAGCATATCTACTGGGACCAGGCCAGCGTGCTGGTGCAGATCGGCAAGCTGGACCCGGCGGGTTTGCCGGTCGCGGGCGTGGAGACCGCGCGCAAGCTGCTGGACGAGACCCTGCCGTCGAACACACTGATGGCGCGCTGGCAGCAGAGCGAAGGCAAGTAGGCTGCGCCCGCGGCATCGATCCGGAACGGGCCCCGCAGAGGCCCGCCCGCAACCATCGCCGGCTGTTGCCGGCACAGGAGACAAGCATGAAAGGACTGCAGGGCAAGGTCGCCATTGTCACCGGCGGCGCCACGCTGATCGGCGCCGGCGTGGCGCGGGCCTTTGTCGAGGCCGGCGCGCGCGTCGCGATCTTCGACATCGATGCCGCCAATGGCGAGCGCGTGGCCGCGCAGCTGGGGGCGAACGCGCTCTTCATCGCCACCGACATCACGCGTGACGAGCAGGTTCGCGATGCCGTGGCGCAGGTGGTGCAGCGCTTTGGCGGCGTGGACTGCCTGGTCAACCTGGCCTGCACCTATCTCGATGACGGCTTCCGCTCGAATCGTGCCGACTGGCTGGCGGCGCTCGACGTCAACGTGGTGTCGGGCGTGATGCTGGCGCAGGCGGTGCACCCGCATATGCGGGCGCGCGGCGGCGGTGCGATCGTCAATTTCACCAGCATCTCTGCCAACGTGGCGCAGACCGGGCGCTGGCTCTACCCGGTGTCGAAAGCCGCCATCGCGCAGCTGACGCGCAGCATGGCGATGGACCTGGCGCCGGACCGCATCCGCGTCAACGCGGTGTCGCCGGGCTGGACCTGGTGCCGGCTGATGGACGAGGTCAGCGGCGGCAACCGTGCCCGCACCGATGCGGTGGCCGCGCCGTTCCACTTGCTGGGCCGCGTCGGCGAGCCCGACGAGGTGGCCCAGGTGGTGCTCTTCCTCTGTTCCGACCATGCCAGCTTCGTCACCGGTGCCGACTATGCCGTCGACGGCGGCTATTCCGCCATGGGGCCGGAGCAGAACGTGCCCGCCATCGGCAAGCTGGCCGGCTGAACGCCGTCGAACGACCCTTCAGGAGAAAACATCATGAGCCAATGCATCGCCATCGTCGGAGCCGGCCAGTCGGGCCTGCAAATGGCCCTCGGGCTGCAAGCCAACGGCTACCGGGTCACGCTGCTGTCCAACCGGACCCCCGAGCAGATCCGCGGCGGGAAAGTCATGTCCAGCCAGTGCATGTTCGACCGCGCGCTGCAGGCCGAGCGCGAGCTCGGGCTGAACTGGTGGGACGATGCCTGCCCGCCGGTGGAGGGCATCGGCCTGGCCGTGCCGCATCCCGAGCAGGCCGGTGCCCGCTCGATCGACTGGGCCGCGCCGCTGGACCGCCCGGCGCAGGCGGTGGACCAGCGCCTGAAGATGCCCGCGTGGATGGAGGCCTTCGTTGCACGCGGCGGCGACCTGCGCATCGCCGATGTCGGCCTGGATGAACTGGAGGACCTGACCCGCGAGCATGACCTGGTGCTGCTGGCCGCCGGCAAGGGCGAGATCGTCAGCCGCTTCGAGCGCGATGCCTCCCGCAGCCCGTTCGACAAGCCGCAGCGCGCGCTGGCGCTGACCTATGTGACCGGCATGCAGCCGCGCACGCCGTTCTCACGGGTTTGCTTCAACCTGATCCCGGGCGTGGGTGAGTACTTCGTCTTCCCCGCGCTGACGCTGTCGGGGCCGTGCGAGATCATGGTGTTCGAAGGCATCCCGGGCGGCCCGATGGACCGCTGGGCCGAGGCGCGCACGCCGGCGCAGCACCTGGCCGAAAGCCTGCGCATCCTGCAGACCTACCTGCCATGGGAGGCCGAGCGCTGCGAGCGGGTCGCGCTGACCGACGACAACGGCACCCTTGCCGGGCGCTTTGCGCCAACGGTGCGCAAGCCGGTGCTGACGCTGCCGTCCGGGCGGCAGGTGTTCGGCATGGCCGATGCCGTGGTGGTCAACGACCCGATCACGGGGCAGGGTTCGAACAACGCCGCCAAATGCTGCAAGGTTTATCTCGATGCGATCCTGGCACGCGGCGACCAGCCCTTCGACCAGGACTGGATGGAGCGCACCTTCGACCAGTACTGGCAGTACGCGGGCGATGTGGTGGCGTGGACCAACTCGCTGCTGACCCCGCCGCCGCCGCATATCCTGGCGCTGCTGGGCGCCGCGGGGCAGGCGCCGGCACTGGCCGCGCGCATCGCCAACGGCTTCGACAATCCGCCGGACTATTTCCCGTGGTGGCTGGATCCACAGGCCTGCCACCAGCTGATCAACCAGTACGTTGCCGAGGCCGCCTGACATGCACGCCGCCACGCCTGCCACTTCCGTCCATGATCCCCGCGAACTGCGCCGGGTTTGCGGCCGCTATGCCACTGGCGTGGCCGTTATCGGCGCCTGCGGGGCGCGGGGCCGGCCCGTCGGCTTGACGGTGAACTCGTTTGCCTCGCTGTCGCTGGCGCCGCCGCTGATCTTGTGGAGCCTGGCGCTGCACTCGCCGAATGCGGGCCTGTTCGTGCCCGGCGCGCCTTTCGGCGTCAGCATCCTGCGTGCCGGCCATGGCGAACTGGCGCGCCGCTTCGCCACGCCGGCGGCGGACAAGTTCGCGGGCGTCGCCCACGGGCGCTGCGAGCGCGGCGTGCCCTACCTGGACGAGGCGCTGGCGACCCTGGCCTGCCGCGTGGAGCGGGCCGACCCGGTAGGCGATCACCTGCTGATCGTCGGCGCCGTCGAGGCATTCGAGGCAGGGGAGGGCGAACCGCTGGTATTCTATGGCGGCGATTTCGTCCGCCTCGCCGCCTGAGCAACCATCCCCGGATGCGCTTCACGGCACTTCAACTACCAGCCGTCGCCTCCACACCACACTCCAAGCCACGCAAGCGCCACTACTGCGGCGCGCCTGCCTACAACCCTGCGGGCGAATCCGCAATTCATATTGCCCTTTCCAAACCGCTGCGATATAGTGTAAGGCTACCCGTTTCCTCGGGTAGTGGGCTGGCCACTTTGGCCGCGCGCAGTCTTCTTTAGCGCAAGCCCACAGCAAACACAGTTTTCGTGTATCAATCAGCCCCGGCCAATCGCAGCTGGGAATGGAGCAAACCATGAGCCTTGGCCTTGTAGGTCGCAAGGTTGGCATGACCCGTATTTTCACGGACGACGGTGAAGCAATTCCCGTTACCGTGGTCGAGGTCGGCGACAACCGCGTGACGCAAATCAAGACGGACGAGACCGACGGTTATACCGCGGTTCAAGTCACCTTCGGCGCACGACGCGCAAGCCGCGTTACCAAGCCGCTGGCGGGTCATCTCGCCAAAGCCGGCGTGGAAGCCGGCGAAATCATCCGCGAATTCCGTATCGATGCAGCCAAGGCTGCCGAACTGCAAGCTGGCGGTTCGCTGTCGGTCGACCTGTTCGAAGTCGGTCAGAAGATCGACGTGCAGGGCGTGACCATCGGTAAGGGCTACGCCGGTACCATCAAGCGCTATCACTTCGCCTCCGGCCGTGCCACCCACGGTAACTCGCGCTCGCACAACGTGCCGGGCTCGATCGGTATGGCGCAGGATCCGGGCCGCGTGTTCCCGGGCAAGCGCATGACCGGTCACCTGGGCGATGTCACCCGCACCGTGCAGAACCTGGAAATCGCCAAGATCGACGCAGAGCGCAAGCTGCTGCTGGTCAAGGGCGCCATCCCCGGCTCCAAGAACGGCAAGGTCATCGTTACCCCGGCCGTCAAGGCCAAAGCCAAAGCTTAAGGAGCGCATGTAATGGAACTCAAGCTCCTCCAGGACAATGGCCAGATCGGCGCCGGCGTTGACGCGTCGCCCGAAGTGTTCGGCCGTGACTACAACGAAGCCCTCGTTCACCAGATCGTCGTCGCTTACCAGGCCAACGCGCGCAGCGGTAACCGCAAGCAGAAGGATCGTGAAGAGGTCAAGCACACGACCAAGAAGCCGTGGCGCCAGAAGGGTACGGGCCGTGCTCGTGCCGGTATGTCTTCCTCGCCGCTGTGGCGCGGGGGCGGCCGTATCTTCCCGAATTCGCCGGAAGAGAACTTCAGCCAGAAGGTCAACAAGAAGATGTTCCGTGCCGGCATGCGCTCGATTTACTCGCAGCTCGCACGTGAAGGTCGTATCAACGTGGTGGACGGTTTCACTGTCGATGCGCCCAAGACCAAGCTCTTGGCCGACAAGTTCAAGGCCATGGGCCTGGACTCGGTGCTGATCATCACCGACAGCCTCGACGAAAACCTCTACCTGGCTTCGCGCAACCTGCCGCACGTGGCAGTTGTCGAGCCGCGCCAGGCTGACCCGCTGTCGCTCGTGCACTACAAGAAGGTGCTGGTGACCAAGGCGGCCGTCGCGCAGATCGAGGAGTTGCTGAAATGACGCAAGTAGCCAAGAACGATCATCGTTTGATGCAGGTGCTGCTCGCGCCGGTGGTTTCCGAAAAGGCAACCCTGGTCGCCGACAAGAATGAACAAGTCGTGTTCGAAGTGGCTCGCGATGCCAACAAGGCAGAAGTGAAGGCCGCCGTCGAACTGCTGTTCAAGGTCGAGGTGCAGTCCGTTCAGATCCTGAACCAGAAGGGCAAGCAGAAGCGCTTCGGCCGTTTCATGGGCCGTCGCAACCACGTGAAGAAAGCTTACGTGTCGCTGAAGCCGGGTCAGGAAATCAATTTTGAAGCGGAGGCCAAGTAATCATGGCACTCGTCAAGACCAAGCCGACTTCCCCGGGTCGTCGCTCGATGGTGAAGGTCGTCAACAAGGACCTTCACAAGGGCGCCCCGCACGCTCCGCTGCTGGAAAAGCAATTCCAGAAGTCGGGCCGTAACAACAATGGTCATATCACCACCCGCCACAAGGGCGGTGGTCATAAGCACCACTACCGCGTGGTCGATTTCAAGCGCAACGACAAGGACGGCATCCCCGCCAAGGTCGAGCGCCTGGAATACGATCCGAACCGCAGCGCCAACATCGCGCTGGTCGTGTTCGCCGACGGCGAGCGCCGCTACATCATCGCCACCAAGGGCATGGTTGCCGGCCAATCGCTGCTGAATGGCTCGGAAGCGCCGATCAAGGCTGGCAACAACCTGCCGATCCGCAACATTCCGGTCGGTACCACGATCAACAACGTGGAAATGCTGCCGGGCAAGGGCGCCCAGATCGCCCGCGCTGCAGGCGGTTCCGCCGTGCTGCTGGCCCGCGAAGGCCTGTACGCCCAGGTTCGCCTGCGCTCCGGCGAAGTGCGCCGCGTGCACATCGAGTGCCGCGCCACCGTTGGTGAAGTCGGCAACGAAGAGCACAGCCTGCGCGTCATCGGCAAGGCCGGTGCGACCCGCTGGCGCGGTATCCGCCCGACGGTCCGCGGCGTTGTGATGAACCCGGTCGACCACCCGCACGGTGGTGGCGAGGGCAAGACCGCTGCTGGCCGCGATCCGGTGTCGCCGTGGGGTACCCCGACCAAGGGTTACCGTACCCGCAGCAACAAGCGCACGGACAGCATGATCGTCCAGAAGCGCCACAAGCGTTAATCGGTAGGTAGGAGCTAAAGATATGACTCGTTCCGCTAAAAAGGGTCCGTTCTGCGACGCCCACCTGCTGAAGAAGGTGGAAGTTGCAACGAGCGGCAAGGACAAGAAGCCCATCAAGACGTGGTCGCGCCGCTCGACCATTCTGCCGGAGTTCATCGGCCTGACGATCGCCGTCCACAACGGCCGTCAACACGTGCCGGTGTACGTTACGGAAAACATGGTTGGCCACAAGCTCGGCGAATTTGCGATTACCCGCACGTTCAAGGGCCACGCGGCTGACAAGAAAGCGAAGAGGTAAGGTGCCATCATGGAAGTGAAAGCGATTCATCGCGGTGCCCGCATCTCCGCCCAGAAGACGCGTCTGGTCGCTGACCAGATCCGTGGTCTGCCGATCGAGCGCGCGCTCAACGTCCTGACGTTCAGCCCGAAAAAGGCTGCCGGGATCGTGAAGAAGGTGGTCGAATCGGCCATCGCCAACGCCGAGCACAACGAAGGCGCCGACATCGACGAACTCAAGGTCAAATCGATCTACGTCGACAAGGCAACCTCGCTCAAGCGCTTCACGGCACGGGCAAAGGGCCGCGGCAACCGCATCGAGAAACAAACCTGTCACATCACTGTGACGCTCGGCAACTAAGGAGTCACGATGGGACAGAAGATTCATCCGACTGGCTTCCGTCTGGCTGTCAGCCGTAACTGGGCTTCGCGCTGGTACGCCAGCAACACGAAGTTCGCCGGCATGCTGAAGGAAGACATCGAAGTTCGCGACTTCCTGAAGAAGAAGCTGAAGAACGCATCGGTTGGCCGCGTCGTGATCGAGCGCCCCGCCCGCAATGCCCGTATCACCATTTACAGCTCGCGTCCGGGCGTGGTGATCGGCAAGAAGGGTGAGGACATCGAACTGCTGAAGGCCGAACTGCAGCGTCGCATGGGCGTGCCCGTGCACGTGAACATCGAGGAAATCCGCAAGCCGGAAACCGATGCTCAGCTGATCGCCGATTCGATCACCCAGCAGCTCGAGCGCCGCATCATGTTCCGCCGCGCCATGAAGCGCGCCATGCAGAACGCGATGCGCCTGGGCGCCCAGGGTATCAAGATCATGAGCGCCGGCCGTCTGAACGGTATCGAAATCGCACGTACCGAGTGGTACCGCGAAGGCCGTGTGCCCCTGCACACCCTGCGCGCCGACATCGACTACGGCTTCTCCGAAGCAGAAACCACCTACGGCATCATCGGTGTCAAGGTGTGGGTCTACAAGGGGGATCACCTCGGCCGCAATGACGCGCCGGTGGTGGAAGAGCCGCAGGACGACCGTCGTCGTCGCCCGGGTCGTCCGGAAGGCCGCCGCCGTGAAGGCGAAGGCCGTCCGGGTGGCAACCGCCGCGGCGGTGCCGGTGCCGGTCGCCGCGCTGCGCCTGGCGCAGATGCGAAGAGTGGAGAATAACGATGCTGCAACCGAAGCGCAGAAAATACCGCAAGGAGCAGAAAGGCCGCAACACGGGTAAGGCTACCCGTGGTAACGCCGTGTCTTTCGGCGAATTCGGCCTGAAGGCCATGGGCCGTGGCCGCCTGACCGCTCGTCAGATCGAGTCGGCACGTCGTGCGATGACCCGCCACATCAAGCGTGGCGGCCGCATCTGGATCCGGATTTTCCCGGACAAGCCGATCTCGAAGAAGCCTGCCGAAGTCCGTATGGGTAACGGTAAGGGCAATCCGGAGTACTACGTGGCTGAAATCCAGCCGGGTAAGATGCTGTACGAAATGGATGGCGTGAGCGAAGACCTGGCACGTGAGGCGTTCCGCCTCGCGGCCGCCAAGCTGCCGATCGCCACCAATTTCGTGGTGCGCCAGGTCGGGACGTAAGGAGAGCAGGGATGAAAGCATCCGAACTTCGCGGCAAGGACGCCGCCGGGCTGAACCAGGAGCTCTCCGAGCTGCTGAAGGCCCAATTTAGCCTGCGCATGCAAAAGGCGACCCAACAGCTGCAGAACACCAGCCAGCTGAAGAAGGTTCGCAAGGACATCGCGCGTGTGCAAACCGTGCTGACTCAAAAGGCAAACGCGAAATGACTGAAGCTGCACAAACGGAAAAGTCGCTTCGCCGTACCCTGGTCGGCCGTGTCGTGAGCGACAAGATGGACAAGACCGTTACGGTCTTGGTGGAAAACCGCGTCAAGCATCCTCTGTACGGCAAGTACGTGCTGCGTTCGAAGAAGTACCACGCACACGACGAAACCAACCAGTACAAGGAAGGCGACAAGGTCGAGATCCAGGAAGGCCGTCCGCTGTCGCGGACCAAGTCCTGGGTGGTTTCCCGGCTGGTAGAGGCTGCACGCGTCATCTAAGAACAACACGTTCTTAGCTTGACTTGCAAGTCCAGGATTATGTAGCTATAATCCTGGACTTCCGCTTTGTTGCGTTCGCCTTTGCATTACCACCCGGGCGGGCCTGTGAAGCGAGCCAGGACCGAGCGCCCTCAACAAATAGTTGAGATCGCCTGGTTCCTACCGACTTCAAAGTTGATCAACCCATACGGAGCTGGCGCAATGCCGGAGCCGACGGGACCAAGACTGACCGATGGGCGCTTTTTGCACCTGACGGATTAAGTTGGGAAGACAAACACCATGATTCAGACAGAAAGCCGGCTCGAAGTAGCCGATAACACTGGTGCGCGCGAAGTGCTGTGCATCAAGGTGCTGGGTGGCTCCAAGCGCCGCTACGCAAGCGTTGGCGACATCATCAAGGTGACCGTCAAGGACGCAGCGCCGCGCGGTCGCGTGAAGAAGGGCGACATCTACAACGCCGTCGTCGTGCGTACCGCCAAGGGCGTGCGCCGCGCTGACGGTTCGCTGATCAAGTTCGACGGCAACGCCGCCGTCCTGCTGAACAACAAGCTCGAGCCGATCGGCACCCGTATCTTCGGGCCGGTGACTCGTGAACTCCGTACCGAGCGCTTCATGAAGATCGTGTCGCTCGCTCCGGAAGTGCTGTAAGGAGCCGCCATGAACAAGATTCGCAAAGGCGACGAAGTCATTGTGCTGACCGGCAAGGACAAGGGCAAGCGCGGTACCGTGCAAGCTGTCCTGGGCGACAAGGTTGCGGTGCAAGGCGTGAACATCGCCAAGAAGCATGCCCGCCCGAACCCGATGCTGGGCACTACCGGTGGTGTGGTCGACAAGGTCATGCCCCTGCATATTTCCAACGTTGCGCTCGTGGATGCCAATGGCAAGCCGTCGCGCGTCGGCATCAAGGTGGAAGACGGCAAGCGCGTGCGCGTGCTGAAGACCACCGGCGCCGTCGTGGCAGCTTGATTCTGGGCACGTATAGGAGTTGAGCATGGCAGCACGTCTGCAAGAGTTTTACAAAGAACAGGTTGTGCCGAAGCTGATCGAACAGTTCGGCTACAAGTCGGTCATGGAAGTGCCGCGCATCACCAAGATCACCCTGAACATGGGTCTTGGCGAAGCCATCAATGACAAGAAGATCATTGAGAACGCCGTCGGCGACCTGACCAAGATCGCCGGTCAGAAGCCGGTCGTGACGAAGGCCAAGAAGGCTATCGCCGGCTTCAAGATCCGTCAGGGCTACCCCATCGGTGCGATGGTGACCCTGCGCGGCGAGCGCATGTTCGAATTCCTCGATCGTTTCGTTACCGTGGCCCTGCCGCGCGTGCGTGACTTCCGTGGTGTGTCGGGCCGGTCGTTCGACGGTCGTGGCAACTACAACATCGGTGTGAAAGAGCAGATCATTTTCCCCGAAATCGAGTACGACAAGATCGACGCACTGCGTGGTCTGAACATCAGCATCACGACGACGGCAAAGAACGACGAGGAAGCCAAGGCACTCCTCGGTGCGTTCAAGTTCCCGTTCCGCAATTAAGGGGTAACCGTGGCTAAACTGGCTCTGATTGAACGTGAGAAGAAGCGCGCCAAGCTGGTGGCGAAGTATGCCGCCAAGCGCGCCAACCTCAAGGCCATTATCGACGACCAAGAGAAGTCGGAAGAAGAGCGTTACAGCGCGCGTCTCGAGCTGCAACAGCTCCCGCGCAACGCGAACCCGACCCGCCAGCGTAACCGCTGCGCGATCACCGGTCGTCCCCGCGGTACCTTCCGCAAGTTTGGCCTGGCGCGTAACAAGATCCGCGAAATCGCCTTCAAGGGCGAAATCCCGGGTCTGACGAAAGCCAGCTGGTAATTACGCACAGGCTACAGGAGAAACAGTATGAGCATGAGCGATCCTATCGCCGATATGCTGACGCGCATCCGCAACGCCCAGGGCGTGCAGAAAGCGTCGGTTGTCATGCCGTCGTCGAAGCTGAAAGTGGCAATCGCCAAGGTCCTGAAGGACGAAGGCTACATCGACGACTACGCCGTCCAGGAAGATGGCGGCAAGGCACAACTGAGCATCGGTCTCAAGTACTACGCCGGCCGTCCGGTCATCGAGCGCATTGAGCGCGTCTCGAAGCCCGGCCTGCGCGTGTACAAGGGCCGCAGCGACATCCCGCAAGTGATGAACGGCCTGGGTGTGGCGATCATTTCGACCCCGCAGGGTCTGATGACCGACCGCAAGGCTCGCGCCACTGGCGTGGGCGGCGAAGTTCTCTGCTACGTCGCTTAAGGAGAGAACCATGTCCCGTGTAGGTAAGGCTCCCATCGCGCTCCCCAAGGGCGCGGAAGTGAACGTGGCGGCTGGCGTGCTCTCCGTAAAGGGCCCGCTCGGTACGCTGTCGCAGCCGATTCACAGCCTGGTCAAGGTCAATGTCGAAAACGACACGCTGACCTTCAGCCCGGCTGACGAATCGCGTGAAGCAAATGCTCTGCAGGGCACCATGCGTGCTCTGGTGGCCAACATGGTCAAGGGCGTAACCACCGGTTTCGAGCGCAAGCTGAACCTCGTCGGCGTGGGCTATCGTGCCCAGCTGCAAGGCGCTGCGCTGAAGCTCCAGCTTGGTTTCTCGCACGACGTGATCCATGAGATGCCGGAAGGCGTGAAGGCGGAAACGCCGACGCAGACCGAGATCATCATCAAGGGTGCGGACAAGCAGAAAGTCGGTCAGGTTGCCGCGGAAGTCCGCGCGTACCGCCCGCCTGAGCCCTACAAGGGCAAGGGTGTGCGTTACTCGGACGAGCGCGTCATCCTGAAGGAAACCAAGAAGAAGTAAGGGGTGCAATGATGAACAAGAAAGACGCTCGTTTGCGCCGTGCACGTCAGACCCGCGCCAAGATCGCGGAGATGAAAGTCAATCGTCTGACCGTGTTCCGTACGAATTCGCATATTTACGCCCAGGTTTTCTCGGAGTGCGGCACCAAGGTGCTGGCTTCCGCGTCGACCGCCGAGGTGGAAGTGCGCAAGGAACTGGATGGCAAGGGCGCTACCGCCGCTGCCGCCACCGTGGTTGGCAAGCGCATCGCCGAGAAGGCGAAGGCTGCCGGCGTGGAAACTGTCGCGTTCGATCGCGCCGGCTTCCGTTTCCATGGCCGCGTCAAGGCCCTGGCAGACGCCGCTCGCGAAGCCGGCCTGAAGTTCTAAGCGCATAGAGAGAGATACGTCATGGCAAAGATGCAAGCAAAAGTCCAACAGGACGAACGCGACGACGGCCTCCGCGAGAAGATGATCTCGGTCAACCGCGTCACCAAGGTGGTGAAGGGTGGCCGGATTCTCGGTTTCGCTGCGCTGACCGTGGTTGGTGACGGCGATGGCCGCATCGGCATGGGCAAGGGCAAGGCCAAGGAAGTGCCGGTTGCTGTTCAGAAGGCAATGGACGAAGCCCGTCGCAAGATGGTCAAGGTCTCGCTGAAGAACGGCACGCTGCAACACGAAGTCGTTGGCAAGCACGGCGCCGCCAAGGTGCTGATGATGCCCGCCAAGGAAGGTACCGGCGTGATCGCCGGCGGCCCGATGCGCGCGATCTTCGAAGTGATGGGCGTCACCAACGTGGTGACCAAGTCGCACGGCTCCACCAACCCGTACAACATGGTTCGCGCCACGCTGGACGGCCTTCAGAAGATGAGCACGCCGGGCGAAATCGCCGCCAAGCGTGGCAAGTCGGTCGAAGACATCCTGGGTTAAGGTGAACGCAATGTCGCAGAAAACCGTAAAAGTGCAACTCGTGCGCAGCCTGATCGGCACGCGCGAGGATCATCGCGCCACTGTTCGTGGCCTGGGCCTGCGCCGCATCAACTCGGTGTCGGAGCTGCAGGACACGCCCGCTGTGCGCGGCATGATCAACAAGGTCTCGTACCTGGTCAAGGTTCTGGCCTGATACCGGGAACTCGGAGAGCAAGATGCAACTGAACAACCTGAAACCGGCCGCCGGTTCGAAGCACGCCAAGCGTCGCGTCGGCCGCGGTATCGGCTCCGGCCTGGGCAAGACTGCCGGTCGCGGCCACAAGGGTCAGAAGTCGCGTTCGGGCGGCTTCCACAAGGTGGGCTTCGAAGGCGGTCAGATGCCGCTGTATCGTCGCCTGCCCAAGCGCGGCTTCACCTCGCTGACCAAGGCGTTCAACGCCGAAGTCACGCTGCGTGACATCGAGCGCCTGGAAGCGGCCGAAGTCGACCTGCTGGTCCTGAAGCAAGCTGGCCTGGTGGGCGAGCTGGTCAAGAGCGCCAAGGTCATTAAGGCTGGCGAACTGACCCGCAAGGTGACGATCAAGGGTCTGGGCGCCACCGCTGGCGCCAAGGCCGCGATCGAAGCCGCCGGCGGCCAGATCGCAGCCTGACAGGCATTTATCGCAGCATAGGCAGTTATAGTCGGAGCATCGTTTGGCCACGGCGAAACCCAATGCAAGCGCGCAAGCCAGGAACACGGCGAAGTACGGCGACCTCAAGCGCCGGCTGATGTTCCTGGTGCTGGCCCTGATCGTGTACCGCATCGGCGCTCATATTCCGGTGCCCGGTATCGATCCGGAGCAGCTTGCGAAGCTTTTCCAGAGTCAGTCGGGTGGCATCCTCGGGATGTTCAACCTGTTCTCGGGCGGGGCGCTGTCGCGCTTTACCGTCTTCGCGCTCGGCATCATGCCGTACATCTCGGCGTCGATCATCATGCAGTTGCTGACGATCGTGCTGCCGCAGCTGGAGGCGCTGAAGAAGGAAGGGCAGGCAGGGCAACGCAAGATCACGCAGTACACGCGCTACGGCACCGTGGTCCTGGCCACGTTCCAGGCGTTGTCGATTGCGGTGGCGCTGGAGTCGCAGCCTGGGCTGGTGCTGGATCCGGGCCTGATGTTCCGGGCCACGGCAGTGATTACGCTGGTGACCGGCACGATGTTCCTGATGTGGCTGGGTGAGCAGATCACCGAGCGTGGTCTGGGCAACGGCATCTCGATCATCATCTTCGGCGGTATCGCGGCGGGCCTGCCCAACGCGATCGGCGGACTGTTCGAACTGGTCCGCACGGGTTCCATGAGCATCATCGCGGCGATCTTCATCGTGGCGATCGTGATCGGTGTGACCTTCGCCGTGGTGTTCGTCGAGCGGGGCCAGCGCAAGATCCTGGTGAACTATGCCAAGCGTCAGGTCGGCAACAAGGTGTACGGCGGCCAGTCGTCGCACCTGCCGCTGAAGCTGAACATGGCAGGGGTGATTCCGCCGATCTTCGCATCGTCGATCATCCTGTTCCCGGCGACGATCGCGGGCTGGTTCACGTCCGACGCGACGGGTTCGGTTGGCGGGTTCATCAAGGACCTGGCTGCCACGCTGTCGCCGGGCCAGCCGGTCTACATCCTGCTGTACGCTGCTGCGATTGTATTTTTCTGCTTCTTCTACACGGCCCTGGTGTACAACAGCCGTGAAGTGGCAGACAACCTGAAGAAAAGCGGTGCCTTCATTCCGGGCATTCGTCCGGGCGAGCAGACGACGCGCTATATCGACAAGATTCTGGTGCGCCTGACGCTGGCTGGTGCGGTCTATATCACACTGGTCTGCCTGTTGCCGGAATTCCTGGTGCTGCGGTGGAACGTTCCGTTCTACTTTGGCGGAACCTCGCTGCTGATCATCGTGGTCGTCACGATGGACTTCATGGCTCAGGTTCAGTCTTACGTGATGTCGCAGCAATATGAGTCGCTGCTGAAGAAGGCGAATTTCAAGGGTAATCTGACCTTGCGCTGACTTCGGATCGGTACAGGCTAGGTATGGCAAAAGACGACGTCATCCAGATGCAGGGGGAGGTCCTGGAAAACCTTCCCAATGCGACGTTCCGGGTCAAGTTGGAAAATGGCCATGTAGTACTGGGCCATATCTCCGGCAAGATGCGAATGAACTACATCCGGATTCTTCCGGGTGACAAGGTGACGGTCGAGCTGACCCCATATGATCTGTCGCGCGCACGAATCGTCTTCCGGACGAAGTGAGCGAACAGGAATTGAAGGAAGAGGAAAATTATGAAAGTGCTGGCTTCTGTTAAGCGCATTTGCCGCAACTGCAAAATCATCAAGCGCAACGGTGTCGTGCGCGTGATCTGCTCGTCGGATCCCCGCCACAAGCAACGCCAAGGCTAATCGGAAAGAGGATTGACGAATGGCACGTATCGCAGGGGTTAACATCCCGAACCACAAGCACACCGAAATCGGCCTGACGGCCATTTATGGTGTCGGCCGCTCGCGCGCTCGCAAGATTTGCGAGGCCACCGGTGTACCGTTTGACAAGAAGGTCAAGGATCTGACCGACGCCGACCTGGAAAAGCTTCGTGACGAAGTGGGCAAGGTCACGGTCGAGGGTGACCTGCGTCGTGAAACCACGATGAACATCAAGCGTCTGATGGACCTTGGTTGCTATCGTGGCATGCGTCACCGCAAGGGCCTGCCCATGCGCGGTCAGCGTACCCGGACCAATGCCCGCACCCGCAAGGGTCCGCGCAAGGCCGGCGTGGCTCTGAAGAAGTAAAGCCGAAGGCAGAGGAAGAAACTAATGGCAAAAGGTCCGAATAACGCCGCTCGCGCGCGTAAAAAGGTCAAGAAGAACGTTGCCGACGGCATTGCGCACGTCCACGCCTCGTTCAACAACACCATCATCACGATCACCGACCGCCAGGGCAACGCCCTGTCGTGGGCGACCGCCGGTGGCCAGGGCTTCAAGGGTTCGCGCAAGTCGACCCCGTTCGCTGCCCAGGTTGCTGCCGAGAACGCCGGCCGCGTGGCGCAAGACCAGGGCATCAAGAACCTGGAAGTGCGCATCAAGGGCCCCGGCCCGGGTCGTGAATCGGCTGTCCGCGCGCTGAACGCGCTGGGCATCAAGATCGCGATCATCGAAGACGTCACGCCGATTCCGCACAACGGCTGCCGTCCGCCGAAGCGCCGCCGCATCTGAGCGTTGGTGTGTCCGGGCCCGGTGGGTTTACCTGCCGGTTTCGGATATGGTAATATCGCGCGTTGACCTGCTGCATTTTAATGCGGCAGGTTTTCGTTTTGCGTCGAGGGAATGTCTCTTACGGCACATTCCCATGCCGGCGCACCGTAAATGCTTGCAGCGTCGTACCGGCAACGGGACGCGCTTAATAAGCCCACCGTCCGTCACGGTCTCCCGGGTGCAGAAATGCACTGCGGAGGTACTGCGTTGACGGACTCGCGGCGCGTCTTGAAGGCGTCGCGATCGATCAAAGGAAGACAACGTGGCACGTTATACCGGCCCGAAGGCCAAACTTTCCCGCCGTGAAGGCACCGACCTGTTCCTGAAGAGCGCCCGTCGCTCGCTCGCCGACAAGTGCAAGCTGGACAGCAAGCCGGGCCAGCACGGCCGCACCTCGGGTGCACGCACCTCCGACTATGGCAACCAGCTGCGTGAAAAGCAGAAGGTCAAGCGCATCTACGGTGTGCTCGAGCGCCAGTTCCGCCGCTACTTCGCCGAAGCCGACCGCCGCAAGGGCAACACCGGCGAAAACCTGCTGCAACTGCTGGAATCGCGCCTGGACAACGTCGTGTACCGCATGGGCTTTGGCTCGACCCGCGCTGAAGCGCGCCAGCTGGTGTCGCACAAGGCGATTCTGGTGAACGGTCAGACCCTGAACGTGCCGTCGGCCCAGATCAAGTCTGGCGACGTCGTCACCATCCGCGAACAGTCGAAGAAGCAAGTCCGTATCGCTGAATCGCTGTCGCTGGCCGAGCAGTCGGGCTTCCCGACCTGGGTGGCCGTGGATTCGAAGAAGTTCGAAGGCACCTTCAAGCAAGTGCCGGATCGCGCCGATATCTCGGGCGACATCAACGAAAGCCTGATCGTCGAACTGTACTCGCGTTAATCACGCGAGCGGAACGGCCCAGAGCTTGCGTTCGCCGCAAAGCTTCCCTTCCAGCCCGACGCGCTGTACGCGCGGTCGGGCTTCGCCCATCTCGCGATGGGATTTTCAGGTTCCAAACGTCAGCCTTATCGGTGTAACGAGCCGAGGGTATTGAAAAGGACAACCTAATGCAAACAGCACTCCTCAAGCCAAAAATCATCGCCGTCGAGCCTCTGGGCGACCATCACGCCAAAGTCGTGATGGAGCCGTTCGAGCGCGGCTACGGCCATACGCTCGGTAACGCCCTGCGTCGCGTGCTGCTGTCGTCGATGGTCGGTTATGCACCGACCGAAGTCACGATCGCTGGGGTGGTCCACGAGTATTCCACCATCGACGGCGTGCAGGAAGACGTCGTCAACCTGCTGCTCAATCTGAAGGGCGTGGTGTTCAAGCTGCACAACCGCGACGAAGTCACGGTGTCGCTGCGCAAGGATGGCGAAGGTGTGGTCACGGCTGCCGATATCGAGCTGCCGCACGACGTCGAGATCATCAACCCGAACCACGTGATCGCCCATCTGTCGGCCGGCGGCAAGCTGGACATGCAGATCAAGGTCGAGCAAGGCCGCGGCTATGTGCCGGGCAACGTGCGCAAGTTCGGCGACGAGTCGGGCAAGGTCATCGGCCGCATCGTGCTGGACGCCTCGTTCTCGCCGGTGCGCCGCGTCTCGTACGCGGTTGAATCCGCTCGCGTGGAACAGCGTACCGACCTGGACAAGCTGGTGATGAACATCGAAACCGACGGCGTGATCTCGCCCGAGGAAGCGATCCGCCAGTCGGCCCGTATCCTGGTCGACCAGCTGTCCGTGTTCGCAGCGCTGGAAGGCACCGAGTCGGCAGCCGAAGCTGCATCGAGCCGTACGCCGCAGATCGACCCGATCCTGCTGCGCCCGGTCGACGACCTGGAACTGACGGTGCGTTCGGCCAACTGCCTGAAGGCCGAGAACATCTACTACATCGGCGACCTGATCCAGCGTACCGAGAACGAACTGCTCAAGACTCCTAACCTGGGTCGCAAGTCGCTCAACGAGATCAAGGAAGTCCTCGCCTCGCGTGGCCTGACCCTCGGCATGAAGCTCGAGAACTGGCCGCCCGCAGGTCTGGAGAAGTAATTGTGGCGCGGGGCATTGGTCCCGCACCGCGGTAACCGCCCTGGCTTCGTGCCAGGGCTCGTATGACTACCGGCCCGCGTCCAGCCGCATCGGACGATAGAAGAGCTGGTCAAACACTTAACTGAAAGGAATCATCATGCGTCACCGTCATGGTCTGCGGAAACTGAACCGCACCTCGTCGCACCGTCTCGCGATGCTGCGCAACATGTCCAACTCGCTGTTCCAGCACGAGCTGATCAAGACCACCGTGCCCAAGGCCAAGGAACTGCGCAAGGTTGTCGAGCCGCTGATCACGCTGGCCAAGAAGGACACCGTTGCCAACCGCCGCCTGGCTTTCGCCCGCCTGCGCGACCGCGACATGGTCACCAAGCTGTTCACCGAACTGGGCCCGCGCTACGCCACCCGTCCGGGCGGCTACACCCGCATCCTGAAGTTCGGTTTCCGTCAGGGCGACAATGCGCCGATGGCGCTGGTCGAACTGGTGGATCGTCCGGAAATCACCGAAGCCCCGGCTGAAGAAGCCGCGGAATAAGGTTGGTTTCCCGACCCGTCGCTGCGACGGGTCCGGGCACACCGCTTTACAATCGAGCCAGGCATCCGCCTGGCTCTTTTGTTTTTGGGACGCCGCAAGGAGAGTGTCGATGCAAAGTCATACCGACCCGGCCGAGGTGATCGTCGTGATCACCAATGCCCCCGATGCCGAGACTGCCGCGCACCTGTCGCAGGTAGTGCTGCAGGCGCGCGCCGCCGCCTGCGTGAACCGCCTGGCGCCGGTCGAGTCCGAGTACTGGTGGCAGGGCAAGCTGGAGCGCGCGCAGGAGTGGCCGCTGCTGATCAAGACCACGCGTGCACGTTACGCTGCGCTGGAGGCCGTGATCCGGCAACATCACCCCTACGACGTGCCGGAACTCATAGCGTGGCCGGTGACGGCTGGTTACGCGCCGTACCTGGCCTGGGTCCGTAGCGAGACCGAGACCGCCTCAGCGCCGGCAAAGTAGGGGCAACCGCGCCCGCAGCGCAGCAGCAGGTACGCCGGCCCCCCAGTTCAAGACAGACAGGAAACAGCGAGATGACCATTGGTTTGGCACTTCCGGAGCGCGCGCTCGGGCAGGACTGGGCGCGGCATATTGCCGCAGCGCTGCTGGCGGCATTGGCCTGGGTGTGCCTGGCGGGCGGCGTGCATGCCGCCACCGAAGACGACTTCCTGCCGCCGGAGCAGGCCTTCCGCTTCGCCGCGAGCCAGCTTGACGACAAGACGGTCGAGGTGCGCTTCGAGGTTGCCCCCGGCTACTACATGTACCGCGAGCGCTTCGCCTTTGCCGCGCAACCCGCCGACGTGAAACTGGGAACGCCGGCGTATCCGCCCGGCAAGGTCAAGTTCGACGAGACCTTCGGCAAGGAGATGGAGACCTACCGCGACAGCGTGGTCATCCGCGTGCCGGTGGAGGCGGCGCCGGCCGACGGCAAGTGGTCGCTGACGGTCACCTCGCAGGGCTGCGCCGACAAGGGCCTGTGCTATCCGCCGATGGAGAGCGTGTACAAGGTCGGCGGCAGCGGGCTTGCCGACCTGTTCGGCAAGCGCGGGCGCTCGGATGCGCCGGCGGCCGTGCCTGCCCCTGCGCCAGCCGCTCCCGCGGTGCTGCGCGCCGACGACAGCGACCGCATCGCCGGCGCGCTGGCGAGCCGCAACTTGGCCCTGATCGCCGCGCTGTTCTTCGGGCTGGGCCTGCTGCTGACGTTCACCCCGTGCGTGCTGCCGATGGTGCCGATCCTGTCCTCGATCGTCGTAGGCGAGCATGTCACGCGCGGCCGTGCGCTGGTGGTGTCGCTGGCCTACGTGCTGGGCATGGCGGTGGTGTACACCGCGGTCGGCGTGGCTGCCGGGCTGCTGGGCGAGGGCCTGTCGGCCGCGCTGCAGACACCGTGGGTGCTGGGCCTGTTCGCGGCGCTGATGGTGGCGCTGGCGCTGTCGATGTTCGGGCTGTACGAGCTGCAACTGCCGCAGCGCTGGCAGACCCGCCTGACCGAATCGTCGAACCGCCGCCAGGGCGGCCAGGTGGCGGGTGCGGCGGCGATGGGCGCGATTTCGGCGCTGATCGTCGGGCCCTGCGTCACTGCGCCGCTGGCCGGGGCGCTGGCCTATATCGCGCAATCCCGCGATGCCGTGATCGGCGGCGCGGCGCTGTTCGCCATGGCGCTCGGCATGGGCGTGCCGCTGGTGCTGGTGGGCGTGGGCGCGGGCAACCTGCTGCCGCGGGCCGGGCGCTGGATGGAGGTCACCAAGCGCTTCTTCGGCTTCCTGCTGCTGGGCGTGGCGCTGTGGATGCTGGGGCCGGTGCTGCCGGCCTGGGCCTCGATGCTGGCGCTGGCGGCGCTGCTGCTGGTGGCGGCGGTGTTCCTGGGCGCCTTTGACGGCCTGGGCCCGGATCCGCGCAACCTGGCGCGGGTGGGCAAGGGCGTGGGCGTGCTGTTCGCGATCGCAGCGGCCATCGTGCTGATCGGCGTGGCCTCGGGCGGGCGCGATCCGCTGCAGCCGCTGTCGCACCTGAGCGTGGGACGCGGTGGCGCAGAAGGCGCTGCCGGCGCGCAGGCGGTGCGCTTCGAGCGCGTGCGCAGCGTGGCCGAGCTCGATGCCCGCGTGGCGCAGGCCGCCGCCGCAGGCAAGCCGGTGCTGCTGGATTTCTACGCCGACTGGTGCGTCAGCTGCAAGGAAATGGAGCGCATGACCTTCGTCGATCCGCGCGTGCGCGCGCGGCTGTCCGAGATCGTGCTGCTGCAAGCGGACGTGACCGCCAACAATGCCGACGACAAGGCGCTGCTCAAGCGCTTCGGCCTGTTCGGGCCGCCCGGCATCATCCTGTTCGGGCCTGACGGGCGCGAGCGCCCGGTGCGCGTGATCGGCTACCAGTCGGCCAACCGCTTCCTGGAAAGCCTGGAGCGGGCCTTCGGCACGCGTACCAGCACCTGAGGCGTACCTTGGTGCTGCGCTGCGGCTACCGTTCCAGCCGCCGCCCCAGCGCCCACAGCGCGGCCAGCCCCAGCGCCACGGCGCCCATCAGGCCGATCGACCACCAGAACCCGTGCGGCTCGCGCAGCCAGGGCATGCGGTCGAAGTTCATACCGAAGACACCGGTGATCAGTGTCAGCGGCATGAACAGCGCCGTGATCAGCGTCAGCGCGCGCATGGTGCGGTTGGTCCGGTGCGCCACGGCGGAGAAGTGGATCTGCACCGCCGACTCGATCGAATCCTCCAGCCGGCGCGCGTGCGCCAGCACGCGCTGGATATGCTCCATCACGTCGTTGATGCGCACCAGCAGCACCTCGTCACGCCCCGGCGCATTGGCCGGGCCGCCGGGCTGGTCGCTGCTGTAGCGGTTGTCGAGCAGGCTGTCGCGGAATTCCTGCAGCGCGTCGCGTTGCTCTTCGCTCAGGTGCTCCAGCTTGCGCAGCTGGATGCGGGCATCCAGCAGTCCCTCCCAGCTTGAGAAGCTGCGGCGCGAATTGAGCAGCGCGCGCTGCCAGCGGTCGAGCTGGCGCGTCAGCGGCGCGCGCAGTTCCAGGTAACGGTCGACCATCGCATTGAGCAGGCGCAGCATCAGGTCCTCGGGCCGGCTGGGCGGGCGCACGCCGTGCAGCAGCGGCTGGCCATTGCCGCGCACGGGCGTGGCCTGCGGGCGTGGTGCCTGGCATAGCTCGACCAGGCGCTGGCGCACCTGGTCAACGGTGCGCGATTGCCCCGAGCGCACCGTGACCAGCACCGTGTCGAACACGAAAAACGTGACCGGCTGGGTGTCGATCTTGGCCAGTGCCGGGAGGAAGCCGGGCGGATAGCGCTTCTGGCGGGCGGCGGACTCGGCAGCGGACGGCTTCGCCGTGCCGGCCGCAGGGTCCTGCGGCTCGGCCTCGGCGATGGCGCGGCTGGTCTCGAAGGTGAGCTTGCGGAAGATCACCATGTCGTACGCATTGGTCGTGTCGAAATACGACGGATGCGCGGCATTGGTGGCGTCGGCCAGGTGCAGGTCCAGGATCGGCGCGCCGGCAAGCTGGCGCACGCTCTCGCGCCAGGCATCCGGCGCGGCGGTGACTTCCTCGGTGGAGAAATCCGCCCAGACGAACAGCGACGCGGCATTGCCGCCGAGGAAGTTGCCCGCGTCGGTGAGCGAGGCGAGCGGGTGTACCTGGCTGGCCGAGAAGCCTAGCAGTTCCATAGGCGCTCTGTCGGTTGGCCGCTCAGGCCGTCAGCAGCCGCGCGGCGTCGCGCGCGAAATAGGTTAGGATGCCGTCGGCGCCGGCGCGGCGGAAGGCCAGCAGCGATTCCATCATCACCTTGTCGTGGTCCAGCCAGCCGTTCTGCGCGGCGGCCTTGAGCATCGCGTACTCGCCGCTGACCTGGTAGACGTAGGTGGGGAAGCGGAACTCGTCCTTCACGCGGCGCACGATGTCCAGGTACGGCATGCCGGGCTTGACCATCACCATGTCGGCGCCTTCCAGGATGTCCTGTGCCACTTCGCGCAGGGCTTCGTCGGTATTGGCCGGATCCATCTGGTAGGTCATCTTGTTGCCCTTGCCCAGGTTGGCGGCCGAGCCCACCGCGTCGCGGAAGGGGCCGTAGAACGCCGACGCATACTTGGCCGAGTACGCCATGATGCGCGTATGGATATGGCCGTTGTCTTCCAGCGCAGTGCGCACCGCGCCGATGCGGCCATCCATCATGTCGGACGGGGCCACGATGTCGACACCGGCTTCGGCCTGTGCCAGTGCCTGGCGCACCAGGATCTCGACGGTCACATCGTTGATGACATAGCCGTTGTCGTCCAGCACGCCGTCCTGGCCGTGGCTGGTGTACGGGTCGAGCGCCACGTCGCAGAGCACGCCGAGCTCGGGGAAGCGGTCCTTGAGCGCGCGCACGGCACGCGGCACCAGGCCCTCGGGGTTGGTGGCCTCGATGCCGTCCGGCGTCTTCAGCGACGGGTCGATCACCGGGAACAGCGCGATCACCGGGATGCCCAGCTTGACGCAGTCTTCGGCCACCGGCATCAGCAGGTCGACCGACACGCGCTCGACGCCCGGCATCGACCCCACCGCCTGGCGCTGGTTCTGGCCGTCGAGGATGAAGACGGGGTAGATCAGGTTGTCCGGCGACAGGCGATGCTCGCGCATCATGCGGCGGGAGAAATCATCGCGGCGCATGCGGCGCGGGCGGTATTCGGGGAAGGTGGACATGGCGGGCTTCTTGACTGTAGGGCTGGACAGGAAAGCGGGCCGGCAAGCACGGCGCGCGCGGCAAAGCGCGGTCCAAAGCCGCTGGCCGAAGAAAAACTAAACTTTTGAGCGTGCCCGCTATCATACTCGCGGACACTTTGCGTTGCGCCCTGCGTGGCGCGGTGTCTCCCGCTACTCCTCCCTGAGCGGGTACCCGCCCCAGCGGCGGGAAAGTTTGTCCCCGTTGCTTGCAGCGGGGCTTTTTTTTGCGTGCTGACCTGGTGATTACACTGCGGGATCGGCAGCAGGCGGCTCGCTCTTCTCCGCTGCGGACCGGGCTTCGGCCTTCTGCGCTTCCGGCAGGTTGAGCCAGCCGGCGATCACGCCCTGCGCCTCTTCGATGCCGCGGCGCTTCAGGCTGGAGAAGAGCTGTGCCGTCATCGGCACCGGTGTTTCCATCTGCTCGGCGTAGCCCTGCAGCATCTTGCGGGTCTCGCGCAGCGCCTTGGCGTTGTCGCTGTTGGTCAGCTTGTCGGCCTTGGTCAGCAGCACGTGGATGGGGCGCCCCGTCGGCAGGAACCACTCCACCATCTGGCAATCGAGATCCGTGAACGGACGGCGCGCGTCCATCATCAGGATCAGGCCGGACAGTTGCTGGCGCGTCTGCACATAGTCGCTCAGCAGTCCCTGCCAGTGGTACTTGGCCGAGCCCGAGACCTCGGCATAGCCGTAGCCGGGCAGGTCGACCAGGAAGGCGAGCGGGTCGGGCGCCTTGACCGGCGCCACCGAGAAATAGTTGATGTGCTGCGTGCGCCCGGGGGTGCGCGACGAGAACGCCAGCCGCTTCTGGTTGCACAGGATGTTGATGGCCGTGGACTTGCCGGCGTTGGAGCGGCCGGCGAACGCCACCTCCGGCACGGCCGTGGCGGGCAGGTCGCGCAGGTGGTTCACGGTGATGAAGAAGCGGGCCTGGTGAAGAAGGGACATGCGCTAGAGCGGTGGGGCGGGCCGCGGAGGCTGTGCGCATTGCGCATGCCGGGGCCGGGGTCTCGCCAGGGTGGGATGGCTGGCGGCCTGGGCCGCCCGCCGGGGTTGATCTGGCGCAGCCCGAAAGGGGCATGACAAGGCGCAAGGCATCAATCCGGCACATAACTTATTGTACAATACGCCGGTTTACGGTCTCCTGAACGGGTGACGCGTGGCATCCATGGCCGCGTGCCTCGACTGCCGTCGTCCGGGCGGGAAGCCTAGTGTGTCGTTCCATCGTGGGCAGGGCCTTTGCCCCGCATTGCGCGTTGCACCGGAGGGTGCGGCGGCGGGAGCGGGCTGGCGGGGTCTGCCGCCACGGCCAGCGCTTTGCGGATCGGTCAGCCGCGCGCGGGTGGCCACGATACCAGCCTTTGCACCGGTGCGTCCTCACCGCCGGCAAAGCGCCGGGGCGGCACGCATCACGGTATCCAAAACAATTCAGAGAAGGTGTGCGAATGAACCGCATTGCGAAGATTCTGGGTGTCCTGGCTTTGGCCGTTCCTGCCGCCGCCCTTTCCGGAATGGCATCTGCCGCAGAGCAGGCCGCCGCAAAGGCTGACCCGGCCAAGGGTGAAACGCTGTACACGCAAGGTGCCCCCGACCGCAATGTGCCCGCCTGCCTGAGCTGCCACGGCGCCGCCGGCAACAGCGCTGCCGCCGCCAACCCGAAGCTGGCCGCCCAGCATCCCGAGTACGTCCACAAGCAGCTGGCCGACTTCAAGTCCAAGGCACGCAACAACGCGATCATGGTGCCGATGGCATCGGTACTGACCGACGAGGAAATGCGCAACGTCGGCGCCTACCTGGCCAAGCAGTCGCTCAAGCCGGCCACCGCCAAGAACAAGGACACCATCGAAGCCGGCCAGAAGATCTACCGCGGCGGCATCGCAGCCAAGGGCGTGCCCGCCTGCGCCGCCTGCCACGGTCCTACTGCCGCCGGCATCCCCGCCCAGTACCCGCGCATCGGCGGCCAGTGGGCGGACTATACCGAGGCACAACTGGTGGCATTCCGCCAGGGCACCCGCAAGAACAACCCGGTCATGACAACCATCGCCGCCAAGATGTCGGATGCCGAGATCAAGGCGGTGGCGGATTACGTCGCCGGCGTTCGATAACGATTCCGCGACTCCGCTGGCGCCCGCCAGGCGCCGGCGCGTTGGTTTGGCGGTCCCCCGTTCCGGCGGGGGGCCGCGGCATGCAACCGAACGCGCCTGTCACAATCGAAAAGGGTGGCCTGCTTGCCAAAGCAGGTCCGCCCTTTTTTCATTTCCAGCCGCACGTTGTTTTAGGTTTCCCTGCACATGTCGACCGCTTCCACTTCAGGGCTGCACCTGAAGACCTCTCACCGCGTGCTGCGCGACGCGGTCGAATTGTTGTCCTCGATGCGCTTCGCGATCGCGCTGCTGACGGTGATCTCCATCGCCAGCGTGATCGGCACCGTGCTCAAGCAGAACGAGCCGTATCCCAACTACGTCAACCAGTTCGGGCCGTTCTGGGCCGATGTGTTCCACACGCTGTCGCTGCAGAAGGTCTACGGTTCCTGGTGGTTCCTGCTGATCCTGGCCTTCCTGGTGGTGTCGACCAGCCTTTGCCTGATCCGCAATGCGCCCAGGATGGTGGCGGACATGCGCTCGTGGAAGGACCATGTGCGCGAGCGCAGCCTGCGCGCCTTCCATCACCGCGGCGAATTCGACGGCGCGCGCCCGCGCACCGAGGCGGTGAGCCGCCTGTCGGCGCTGCTGCGCAACCGCGGCTACCGCCTCAAGGCGGTCGAGCATGACGGCGCCACGCTGCTGGCGGCCAAGGCTGGCGCGGCCAACAAGGCCGGCTATATCCTGGCGCACACCGCCATCGTGGTGATCTGCATCGGCGGCCTGCTGGACGGCGACCTGCTGATCCGCGCGCAGATGTGGCTGGGCGGCAAGACCCCGATCAGCGGCAACGCGGTCATCAGCGAGATCCCGCCGCAGCACCGGCTGTCGGCGAGCAACCCGGGCTTTCGCGGCAACGCCTACGTGCCCGAGGGCTCGACCGTCTCCACCGCGATCCTGAACATTTCGGACGGCGCGCTGGTGCAGGACCTGCCGTTCGCGATCACACTCAAGAAGTTCAAGGTCGATTTCTACGAGACCGGCATGCCCAAGCTGTTTGCCTCGGATGTGATCGTGACCGACCGCGCGACCGGCAAGCAGACCGAGGCCACCATCAAGGTGAACGAGCCCCTGATCGTCGACGGCATCGCCATCTACCAGTCCAGCTTCGAGGACGGCGGCTCGCGCCTGAAATTCGTCGGCTACCCGATGCAGGGCAGCGGCCACGCCACCTTCACCATCGATGGCGCGGTGGGCGGCAACAAGCCGCTGGCGGGCACCGGCACCAGCGCCGACAGCGATGGCCTGACGGTCGAGTTCAGCGACTTCCGGCTGATGAATATCGAGAACGTCACCGATGCCTCGGGCAAGCCCGACGCGCGTGGCGTGGCGCGCAAATCGTTCAACGAGACCCTGGAAAAGCACCTGGGCGCCGCCGCCAGCACCGACCGCGCCAAGACGCTGCGCAATGTCGGCCCGTCGGTGCAATACAAGCTGCGCGACCGCACCGGCCAGGCGCGCGAGTTCAACAACTACATGGTGCCGGTGCAGATGGACGGCCAGTCGGTGTTCCTGGCCGGCATGCGCGAATCGCCCAGCGAACAATTCCGCTATCTGCGCATCCCCGCCGACGACCAGGGCAGCGTGGCCGACTGGATGCGCCTGCGCGCCGCGCTGCAGGACCGCGCGCTGCGCGGCGAGGCCGCGCGCCGCTTTGCGCTGGCCTCGATGCCGGGCGATGACAAGGCCGACCTGCGCCGCCAGCTGGCCGAAAGCTCGCTGCGTGCGCTCGACCTGTTCGCAGGCGCCACGCGGCCTACGCCGGATTCGCCCCCGGGCGGCTTCACCGCGATCGCCGCGTTCCTGGAGAAATCCGTGCCCCCGGCCGAGCAGCAGAAGGCCGCCGACGTGCTCCTGAAGATCCTGAACGGGTCGATGTGGGAGCTGTGGCAGCTGGCGCGCGCCCAGGACAAGCTGCCGGTGGTAGCCAACAGCGCCCAGAGCGGCACCTTCCTGCAGCAGGCCATCAACGCGCTGTCGGACAGTTTCTTCTACGGCGCGCCGGTGTTCCTGCAGCTCGACGACTTCAAGGAGATCAAGGCCAGCGTGTTCCAGCTGACCCGTGCGCCGGGCAAGAACATCGTGTATCTTGGCTGTCTGCTGCTGGTGCTGGGCGTGTTCGCGATGTTCTATATCCGTGAGCGCCGGGTCTGGATCTGGGTGAAAGACAAGCCCGCAGAGGGCGACACCGAGCCTGGCAGCCATGTGCTGATGGCGATGTCGACCCAGCGCCGCACGATGGATTTCGAAAAGGAATTCACGGCGCTGCGCGACGATATCGGCCGCGCCGCAGGGGGCCGCAGCGAGGCGCCCGAGCCCGCCGGCACCCCCCACTGAATTGAGCAGGTACGCTATGTCCTCAAATGTGAACCAGGCCGGTCCCGCCATGCGCGGCACCACGCGCGCCGACACCGGCGCTGACGAGGCCTATCTCGAACCTTCCTTCCTGCGCCGCCTGACCTGGGTGGACTGGCTCTTTGCGCTGGCGCTGGCAGTTGGCGCCGGCGTGGCGCTGTCGCAATACGGGCAGTGGATGGACGGCTACGACAAGGCCGTGCTGATCGGCGCCGTGCCTGCGTTCGCACTGCTCGGCTGGCACTGGAAGGCGGTGCGCCCGCTGATGCTGGCGCTCACCGCGCTGTCGCTGTTCGCGATCCAGCTCTACCAGGGGCAGCTGGCGCGCGCGGACCAGGCCTTCTTCCTGAAGTATTTCCTGTCAAGCCAGTCGGCCATCCTGTGGATGAGCGCGCTGGTGTTCCTGTCCACGCTGTTCTACTGGCTCGGGCTGGCGGCGCGCTCGAACACGGGCTACAGCATCGGCAGCAAGCTGTGCTGGGGCGCGGTGGTGCTGGGCTTCACCGGCCTGCTGGTGCGCTGGTACGAGTCCTACCTGATCGGCACGGACATCGGCCACATCCCCATTTCCAACCTGTATGAAGTGTTCGTGCTGTTCACGCTGATCACTTCGCTGTTCTACCTCTACTACGAAGGCCGCTACGCCACGCGCGCGCTGGGCCCGTTCGTGATGCTGGTGGTGTCGGCCGCGGTGGGCTTCCTGCTGTGGTACACGGTCAGCCGCAATGCGCAGGAGATCCAGCCGCTGGTGCCGGCGCTGCAAAGCTGGTGGATGAAGATCCACGTGCCGGCCAACTTTATCGGCTACGGCACCTTTGCGCTGGCGGCGATGGTCTCGGTGGCCTACCTGCTCAAGCAGCGCGGCATCCTGGCTGAACGCCTGCCATCGCTGGAGCTGCTCGATGATGTGATGTACAAGGCCATCGCAGTCGGCTTTGCCTTCTTCACCATCGCCACCATCCTGGGCGCGCTGTGGGCGGCCGAGGCCTGGGGCGGCTACTGGAGCTGGGACCCGAAGGAAACCTGGGCGCTGATCGTCTGGCTGAACTACGCGGCGTGGCTGCACATGCGGCTGATGAAGGGCCTGCGCGGCACGGTGGCGGCCTGGTGGGCGCTGGTCGGCCTGCTGGTGACGACCTTTGCGTTCCTGGGCGTCAACATGTTCCTGTCGGGCCTCCACAGCTACGGCGAACTGTGACGCGGCGCCATGCTGCAATGCAAAACCTGCCTCCGGGCAGGTTTTTTTTCGTCTTTTTTCAATTTTTCTGGATGCCCATGGAATAAAGGCGTCACATCCGGTGTTTACTTGAGGAGCGGTGCCGGCTGGCGGTACCGGTTTGTATGGAGAACAAGATCATGGCACGTGTGCGTCTTACCACTGCAGCATCCCTCGTTCGTCCCGCCGCGCTCGCGCTCGGCTGTGCGGCTGTCCTGCTCGCCGGTTGTTCCGGCATGGGCCTGGGCGGTGGCGGCGGCGCCGGCAACTTGCCGCCCACGGTGAAGGTGACCAGTGGCGTGCTGACCGATCCGCAGGGCCTGACGCTGTACACCTTCGACCGCGACACCGCCGGCAGCGGCAAGAGCGCCTGCAATGGCCCGTGCGCCACCAACTGGCCGCCGCTGATGGCCGCGCCTGGCAGCAATGCGTCGGGCCAGTACACCATCATCACGCGCGATGACGGCGGCAAGCAGTGGGCGTACCGCGGCATGCCGCTGTACCGCTTTGCCAAGGACGCCAAGCCGGGCGACCGCACCGGCGACAACCTCAACAACGTCTGGCACGTGGCCAAGCCCTGACGCTTCGGCAGCCACCGCAGCCACGGCATGGAAGGGTTTGACGGCCAGCTCGTCGCGCTGGCGCCGCGGCTGCGGCGCCATGCGCGCGGCCTCACCGGCGACGCGGCGCTGGCCGACGACCTGGTGCAGGACACGCTCGAGCGCGCGCTGCGCTACCGCTGGCGCTTCCGCCTGCGCCCCGGCGCCTGGTGGGGCGACGGCGCCGATGGCCTGCTGCCGTGGCTGCTGACCCTGATGCACCGCCTGCGCCTGAATACCGTGCGCAGGAAGGAACTGGTGGTCACCACCGAGACGCTGCCCGAGGTCAGCGCCCCCGCTGACGACCCCGGCCTGCGCCGCGACCTGGTGCAGGCGCTGGCGCAACTGCCGGAGGCGCAGCGCGCGGTGCTGCTGCTGGTCAGCCTGGAACAACTGACGTACGCCGAGGCCGCGCGCGTGCTCGATATTCCGCAGGGCACGGTGATGTCGCGCCTGGCGCGGGCGCGCGAGCAGATGCGGCGGCTGCTCGACGGCGCCGGCCCGGCCCGGCCTGCCGCCGCCAGCCCCCTGCAGCGGGTGAAATGATGTCCGCCATCCACGAAGCCGATCTACATGCCTACGCCGATGGCCAGCTTTCCGGCGCGCGGCGCGCCGCCGTGGAGGCGTACCTGGCGCAGCACCCGGAGGCGGCGGCACAGGTCGCAGTCTGGCGCCGGCAGGCCGATGCCCTGCACGGGGCGCTGGATCCCGTACTGAACGAACCCGTACCGCTCGCGGCCTTGCCGCCGGGGCTGCACGGAGATCGCAAGCGCAATGCCGCGCGAACCAAGCCGCGCTGGGCCATGGCGCTGGCGGCCACCTGCGCGTCGGTGGCGCTGCTGGCGGTGGGCGGCGCTCTCGGCTGGCTGGCGCATGACCGCCTTGGCAGCAGCACGCTGGTGCTGGCGCCCGGTCAGCGCTTTGCGCGCGAGGCGCTGGCGACGCACGCGGTCTACGCTCCGGAAATGCGCCACCCGGTTGAAGTCGCGGCGACGGAAGAGGCCCACCTGATCGCATGGCTGTCCAAGCGCCTGGGCACGGCGCTGCAGGTGCCGGACCTGCGCGCGCAGGGCTTCCACTTGATCGGCGGCCGCCTGGGCGTGGCCGAAGGCGGCCCGTCGGCCATCCTGATGTATGAAGCGGACGACGGTACGCGCCTGTCGCTGCAGCTGCGGCGCATGGCACAGGGCACGCCCGATACGGGCTTCCGCGTCGAGCGCATGCCAGGCGCAGGCTCCAGGCGGCCAGCCGCCGGCCGCGACCCGATGATGGCCTTCTACTGGATCGACCGCGACCTGGGCTTTGCGCTGGCGGGCCCGCTGGAACGGGCGCGGCTGCTCACGGTGGCGCAGGTGGTGTACCAGCAGTACCAGGGCGGATAGCCGCGCGCGAGGTGCCGGCGGCACATTGCGTGTGCCTGGCACCTCATGATCCGCGGCATTCCGACGCAGGCACAAAAAACTGTCAGGACTGGCCCGCACTCTCCGACCAAGGCCAGAGTCCAATCCTGCAAGCGTGTGGGCGCGACCGGCGCCGGCACGGCCAGGCAACGAGGAAAACCATGCTGATCCCTACCCCCAAATGGTTGCGCGGCGGCGATATCGCCGCCGGCGAGATCACGCCCCGTCACGTCTTCGAAGCGCGCCGCCGCGTGCTGGCGCTGGCCGCGGCCGGCGCCGCCGGCAGCACGCTGGCGCCGTGGTTCGCGCGCCAGGCCCTGGCGCAGGGGCAGCACGGCCAGAAGCTGGCTGCCACGCCCAACAACGCCTATGTCATCACCGACAAGCGCACGCCCTTCGAGGACGTCACCACCTACAACAACTTCTACGAATTCGGCACCGACAAGTCCGACCCGGCGCGCAACGCCGGCACGCTGCGCCCGCGCCCATGGCAGGTGTCGGTGGAGGGGCTGGTGAAGAAGCCCAAGGTCTATGACCTGGACGAGCTGATGAAGCTGGCGGCAATGGAAGAGCGCGTCTACCGCCTGCGCTGCGTGGAGGGTTGGTCGATGGTGATCCCGTGGATCGGCTACCCGCTGGCCGAGCTGATCCGGCGCGTCGAGCCGCAGCCTGGTGCCAGGTACATCCAGTTCATCACGCTGGCCGACAAGAAGCAGATGCCCGGCGTCAGCAGCGGCGTGCTCGACTGGCCGTACAGCGAGGGCCTGCGCATGGACGAGGCCATGCACCCGCTCGCGCTGCTGACTTTCGGCCTGTACGGCGAGGTCCTGCCCAACCAGAACGGCGCGCCGGTGCGCATGGTGGTGCCGTGGAAGTACGGCTTCAAGAGCGCCAAGTCGATCGTGAAGATCCGCTTTGTCGACAAGCAGCCGCCCACCAGCTGGAACCGGGCCGCGCCGCAGGAATACGGCTTCTATTCGAACGTGAACCCGGACGTGGACCATCCGCGCTGGAGCCAGGCTACCGAGCGCCGCATCGGCGAGGAGCGCGGCAGCGGCTTTGGCGCGTTGTTCGCACCCAAGCGCAAGACCCTGCCGTTCAATGGCTACGGCCAGCAGGTGGCGTCGCTGTACCAGGGCATGGACCTGAAGAAGTTTTTCTGATGCAAGGCGAGCGCATGGCTACCTCTTCCACCAGCGCCGCCGCCGTGGCGGCGCGCAAGCCGGCCGGCCTGGCCACGCTGTCGCCGCAGCGCGTGCGCGCGCTCAAGCTTGCGGTCTGGCTGCTGGCGCTGCTGCCGTTCGTACGGCTGCTGTACCTGGGGGCCACGGAGCAGTTCGGCGCCAATCCGCTTGAATTCGTGACGCGCTCCACCGGCACCTGGACGCTGGTGATGCTGTGCCTGACGCTGACCATCACCCCGCTACGCCGCCTCACCGGCTGGAACTGGCTGATCAAGCTGCGGCGCATGCTGGGCCTGTTCGCGTTCTTCTACGGCCTGCAGCACTTCCTGCTGTGGATCGGCGTGGACCGCGGATTTGACCTCGCCTACATGATCAAGGACGTGTACAAGCGGCCCTTCATCACGGTCGGGTTCACCGCCTTCATGCTGATGGTCCCGCTGGCGCTGACCTCGACCAACGGTATGGTGCGCTGGCTGGGCGGCAAGCGCTGGCAGGCGCTGCACAAGCTGGTCTATGCGATCGCGGTGCTGGCCATCCTGCACTACTGGTGGCACAAGGCGGGCAAGAACGACTTTGGCGAAGTGTCGATCTACGCGGCGGTGGTGTTCATGCTGCTGGGGATGCGGCTGTGGTGGCGGCTGCGCAAGCCCGCCGAGGGGGTGCGCCAGCCCGCCACGTAGGCGGGCCGGGCTTTGGGATTTAATCCTGCAGCAGGCGTTCGTCGCGGAACAAGTCCTCGACCAGTTCGCGCTCGCGCACCAGGTGCACCCTGGCGCCATCGACCATCACTTCGGCGGCGCGCGGGCGGGTGTTGTAGTTGGAGCTCATGGTGAAGCCGTAGGCGCCGGCCGACATCACTGCCAGCAGGTCGCCCGGCTGCACTGCCAGCGCGCGGTCGCGGCCGAGCCAGTCACCGGATTCGCACACCGGGCCGACGATGTCGTAGGTCACCGCTTGCGCGTCGCGCAGCACCACCGGCTCGATGCGGTGGTAGGCCTCGTACATGGCCGGGCGAGCCAGGTCGTTCATGGCGGCATCGACGATGCAGAAGTTCTTGGCCGCGCCGGGCTTGAGGAACTCCACCTGCGTCAGCAGCACGCCGGCGTTGCCCACCAGCGAGCGGCCCGGCTCGAACAGCACCTCGCGGTGGCCGTGGCCGCGCGCGGCCACGCGTTCCAGCAGCGTGGTGGCAAAGCCGGTGATGTCCGGCGGGGTTTCGTCGGTGTAGGTGATGCCCAGGCCGCCGCCCACGTCGATATGCTCCAGGCGGATGCCGTCGCGCTCGAGCGCCTCGACCACGTCCAGCACCTTGTCCAGCGCTTCCAGATAGGGCTCGACCTCGGTGATCTGCGATCCGATATGGCAGTCGATGCCGGTCACTTCCAGGTGCGGCAGCGCGGCCGCGGCGCGGTAGGTCGGCAGCACGTCCTCGAAGGCGATGCCGAACTTGTTGCCCTTCAGGCCGGTGGAGATATACGGGTGCGTCTTGGCGTCGACGTCCGGGTTGATGCGCAGCGACACGCGCGCACGCTTGCCCACGCGGCCGGCCACTTCGTTGAGGCGGTCCAGCTCGGGGATCGACTCGACATTGAAGCAACGCACGTCATGTGCCAGCGCCAGTTCCATTTCCGCCGCGCTCTTGCCCACGCCCGAGAACACCACCTTGCGCGGGTCGCCGCCGGCGGCCAGCACGCGCTTGAGTTCGCCGCCCGAGACGATGTCGAAGCCGGCACCGAGCTTGGCAAGCACCTGCAGCACCGCCAGGTTGGAGTTTGCCTTCATGGCGTACTGGACCTGCGCCTTGCGGCCCTGGCAGGCGGCGGCGTAGGCCTGGTAGGCAGCGGTCAGCGCCGCGCGCGAGTACACATAGGTCGGCGTGCCGAATTCAGCAGCGATGCGCGCCAGCGGCACCTGCTCGACGGCAAGCGCGCCGTCCTGGCGATGGAAAAATGCGGTCATGGTTATCGGGTGGTGGAGGCGGCAGGGGACGAGGCCGGCTGCGCGGCGGGGGCAGGGGTGGCGGGCGGGGCCGGCATGGCATCGGCGCGGCCCAGGCCCGGATCCGTCACGGTCGGCGGGGTCGGCTCGGGCGGCACTTTGGGCATGGTCAGCGGCCCGCGGATGCCGCATCCGCCCAGTAGGGGCATCGCAAGGGCGGCGGCAAACGCCGATACAATCGCAACACGACGCAGCATCGGGTCGTCCTTTAGGCTGTTGGCAAGGCGTTGGATGGCCCGCGCGCAACGGCCGGGCATCCGAAGGATTCTTAACAAAAAAGCCGTTCGCGCCACGTACGCCCGGTCCGGGCAGCGGCGGCAACGGCGGTCTCGGAGTTTAGCATGCCCCCCTTGAGCGAAAGCGAGTTCCTGGCCCTGGCCACGCAGGAGCTGGACCGCATCGAAGCCACGGTCGAGGCGGCCGCCGACGCGGCCGACGCCGATATTGAGATCAGCCGCACCGGCAACGTGATGGAGCTGGAGTTCGAGAACGGCACCAAGATCATCATCAACAGCCAGGCGCCGATGCAGGAACTGTGGGTGGCCGCGCGCGCCGGCGGCTTCCACTTCCGCCGCGACGGCGAGCGCTGGATCGACACCCGCAACGGCGGCGAGCTGTACGCGGCGCTGTCGGGCTACGTCAGCGAGCAGGCCGGCGCGGCCCTCACGCTGGGCTGACGCAAAGCCTGCCTCGCGGCAAAAGAAAAGCCGGCCTCGTGGGCCGGCTTTCCGCTGTCTGGCGGCCGTGATCAGGCGCCGCCGAACATCTCCAGGATCTTCTTCTTCTCGGTCTCGGTGTCGGCCGGCGCGTTGGTCGACTCCTCCGGCTTGCCCGGCCACGGATCGCCCAGGCCCACCGAAGCCACCCCGGCGCCGCCGGCATTCTCTTCGAAGGTCCAGTCGCCGCCCACCATCAGCACGCCTTCCGGCGCAGGGCGCTCCGGCGACTCCGGCACGCCCTTGAGCGCCTTGCTCATGTAGCCCACCCAGATCGGCAGCGCCAGGCCGCCACCGGTTTCGCGCACGCCCAGGCTCTTGGGCTGGTCGTATCCCATCCAGGCGATTGCCACCAGGTTGGGCGTGTAGCCGGCAAACCAGGCATCGACCGCGTCGTTGGTGGTGCCGGTCTTGCCCGCCAGGTCGTTGCGGCCCAGGCGCTGCTTGGCGCTGTTGGCGGTGCCTATGCGCACCACGTCGCGCAGCATGGTGTCGGCGAGAAAGGCGGTGCGTGCGTCAAGCACGCGCACGGCGTCGGTGCCGGCGCGCTGCGGCTGGGTTTCGGAGATCACGTTGCCGCGCGCGTCCACCACCTTCTGGATCAGGTACGGGTTGATGCGGTAGCCGCCGTTGGCGAACACCGAGTACGCGCCCGCCATCTGCAGCGGCGTCACGGCGCCCGAGCCCAGCGCCATCGGCAGGTAGGCCGGGTGCTTGTCGGCCTCGAAGCCGAAGCGCGTGATGTAGTCCTGCGCGTACTGCGTGCCGATCGCGCGCAGGATCCGCACCGAGACCAGGTTCTTGGACTTGGCCAGCGCGCGGCGCATGGTCATCGGGCCCTCGAAGCGGCCGTCATAGTTCTTCGGTTCCCACACCTGGCCGCCGGTATCGGGGCCGATCGTCAGCGGTGCGTCGTTGATCACCGTGGCCGGCGAGAAGCCCTTTTCCAGCGCGGCCGAGTAGATGAACGGCTTGAAGCTGGAACCCGGCTGGCGCCAGGCCTGGGTCACGTGGTTGAACTTGTTGCGGTTGAAGTCGAAGCCGCCCACCATCGAACGGATCTCTCCGTCCTGCGGGTTGATCGACACGAACGCCGCGGCCACTTCCGGCAGCTGGGTCACCGACCAGTTGCCTTTCTCGTCCTGGGTCACGCGGATGACCGCGCCGGGGCGCATCTTCATCTTGGGTTGCGCGTTGGACGACAGCGACGGCGCGATAAAGCGCAGCGCCGAGCCCTCGATGGTTGCCACTTCGCCGGACAGCAGCGTCGCCTTCACCTGCTTGGCCGACACGCTGGTGACCACGGCCGAGCGCAGGTCGCCGCTGCCGGGGTGCTCGACCAGCGCATCGTCGATGGCCTGCTCGCGCTCGGCCGGCTCGGAAGGCAGGTCGATAAAGGCCTCGGGGCCGCGGTAGCCGTGCTTGCGCTCGTAGTTCATGATGCCGGTGCGCACCGACTCATAGGCGGCGTCCTGGTCCGGCTTGGTCAGCGTGGTGTAGACCGTCAGGCCGCGCGTGTAGGTTTCTTCGCGGTACTGCGCGTACATCAGCTGGCGCACGATCTCGGCGACGTATTCGGCGTGGGTCGAGAACTCGTTGCCCTCGGTGCGCACCTTCAGCTCGGCATGCACGGCCTGCTCGTACTGGTCGGGCGTGATATAGCCCAGGTCGCGCATGCGCTGCAGGATGTACTCCTGGCGCACCTTGGCGCGGCGCGGGTTGACCACCGGGTTGTACGCCGACGGCGCCTTGGGCAGGCCGGCCAGCATGGCGGCCTCGGCCGGCGTCACTTCGCGCACCGACTTGCCGAAGTACACGCGCGCGGCGCTGTCGAAGCCGTAGGCGCGCTGCCCCAGGTAGATCTGGTTCATGTACAGCTCGAGGATCTGGTCCTTGTTCAGGTTGGCCTCGATCTTGTACGCCAGCAGCATCTCGTAGATCTTGCGCGTGTAGGTCTTCTCGCTGGACAGGAAGAAGTTGCGCGCCACCTGCATGGTGATGGTGGAGGCGCCCTGCGACAGCCCGCCGCGCAGGTTGGCCAGCCCGGCGCGCAGCACGCCGACGAAGTCGACGCCGCCGTGCTCGTAGAAGCGGTCGTCCTCGATCGCCAGGACCGCTTTTTTCATCACGTCCGGAATCTCGGCGATGGGCACGAAGTTGCGCCGCTCTTCGCCGAATTCGCCGATCAGCACATTGTCCGCGGTGTAGATGCGAAGCGGGATCTTGGGCCGGTAGTCGGTGATGGTGTCCAGCGAAGGCAGGTTGGGCGCGGCCACCAGCAGCGCGTAGCCGAGCAGCAGCGCAATCACGACGGCACCGGCGACAACCAGTCCGACCGCCCAGAACATGAGCCGCGTCCAGATCGGACGGCGGGCAGGGTGGGACGGCTTGTGTTGTGCGGTGGCCATAAGGGAAATACCTAGTCAGGGGTGCCCGGGATTATATCTTCCGGCATCGGCCCGCCCGGGCGTACAGTGGTGCGGGCGCCGCTATCGCGCTGTTACAAGATGTAATGTGGCGAATGCGTGCATGCACGGCGATGTTGTGTGCAGCTAGAGGGGTACGGGCAGGCGCACAAGCGGGCACGGAAGGGAACCCGACGACCGTGGGGTTTTGGCAACGGATTGGTGAGGGGCTTCTCAAAAAGAACTCGGCGCCAGTTCGGCACATTGCCACCGATGCTGGATTTTGTGAGAATCGACCAACATAAAAGAGCAAAGGTTTCATTCAAGAAACAAGGCTCGCCCGATTAGAGCGTTCAAGCCAGGGGCGAGTTCAAAAGTCAGGGGGTCACCTTGCGTCGGGGCATTTTGTCGGGGCTTCTACGCCGGACTACGGTCGGCGTGGATATCGGGTCGTCCAGTGTCAAGGTAGTCGAGCTGTCCGTAGGGGGCAGCAGGCAAGACTATCGGCTGGAAAAATGCGCCAGCGAACTGCTGGACCGCAACGCCGTTGCCGATGGCAACGTCATCAATATCGAGGCCGTCGGGATCGCGCTCAAACGCGCGCTGGGCAAGGCCGGCATCCGTTCGAAGGACGTGGTGCTGGGCGTGCCGTCCATGCTGACGGAGTCACAGACGGTCAGCCTGCCGGACAACCTGTCCGAAGACGAGCTGTATTCCCAGGTCGAGTCCGAGGCGCACCGGCTTTATCCGCCGTCGCAGGCGGTCAACTTCGACTTCGCCGTGATCGGCCCCAGCGAGACCGAGGGCGGCATCGGCGTGCGCGTCACGGCGGCCAACAGCGACCGCGTGCAGGAGCGCGTGACCGCGGCCGAGATGGCCGGGCTCAAGCCCCAGGTCATGGATGTCGAGGAATACGCGGTGCAGCGCTCGATCGTGCAGATGCTGGGCGTGCCGCACGAGATGCCCGAGGCCGATGCGCGCGCGCTGCCGGTGGTGGCGGTGATCCACCTGGGCGGCAGCCGTTCCAAGGCGATCTTCTACCAGGGCTGGAAGGAACTCTACGAGCAGCCGCTGAACAGCTACGGCGACCAGCTCACGCAGAGTGCGGCGCGCATGTTCACCCTCGACGCGCTCAAGGCCGAGATCAAGAAGCGCAAGAACACGCTGCCTGAAGCCTGGCGCGCGCAGTTGCTCAAGCCGTCGCTGGATGCACTGGCGATGGAAGTGCAGTCCGCGGTCGGCAACTTCATCGCCAGTTCCAGCCTGGGCCGGGTCGACGAGATCCTGCTCTCGGGCGGACATGCGTCGCTGCTCGGCGTGCAATCGGCAATCCAGCACCAGACCAAGATCACCACCACGCTGGCGAACCCGTTCGCCAACATGGCGACCAACGCCAAGGTCAACGAGCGCTACCTGCAGCGCGACTTGCCGGCGTACATCGTCAGTGCCGGCCTGGCCCTGCGCGGCCTGCAATAACGCACCGGAGGCATCAGATGTCTACGAACACACTGCCTTCGGTCAACCTGCTGCCTTACCACGAAGCCCGCAAGGCAGCACGCCGCAAGAAGGTCTATACGATGCTGGCCGGTGCCGCGGTGGCTGGCGCTGCCGTGGTGCTGCTGGGCGGCTTCTATATCGACGGGCGCATCGCTTCGGTGGTCGCGCTCAACCAGGTATTGAGCACTGAGAACGCCAGGCTGGACGGGCAGATCCGCGAGGTCAACAGCCTGAAGAAGGACATCGACGCGCTGCTGCAGCGCCAGAAGGCGGTTGAAAGCCTGCAGACCGAGCGCAACCGCCCGGTGCAGCTGCTTGAGGAACTGGTGCGGCAGGTGCCGGAGGGCGTCTACCTGACCAGCCTGAAGCAGACCGGCGAGGCCTTCACCATCGCGGGCGTGGCGCAGTCCAACGAGCGCATTTCCGAGCTGCTGCGCAACCTGGGCGGGGTGGCCTGGCTGGACAAGGCCGAGCTGGTCGAATCCAAGGCTGTCACCATGACCAACAACCTGCGCGAGCAGCGCCGGTTGTTCGACTTCTCGATGCGTTTCGCGTACCGCGCGCCGGAAGCGGCGGCCGACGGCAAGAAGGCCGTGCCGGGCGCGTCCGCACCCGCAGCCGCCCCAGTTCCCGCACCCGCAGCCGGAAAGGCCTGACCATGGCGCTCAATACTGAAATCAACCTGGCCGACCTGACCGGCCAGTTCCGCGGGCTCAACCTGAACGAACCGGAGACGTGGCCGGCCGCGCCGCGCGTGCTGTTCGCGGTGCTGGCCGCGGCCGTGGTGCTGCTGCTGGGCTGGCAGTTCTACTGGAGCGCCAAGTTCGACGAACTCGACCGCCAGCGCCAGGAGCAGGAAAGCCTGAAGCAGGCGTACCAGTCCAAGGTGGCGCAGGTGGCCAACCTGGACGCACTGCGCGAGCAGAAGAAGCAGGTGGAGCAGCGCGTGGCGCTGCTGGAGCGGCAGCTGCCCAACAAGGCCGAGATGGATGCACTGCTGGCCGACGTCAACCACGCCGGTGTCGCACGCGGGCTGCAGTTCGAGCTGTTCAAGCCGCAGGGGGCGGTGATCAAGCCCTACTTCGCCGAGATCCCGGTGAACCTGCGCGTGACCGGGCGCTACCACGAGGTGGCGCAGTTCAATGCCGACGTTGCGGCCCTGTCGCGGATCGTGTCGATGCAGAACCTGCAGCTGGCCAATACCAAGGAAGGCGGGATGTCGATGGAGGCGGTGGCGATGGCCTACCGCGCGCTCGACCCGGACGAGCAGGCCGCGCAGCGCAAGGCCGCGGCAGCCGCTGCGGCAGCCAAGGCAGGAGGTGCCAAATGAGGCGCACCGCCCGTACCCGCAGCCTCGCGTGGATCACGGCGCCACGCACGTTCGCGGCGGCGGCGCTGGCCGTCGGCCTGCTCGGCGCCTGCGGCGCCAGCGATGAAGACGCCTTGCGCCAGTGGATGGATGCCACACGCAGCGCGCGCGCCAAGCCGCCCGAGCCGCTGCCCGACGCCCGGCCCTATGTGCCGCGCGAGTACGCCGCAGCCAAGGCGCCCGAGCCCTTCGCGCAGGCCAAGATCGGCGAGCTGAACAAGACGCTGGCGGATTCGCCCGAAGCCGGGCGGCGCCGCGAGCCGCTGGAGGACTACCCGCTCGAGAACTTCAAGATGCTCGGGATGATGAAGAAGCACGGGGAGACCTTCGGCATCGTGCGGGTTGATAACAAGATCCACCATATCAAGGTGGGTCAGTATCTCGGCCAGAGCTATGGCCGGGTGGTCCGCATCACCGATCAGGAGATCGTGCTGCGCGAATTGGTCCGGGAGGGGGTATCAGAGTGGAAAGAGAAAATGACCAGCCTGAAGCTGGAGGTGGCGGCATGACCCTCGCGCGCTGGTACCGTGCGCTCGCGGGCGCCGCAAGAATGGCAATGGCGCTGTTGCTGGTGATTGCCGCGCCGGCCGCGCTGGCACAAAGCAACCGCATCAAGTCGGTTGACGTCAGCATGGTCGGGGAGCAGACCGTGTTCACGATCGAGCTCGAACGGCCGCTGGCGCAGAAGCCGGCGGACTTCACCACGCAGAACCCGGCACGGCTCGCGATCGATTTCTTCGATACCGGCTTTGCCAACCGGCGCGCGCAGTACGACTACGGCGGCAAGCTGGTCAAGTCAGCCAACGTGGTGCAGATCGGCGACCGTACCCGCGTGATCCTCGACCTCACGCGCAACGCCACCTATCGCACCGACCAGCGCGGCAACTATTTCGTGGTGGCGCTGGATAATGTGGCGCCGGCGGTCAAGAACGCTGCGCCCACGTTTGCGCCGGCTGCGACGGCGACGTCCACAGCCGCGGCGGCGCGGCCGTCGGTGCGCAATGTCGACTTCCGCCGCGGTGCCGATGGCGCCGGGCGCGTGGTGGTGGACCTGTCCTCGCGCGATTCGGGCATCAACATCGCGCAGCAGGGCAAGAATATCGTGGTCGATTTCCTCGGCACCACGCTGCCTGACAACCTGCGGCGGCGTTTCGACGTCAGCGACTTCGGCACGCCGGTGCAGGGCATGCAGGCCTCGGACACCAACGGCAACGCGCGCCTGACGATCGAGCCGCGCGGCAACTGGGAATACAGCTCGTACCAGACCGATACCCAGTTCGTGGTCGAGGTGCGCCCGGTCAAGGAAGACCCGACCAAGCTGATCAGTGGCCCAGGCTACCGCGGCGAGCGCCTGTCGCTGAACTTCCAGAACATCGACATCCGCTCGCTGCTGCAGGTGTTTGCCGATTTCACCAACCTGAACATCATCACCAGCGAAAGCGTGCAGGGCAACCTGACCCTGCGCCTGAAGGATGTGCCGTGGGACCAGGCGCTGCAGATCGTGATGGATGCCAAGGGCCTGGCCTCGCGCCGCAACGGCAATGTGCTGTGGGTGGCGCCCAAGGCGGAGCTGCAGACCAAGGAGAAGCTGGAACTGGAGTCGCAGCAGCAGATCAATGACCTGGAGCCGATCCGCAGCCAGGTCTTCCAGCTCAATTACCAGCGTGCCGAAGACGTGCGCAAGATGCTGCTGGGCACGGGGGCGGGCGGCGGTGCCGTGGCCGCCGTCAGTACCGCCGGGGCGGCGGGCGCCAGCACGCGCATGCTGTCCAGGCGCGGTTCGTTGACGGCCGATGCGCGCACCAACCAGCTCTTCGTCTCGGATATCGCCAGCAAGCTGGAAGAGGTGCAGAACTTCATCGGCAAGATCGACATCCCGGTGCGCCAGGTGATCATCGAGGCGCGCATCGTCGAGGCCACCGACTCCTTCAGCCGCAACCTGGGTGTGAAGCTGGGCTTTGCCGGGCAGTACAACAATGCCCGCGTCGGCAACACGTACAACAACGTGCTGCCCGGGGCCACCTCCGACAACGGCCCGTTCCTGAGCCTGCCCGCCGGTGCCATCAACGGCACCAACCCGGCCAATGTCGCGGTCAGCCTGTTCAACAGCGCCGCCACCAAATTCCTGGCACTGGAGTTGTCGGCGCTGGAAGCGGATGGCAAGGGCAAGATCATCTCCAGCCCGCGCGTGGTCACGGCCAACAACATCAAGGCGCTGATCGAGCAGGGTACCGAGCTGCCGTACCAGGCGGCGACCTCCAGCGGTGCGACCTCGGTGCAATTCCGCAAGGCCAACCTGAAGCTGGAAGTGACGCCCCAGATCACGCCCGAAGGCAATGTGCTGCTTGATGTGGACGTGAACAAGGACAGCGTCGGCATCCAGACCACTTCCGGCTTTGCCATCGACACCAAGCACGTGCAGACCCAGGTGCTGGTGGAGAACGGCGGCACGGTGGTGATCGGCGGCATCTACACCCAGACCGAGTCCAACGAAACCGACAAGGTGCCGCTGCTGGGTGATATCCCGGTGCTGGGCTACCTGTTCAAGAACAACGCCAAGGTGCGCAACCGCACCGAGCTGCTGGTGTTCCTGACCCCGCGCATCCTGAACGAGAGCGTGTCGCTCCGGTAGGGACATGGCGTCCGGAGGACGCCGGATACAGTAGACTGGCAGGCCGCATCGAGGGATGCGGCCTTTTTTTTGCGCGCCGCGGGGGGCGGAGACGGCCCCGGGACGGGCCAGCCATGTGGGCCATGCCGCATTCGCCACTTGCCGGCCGCGCCACAACATAAGAAGATGATGCAGTTCCCAACCGGGGAGGACGGCCCGCATGCCGCGCTCCCGAACGACAGTCCAGTGACAGCCTCAGCGACAGGCCCGGCGGCACAGCGCCAGGCCCAGGATCGGCGCGATGCCGATCGATCTGACTCCGAGCGACCGGAATCCGATCGACCCAACCTCTTTTTCGTCGGCCTGATGGGCGCCGGCAAGACCACCGTGGGCCGCACGGTGGCGCGGCGCCTGCACTATCCGTTCTTCGATTCCGACCATGAACTGGAGGCGCACTGCGGCGTGCGCATCCCGGTGATCTTCGAGGTCGAGGGCGAAGCCGGCTTCCGCGACCGCGAGGCCGCGATGATCCGCGAGCTGGCCGCGCGCCAGGGCATTGTGCTGGCCACCGGCGGTGGCGCCGTGCTGCGCGCCGAGAACCGCGAGGTGCTGAAGGCCCGCGGCACGGTCGTGTACCTGCGCGCCAGCCCTCACGACCTGTGGCTGCGCACCCGCCACGACCGCAACCGGCCGCTGCTGCAGACCGAGGACCCCAAGGGCAAGCTCGAGGCGCTCTATGCCGAGCGCGACCCGCTCTACCGCGAGGTTGCCGACTTCATCATCGAAACCGGCAAGCCTTCGGTGGCGCAGCTTGCTAATATGGTGTTGATGCAACTTGAAATGGCCGGTTTCCCGATCGATCCCCCGCAGCCGGCCTCCGCGCCGCCGGAAGCGTCGGAGCCGCCGGCGCAGGACCCCAATCCATGATTACGCTTGAAGTCGACCTGGGCGAGCGCAGCTACCCCATCCATATCGGTACCGGCCTGCTGGACAACGCCGAACTGCTGCGCCCGCATGTACGCGGCCAGCACGCCGTCATCGTCACCAACGAAACCGTCGGCCCGCTCTACGCGGCGCGGGTGGAGGCGGCCCTGGCCGCGCTCGGCAAGACCGTGCGCACCGTCACGCTGCCCGACGGCGAAGCCTTCAAGCACTGGGAAACGCTGAACCGGATCTTCGACGCGCTGCTGCAGGCCGGCGCCGACCGCAAGACCACGCTGGTCGCGCTGGGCGGCGGCGTGGTGGGCGACATGACCGGGTTTGCCGCGGCCTGCTACATGCGCGGCGTGCCCTTCATCCAGATGCCGACCACGCTGCTGGCGCAGGTGGATTCGTCGGTGGGCGGCAAGACCGGCATCAACCACCCGCTCGGCAAGAACATGATCGGCGCGTTCCACCAGCCCAACGCGGTGATTGCCGACATCGACACGCTGCGCACGCTGCCCGCGCGCGAACTGGCCGCCGGCATGGCCGAGGTCATCAAGCACGGCGCCATCGCCGATGCCGAGTACTTCGGCTGGATCGAGCGCAATATCAAGCCGCTGAATGCCTGCGACCCGGACCTGATGGCGCTCGCCGTGCAGCGCTCCTGCGAGATCAAGGCCGGCGTGGTGGCCCAGGACGAGCGCGAGGGCGGCCTGCGCGCCATCCTCAATTTCGGCCACACCTTCGGCCATGCGATCGAGGCCGGCATGGGCTACGGCGCCTGGCTGCACGGCGAGGCCGTCGGCTGCGGCATGGTGATGGCCGCCGACCTGTCGCACCGGCTGGGCTTTATCGACACCGAGACCCGCGCCCGCATCCGTGAGCTGACGCAGGCCGCCAACCTGCCCGTGGTGGCGCCGGAACTCGGTGCCGACCGCTATATCGAACTGATGAAGGTCGACAAGAAGGCCGAGGCGGGCAGCATCAAGTTCATCCTGCTGAAGCAGCTCGGCGAAGCGTTCATCACCACCGTGCCGGACGCTGACCTGCGCGCCACGCTCGCGCACGCCGTGCTCAAACCACCCACCGAGGCCCCGGTCGCCTGACCGATCGGTTATGCCTCGCCACCCCGCCCCAGCCACCGGACGCGCCGCATGACCGACTTTGAAAGCCATCTCGCCCCTTACGCCGCCCGCTCTGCGCAGACGCGCGGGCGGGTGCATGCAGAACCCGCATCGCTGTCGCGCAGCGAATTCCAGCGCGACCGCGACCGGGTCATCCACAGCACGGCGTTCCGGCGGCTCGAGTACAAGACCCAGGTCTTCGTCAACCATGAAGGGGACCTGTTCCGCACCCGGCTGACCCACAGCCTGGAGGTGGCGCAGATCGCCCGCTCGATCGCGCGCAACCTGCGCCTCAATGAAGACCTGGTCGAGGCGATCTCGCTGGCGCACGACCTGGGGCACACCCCCTTTGGCCACGCCGGGCAGGATGCGCTCAATACCTGCATGAAGAACCACGGCGGCTTCGAGCACAACCTGCAGAGCCTGCTGGTGGTGGACGAGCTGGAAGAGCGCTACGGCGGCTTCAACGGGCTGAACCTGACCTTCGAGACGCGCGAGGGCATCCTCAAGCATTGCTCGCGGGTCAATGCCTCGGCGCTGGGTGAGCTGGGCCGGCGCTTCCTGGAGGGCACGCAGCCGTCGCTGGAGGCGCAGCTGGCCAACCTCGCCGACGAGATCGCCTACAACAACCACGATATCGACGACGGCTTGCGCTCGGGGCTGCTGACGCTGGAGCAGCTCGACGAGGTGCCGATGTGGGCCCGCCACCGCGCCGAGGTGGCCGAAGTCTTCCCTGGCGTCAACGGCCGGCGCGCCATCAACGAGACGGTCCGGCGCATGATCAATACGCTGATCGTCGACCTGATCGAGACCACCAGCAGCAATATCGCCGCGGCCAACCCGCGCAATATCGACGCGGTGCGCGCCGCCGGCCCGCTGGTCGGCTTCAGCCCGCAGATGCATGAAGAAGCAGCCGAACTCAAGCGCTTCCTGTTCCGGCACCTGTACCGGCACTACCTGGTGATGCGTATGTCGGCCAAGGCGCAGCGCATTGTCGGCGACCTGTTCCAGGCCTTCATGTCCGACCCGCGCCTGCTGCCGCCGCAGTACCAGGCCAGCCATGGCGGCGACCAGTCGCGTCTGATTGCCCACTACATCGCGGGCATGACCGACCGCTACGCGATCCGCGAGCACCGCCGCATCTTCGCGGTCAGCGAAGGCAACTGACGGCCGCGTTCCGGCTGGCCGTCCAATCGGCGCGCCAGCCTGCCGCATAAGTGGGGACGGATCAGGCTATGATGCGGGCATCTATGCTCGCATGACTGTCATGGCACGCCTTCCCCGCTTTTCCCCCGCCGGTCTGCCCGCCCTGGTGTTGCAGCGCGGCAACAACCGCCAGCCCGTATTCCTGGGGCCGGACGACTACCTGCACTACCTCGACTGCCTGCGCATGGCCGCGCGCGAGCATGACCTTGCCATCCACGCCTACGCGCTGCGGCCCAACCACGTTCACCTGGTGGCCACGCCCAAGGAGTCAGACTCGCTGAGCCTGACCATGCAGGCGGTGGGGCGGCGCTATGCGCGCTACTTCAACCGGGTGGCCAGCCGCACCGGCACGCTGTGGGAAGGGCGCTTCCGTTCCGCGGTGTTCGACCCGGCCCGGTGGATGCTGCCGGCGATGCTCTATGTCGAGGGCAACGCGCTGCGCGCGGGCGAGGTGAGCGCGCCCGAGGGCGACCGCTGGAGCAGCTACCACCATCACGCCGGCATCGAGGCCAGCCCGTTTGTGAGCGACCACTCCGCGTACTGGGAGCTGGGCAATACGCCGTTCGAGCGCCAGTCGAACTACCGGATGCTGAGCGCCGAGGGCCTGTCGGGCAAGACCCTGGAGACCCTGCGCGCCCATGCCCACAGCGGCTGGCCGCTTGGCGACGAAGCGTTCCTGGCCCAATTGGAGCGGCACGCAACCCGGCGCGTGCAACCGCTGCCGAAAGGGCGCCCCAAAAAGGTGCAAACGGCACCGGTGGATGTGCCAGAGCCGTCGCATAATTAATATGTCCCCATTTAAATGGATCACCGAAACGGTGCGTAACTTAATGTGATCCGACCCCATTTAAAAATTTTGCGAGGCGAACGCGATTCCCATATAGTTGCTCCACCCACAGTCATTGTGCGGCGCGTCACGCTCGTGTACGCCGCTGCGGCCCGCTGACAGCTTCGTCCCCATTTTCCGTCCCGCCGGTTTCCGGTTTGGGTGGAGGAATAAAGAAAACGAGAAAGCGCGCGGTCCCGTTCCGGTACGCCCAGCCAGTTCGCGCAGCCTTCACCGGAATTCAGCCCGTGGACCAAACGAAAAATCTTTCGGCCCAAGCTCAGGCACAAGCGCAGACCAGCGAGTCTTCCCACGCCATTGACCTGCGCCCGCAAGCGCAGGGCATGTACGATCCCAGCAACGAGCATGACGCCTGCGGCGTCGGCATGGTCGCGCATATCAAGGGCAAGAAGTCCCACGAGATCATCTCGCAGGGCCTGAAGATCCTGGAGAACCTGGACCACCGGGGTGCGGTCGGCGCCGATGCGCTGATGGGCGACGGTGCCGGCATCCTGATCCAGATCCCGGACCAGTTCTACCGCGAGGAAATGGCCGCGCAGGGCGTGAGCCTGCCGCCCGCCGGCGAATACGGCGTGGGCATGATCTTCCTGCCGAAGGAACACGCCTCGCGCCTGGCCTGCGAGCAGGAACTGGAGCGCACGGTCCGCCTGGAAGGCCAGGTCGTGCTGGGCTGGCGCGACGTGCCGGTCGACGCCAAGATGCCGATGTCGCCGACGGTGCGCACCACCGAGCCGGTGATCCGCCAGATCTTCATCGGGCGCGGCCGCGACATCATGACCACGGACGCGCTGGAACGTAAGCTCTACGTCATCCGAAAGACCGCCAGCCACGCCATCCAGGCGCTCAGGCTCAAGCACGGCAAGGAATACTTCGTGCCGTCGATGTCGGCCCGCACCGTGGTGTACAAGGGCCTGCTGCTGGCCAACCAGGTTGGCGAGTACTACCTGGACCTGCTGGACCAGCGCGCCGTCTCGGCCCTGGCCCTGGTGCACCAGCGCTTCTCGACCAACACCTTCCCGGCCTGGGAACTGGCCCACCCGTACCGCATGGTCGCCCACAACGGCGAAATCAACACGGTCAAGGGCAACGTCAACTGGATCAACGCGCGCACCGGCGCGATCTCGTCGCCGGTGCTCGGCGACGACCTGCCCAAGCTGTGGCCGCTGATCTACCCGGGCCAGTCCGACACCGCATCGTTCGACAACTGCCTCGAACTGCTGACGATGGCCGGCTACCCGCTCGTCCACGCGATGATGATGATGATCCCGGAAGCCTGGGAACAGCACACGCTGATGGACGACAACCGCCGCGCCTTCTACGAGTACCACGCCGCCATGATGGAGCCGTGGGACGGCCCGGCCGCGATCTGCTTCACCGATGGCCGCCAGATCGGCGCCACGCTGGACCGCAACGGCCTGCGCCCGGCACGTTTCTACGTGACCGAGGACGACATCGTGGTGCTGGCTTCGGAAGCCGGCGTGCTGCCGTTCCTCGAGTCGCGCATCGTTGAGAAGTGGCGCCTGCAGCCGGGCAAGATGTTCCTGATCGACATGGAGCAGGGCCGCATCATCGACGACAAGGAACTCAAGGACAACCTGGCCAACGCCAAGCCGTACAAGAGCTGGATCGACGCCGTGCGCATCAAGCTGGACGAGCTCGACGCCAAGCCGGAAGACGTTGCCGCCGAGAAGAAGCCCGTGGCCAAGCTGCTGGACCGCCAGCAGGCCTTCGGCTACACCCAGGAAGACGTCAAGTTCCTGATGGCGCCGATGGCGCTGGCCGGCGAGGAAGCCACCGGCTCGATGGGCAACGACTCGCCGCTGGCCATCCTGTCGTCCAAGAACAAGACGCTGTACCACTACTTCAAGCAGCTGTTTGCCCAGGTCACCAACCCGCCGATCGACCCGATCCGCGAGAACATGGTGATGTCGCTGGTGTCGTTCATCGGCCCGAAGCCGAACCTGCTGGAGCTGAACAACATCAACCCGCCGATGCGCCTCGAAGTGTCCCAGCCGGTGCTGGACTTCAAGGACATCGCCAAGATCCGCAACATCGAGCACTACACCGGCGGCAAGTTCCGTTCGTACGAGCTGAACATCTGCTACCCGAAGGCCTGGGGCAAGGAAGGCATCGAAGCGCGCCTGGCCTCGCTGTGCGCCGAAGCCGTGGATGCGGTGCGTTCGGGCTTCAACATCCTGATCGTGTCGGACCGCCGCGTGGATGCCGAGCATGTCGCGATTCCCGCGCTGCTGGCCACGTCCGCCATCCACCACCATCTGGTGGAGAAGGGCCTGCGCACGTCCACCGGCCTGGTGGTCGAGACCGGCACCGCCCGTGAAGTGCACCACTTCGCGCTGCTGGCCGGCTATGGCGCCGAAGCCGTGCATCCGTACCTGGCGATGGAAACGCTGGCCGAAATGGCCCAGGGCCTGTCCGGCGACCTGTCGCCCGAGAAGGCCGTCAAGAACTTCGTCAAGGCGATCGGCAAGGGCCTGTTCAAGGTGATGTCCAAGATGGGCATCTCCACCTACATGTCGTACACCGGCGCGCAGATCTTCGAAGCCATCGGCCTGTCGCGCGAACTGGTGCAGAAGTACTTCCATGGCACCCCGTCGAACGTCGAGGGCATCGGCATCTTCGAGGTGGCCGAGGAAGCCCTGCGCCTGCACCGCGACGCCTTTGGCGACAACCCGGTGCTGGAAAGCATGCTCGACGCCGGCGGCGAATACGCCTTCCGCATCCGCGGCGAAGAGCATATGTGGACCCCGGACTCGGTCGCCAAGCTGCAGCACTCGGTGCGCGCCGACGACGGCAAGGGCGCCTACCAGACGTACAAGGAATACGCCAACATCATCAACGACCAGAGCAAGCGCCACATGACGCTGCGTGGCCTGTTCGAGTTCAAGGTCGATCCGGCCAAGGCGATTCCGCTGGAAGAGGTGGAGTCGGCCAAGGAGATCGTCAAGCGCTTCGCCACCGGTGCGATGTCGCTCGGCTCGATCTCGACCGAAGCCCACACCACGCTGGCGCTGGCGATGAACCGCATCGGCGGCAAGTCCAACACCGGCGAAGGCGGCGAGGACGAGAAGCGCTACCGCAACGAGCTGCGCGGCATCCCCATCAAGCAGGGCGATACCCTCAAGGGCCTGCTGGGCGACAACGTGATCGAACGCGACCTGGAGCTGCAGGAAGGCGATTCGCTGCGCTCGAAGATCAAGCAGGTGGCGTCGGGCCGTTTCGGCGTGACCGCCGAATACCTGGCTTCGGCCGACCAGATCCAGATCAAGATGGCGCAGGGCGCCAAGCCCGGCGAAGGCGGCCAGCTGCCCGGCCACAAGGTCTCGGACTACATCGGCAAGCTGCGTTACTCGGTGCCGGGCGTGGGCCTGATCTCGCCGCCCCCGCACCATGACATCTATTCGATCGAGGATCTGGCACAGCTGATCCACGACCTGAAGAATGTCAACCCAGTGTCGGACATCTCGGTCAAGCTGGTGTCCGAAGTCGGCGTCGGCACGGTGGCCGCGGGCGTGGCCAAGGCCAAGGCCGACCACGTCGTGATCGCCGGCCATGATGGCGGCACCGGCGCTTCGCCGTGGTCGTCGATCAAGCACGCCGGCACGCCGTGGGAGCTGGGCCTGGCCGAAACGCAGCAGACCCTGCTGCTCAACGGTCTGCGCAACCGCATCCGCGTGCAGGCCGACGGCCAGATGAAGACCGGCCGCGACGTCGTCATCGGCGCGCTGCTGGGGGCCGACGAATTCGGCTTCGCCACGGCGCCGCTGGTGGCCGAGGGCTGCATCATGATGCGCAAGTGCCACCTGAACACCTGCCCGGTGGGCGTGGCCACGCAGGATCCGCAGCTGCGCAAGAAGTTCCAGGGCAAGCCGGAACACGTGGTCAACTTCTTCTTCTTCGTGGCAGAAGAGGCCCGCGAGATCATGGCCCAGCTGGGCATCCGCAAGTTCGACGAGCTGGTCGGCCGCGCCGACCTGCTCGACACCAAGCCCGGCATCGAGCACTGGAAGGCGCGCGGCCTGGACTTCGGCCGCATCTTCCACCAGGTGTCGCTGGGCGCGGACGTGCCGCTGTACCACACCGACGTGCAGGACCACGGCCTGTCGGCCGAGGCCGGCAAGGCGCTGGACCACGTGCTGATCGCCAAGGCCCGCCCGGCGATCGAGAAGGGCGAGCGGGTCTCGTTCATCCAGCCGGTGAAGAACGTCAACCGTACCGTCGGCGCGATGCTGTCGGGCGTGGTGGCGCGCCAGCATGGCCACGAAGGCCTGCCGGACGACACCATCCACATCCAGCTGCAAGGCACCGCCGGCCAGTCGTTCGGCGCGTTCCTGGCGCACGGCATCACGCTGGACCTGGTGGGCGACGGCAACGACTATGTCGGCAAGGGCCTGTCGGGCGGCCGCGTGATCGTGCGCGCTCCGCATGAGTTCCGCGGCGACCCGACCCGCAACATCATCGTCGGCAACACCGTGCTGTACGGTGCCATCGCCGGTGAAGCGTTCTTCAACGGCGTGGCCGGCGAGCGCTTCGCGGTGCGCAACTCGGGTGCGGTGGCAGTGGTGGAAGGTACCGGCGACCACGGTTGCGAGTACATGACTGGCGGCACGGTGGTGGTGCTGGGCGGCACCGGACGCAACTTCGCGGCCGGCATGTCGGGCGGCGTGGCCTACGTCTACGACGAGGACGGCCTGTTCGACAAGCGCTGCAACACCTCGATGGTGGCGCTGGAAGCGGTGCTGGCCTCGGCCGACCAGGAGAAGGGCCAGCCCGAGGCTTCGTGGCACAAGGTCGACGGCAAGCGCGTGCTGGATGAAGTCATCCTGCGCAACCTGATCGAGCAGCATTTCCGCTACACCGGTTCCGAGCGCGCCAAGGCGCTGCTGGCCGACTGGAACACGGCACGCCGCAAGTTCGTCAAGGTTTTCCCGACCGAGTACAAGCGCGCGCTGGGCGAGATGTACGCCAAGGAACAGGCCGCCCGCGACAGCGACCGCGAAGCCATCGCGGCCTGAGCGAGCGCAACGCAACCACGCAGAGGGGCCGCGGCAGCCGCCGCGGCCCTGACAAGATTCTGACCCCACCGCAGGGCTGGCGACGCCGCCGGTCCCGCGCAGCATGACCAAGGACGCAACATGGGTAAGGCGACTGGCTTTCTCGAATTTCCGCGCCAGAACGAAGGCTACGAACCGGTAGTCAAGCGCGTGAAGCACTACAAGGAATTCGTGTTCGCGCTGTCCGACAGCGAAGCGAAGATCCAGGGTGCGCGCTGCATGGACTGCGGCATCCCGTTCTGCAACAACGGCTGCCCGGTCAACAACATCATTCCCGACTTCAACGACCTGGTGTACCGCCAGGACTGGAAGTCGGCGATCGAGGTGCTGCACCAGACCAACAACTTCCCCGAGTTCACCGGCCGCATCTGCCCCGCACCATGCGAGGCCGCCTGCACGCTGGGCATCAATGAACTGCCGGTTGGCATCAAGTCGATCGAGCACGCCATCATCGACAAGGCCTGGGAAGAGGGCTGGGTCAGGCCGCAGCTGCCGCGCCACAAGACCGGCAAGACCGTGGCCGTGGTCGGCTCCGGCCCCGCCGGCATGGCTGTCGCGCAGCAGCTGGCACGCGCCGGCCATGACGTGACCGTGTTCGAGAAGAACGACCGCATCGGCGGCCTGCTGCGCTACGGCATCCCCGACTTCAAGATGGAGAAGACGCTGATCGACCGCCGCATCGAGCAGATGCAGGCCGAAGGCGTGACCTTCCGTCCGGGCGTGATGGTGACCGACGGCGAACTGCCGGCCGGCATCAAGAACTACGCCCGTGAAACCATCTCGGCCCAGGCCCTGATGGACCAGTTCGACGCCGTGGTGCTGGCTGGCGGCTCGGAAGTGCCGCGCGACCTGCCGGTGCCGGGCCGCGACCTGGCCGGCATCCACTTCGCGCTGGAATTCCTGATCCCGCAGAACAAGGAAGTGGCCGGCGACGGCGAAAACGAGATCCGCGCCGAGGACAAGAACGTGATCGTGATCGGTGGCGGCGATACCGGCTCCGACTGCGTGGGTACATCCAACCGCCATGGCGCCACCTCGGTGACGCAGTTTGAACTGCTGCCGCAGCCGCCGGAAGAAGAGGACAAGCCGCTGGTGTGGCCGTACTGGCCGATCAAGCTGCGCACCTCGTCGTCGCACGATGAAGGCTGCGAGCGCGACTGGTCGGTCGCCACCAAGGAATTCATCGGCGAAAACGGCAAGGTCACCGCACTGAAGGCCTGCCGCGTCGAATGGAAGGATGGCCGCATGCAGGAGGTCGAAGGCAGCGAGTTCATCCTGCCGGCCGACCTGGTGCTGCTGGCGATGGGCTTCACCAACCCGGTGGGTTCGATGCTGGAAGCGTTTGGCGTGGATACCGATGCGCGCAAGAACGCCAAGGCCTCGACCGAGGGCGAGCGTGCTTACCACACCAACGTGCCCAAGGTGTTCGCCGCCGGCGACGTGCGCCGTGGCCAGTCGCTGGTGGTGTGGGCGATCCGCGAAGGCCGTCAGGCCGCGCGTTCGGTCGATGCCTTCCTGATGGGCCACACCGAACTGCCGCGCTGATTCACCCCGGCAGGAACAAAAAGCCCGCCTGGCGCAAGCCGGCGGGCTTTTTGCCGTGCTGGCGCCGGCGCAGCTCAGTCGGCCAGCGTGCGCTCCATCAGCACCGCACTGGCGCCGTAGCTGGCCAGCTTGTCCGCATGGGCGGCGGCCGTGTGGGCCGCCACCGGGGCGTACCCGAGCCTGCGCCACCAAGGCGCGGCCGACTGCACCGCGATCAGCCGCGAACGCCGCAGCCCCGCCGCGCGCGCGGCCGCCTGTGCCGCGGCGTACAGGCGCGGCGCCAGGCCCGCGCCGCGTCCGGCGGGCGCCACCGCCATGTCGTGCACGAACCAGGTGAGGGCGTCCGGCCCGGCGCCATGGCGCCAGCCATGGTCGAGCAGGCCGTCCAGCGGCGGCAGGGTGGCTTCGGGCCAGGCGTGGGTAAAGAGGTAGGCGGCGAGCGCGCCGGGATGTCCGGGATCGTCCGCGACCCAGCAGGTGGCGGGGGACAGCGCCAGCCGGCTTGCCAGCGCGGCCTGGCTCTCCAGCAGGACTTCGGTATAGCAGCTGGCTTGTACCGCCAGCACGGCCGGCAGGTCGGCTGTGACCATCGGCCGCACGGTGAAAATCGTCATCGGCCGATTATAGCCGGCGAGGTCCGTGCATCCATGCCCGCCATGGCGCGTTTGGCAAGGCCTGGCGGGGCCTTCAGGGTTCTCCCGGCTATGGTTTACGTGCCTGTGGTGCCCTGAGCAATGTCCTTACAATTTTCAAAAAACAACTAACGGAAACTGCCTCGCAAATCCTTTTTCCCCAGAACCAGCTTGCCGCCTCCTCAGGGGACCGGCCGGAGGAAATTGATGCCCGAAGTGCGCAATTTGTCGCGGCTTTGGCGAGGTAAAGCGAAGTTCGCGCCGCGCCCCCCACTGGGCGCAGTCCGGCGCTGGCTCCGGTCTTTCCTGTGCCTGTATGCCCTGGGGTGTGCCACGCTGGCGCTTGCGGTGCCAGCCATGCCGGCGCATGCGGGGACCCAGCAGCTCGCCCGCAGCATGTCGTTCCCCGACCGCCCGATGCGCCTGATCGTGCCATTCCCGGCCGGCGGCGTTGCCGATGCGGTGGCGCGCATGCTGGCCGAGCGCCTCTCCGTGCGGCTGGGCGTGCCGGTGGAGGTCGACAACCGACCTGGCGCCGCCGGCACCATCGCCGGCGACGTGGTCGCCAAGGCCAGCTCCGATGGCCACACCCTGTTGTTGCACCAGGCCAATATGCTGATCCAGCCCGGACTGGAGCCGGTGCCGTACGACGTCGTGCGCGATTTCACGCCGGTTGCGCGCGTGGCCACCACGCCGCTGTTCCTGGTGATCGATGCCCGGCTGCCCATGCGCACGCCGGAGCAATGGATGACCGCGGTCAGGTCGAACCCGGGCTCCTACAGCTATGGCTACGGCCAGCCGGGCAGCCCCTCCCACCTGTACGCCGAGTACGCCGTGCGCGGCATCCGCAGCGGCGTGCCGCTGGTCACCGCCAAGGGTGAGGCCGCCGTGGTCCAGGAGATGCTGGCCGGCCGCGTCAGTGCCTGTTTCTGTTCGTTTGCCGCGGTCCAGGGCCAGGTCAGGAGCGGCGGGCTGCGCCTGCTCGGGGTGACGGGCGTGGCCCGCTCGCCGCTGGCGCCGCTGGTGCCGACGTTGCAGGAGTCGGGGCTGGAAGGCTATGCCGCGGCCGCCTGGTTTGGCGTGATGGCGCCGGCCAAGACCCCGCGCGCGATCGTCGCCAGGCTGGCGGTCGAGCTCGACGCGGTCATGTCCGAGCGCGAGGTGCGTTCGCGCCTGCAGGCGGCGGGGGTCACGCCGCTGCGCGATTCGCCGGAGGCGTTTGCCACCGCGATCCGCTCGGAATCTATCCAATGGCAGGTGATCCTGAAGGACGTCTCGCCGATACAGGAGCCTTGAGCAGCAAAGGGATGGGCAGGTTTGGGGGGCTAGGGCAAGTCTGGGAGGCTCCCCCGACGGGGGCATGTGGCGCGGGGCACACGGGCGCCAGCAGGGCTAGGTAGTACACCTTATAATGCGCGACTGTCCTGACCGGTGCCAACGTGACCGATTCTGCTCAAAACCTCGTCGAACTGACTGCGGTGGACTTCGCCTATGCGGACCACGGCAAGCCGATCCTGTCCGGCCTGACCATGCAATTCCCGCGTGGCAAGGTGATTGCGGTGATGGGCGGCTCGGGTTGCGGCAAGACCACGGTGCTGCGGCTGATCGGCGGCCAGGTCCGTCCGCAGGCAGGCACGGTCAGCTTTGCCGGCACCGATATCCACACGCTGGATACCCGCGGCCTGTACACGGTGCGCCGCCAGATGGGCATGCTGTTCCAGTTCGGCGCACTGTTTACCGATCTGTCGGTGTTCGACAATGTGGCGTTCCCGCTGCGCGAGCACACCGACCTGCCCGACTCGATGATCCGCGATCTGGTGCTGATGAAGCTCAACGCGGTCGGCCTGCGCGGCGCGCGCGACCTGATGCCGGCGCAGATCTCGGGCGGCATGGCGCGGCGCGTGGCGCTGGCGCGCGCGATTGCGCTGGACCCGGCGCTGCTGATGTATGACGAGCCCTTTGCCGGGCTGGACCCGATCTCGCTCGGACTGACCGCGCGCCTGATCCGCAGCCTGAACGACGCGCTGGGCGCCACCACGATCATCGTCTCGCACGACGTGCACGAGACCTTCCAGATCGCCGACTACGTCTATTTCATTGCCGACGGCCGCATCGTCGCGCAGGGCGAGCCCGAGGCGCTGCGTGCCTCCACCGACCCGTTCGTGCACCAGTTCGTCCATGCCGAGGCCGACGGCCCGGTGCCGTTCCACTACGCCGGACCTTCGCTGGCCGAGGATTTCGCCGGAGGAGCGCGGTGACGGACTTCTTTACCACCATCGGCGCGGCCGTGCGCCGCAGCGTGTCGGGGCTGGGCCGCGCCACGCGCATGTTCCTGACGCTGCTGGGCCTGTCGCCGACGCTGCTGCGCCGCTTCCGCCTGGTGACCGACCAGGTCTTCTTTGTCGGCAACCTGTCGCTGGTGATCATCGCGGTGTCGGGCCTGTTCGTCGGCTTCGTGCTTGGCCTGCAGGGCTACTACACGCTGAACCGCTACGGGTCCGAGCAGGCGCTTGGGCTGCTGGTGGCGTTGTCGCTGGTGCGCGAGCTGGGCCCGGTGGTGACCGCGCTGCTGTTCGCCGGCCGCGCCGGCACCTCGCTGACTGCCGAGATCGGCCTGATGAAGGCGGGCGAGCAGCTGACGGCCATGGAAATGATGGCGGTGAACCCGCTGCAGCGCGTGATCGCGCCGCGCTTCTGGGCAGGCGTGATCGCCATGCCGGTGCTGGCGGCGATCTTCAGCGCGGTCGGCATCCTGGGCGGCTACGTGGTGGGCGTGCAGTTGATCGGCGTTGACGCCGGCGCCTTCTGGTCGCAGATGCAGGGCGGCGTCGATGTGCGCGCCGACGTGCTCAATGGCGTGATCAAGAGCTTTATCTTTGGCATTGCCGTGACGTTTATTGCCCTGTACCAGGGCTTCGAGGCCAAGCCCACGCCGGAAGGCGTCTCGCGCGCGACCACCCGCACCGTGGTGATTGCGTCGCTGGCCGTGCTGGGGCTGGATTTCCTGCTGACCGCGCTAATGTTCAGCAACTGACGCGGGCCACACCAACGACAAGACAGCGACAAGAACACTACGGGGTTGAAGAAAGAGATTCCAATGAAAAAGAACGCACTCGATTTCTGGGTGGGGCTGTTCGTGGCGGCGGGGTTCGTCGCCGTGCTGTTCCTGGCCCTCAAGGCGGGGAACATGAGCGCCTTTTCCTTCCAGGACACCTACAGCGTGCAGGCGCGCTTTGACAACATCGGCGGGCTCAAGCCGCGCGCGCCGGTCAAGAGCGCGGGCGTGGTGGTCGGCCGCGTGGCGGCGATCCGCTTCGACGACAAGACCTACCAGGCCACCGTCGAGATGAGCCTGGAGAAGCGCTACCAGTTCCCCAAGGACACCTCGGCCAAGATCCTGACATCCGGATTGCTCGGCGAGCAGTACATCGGCCTTGAAGCCGGCGGCGACGCCGCCATGCTGGCCGAAGGCGCGCGCATCACCATGACGCAGTCGGCCGTGGTGCTGGAAAACCTGATCGGACAGTTCCTGTACAACAAGGCGGCAGATGCCGGCGGCGGTGCGCCGGCCGGTGCCAGCGCGCCGGCGCCGGCAGGGGACCTCAAATGAGCGTTGCGCCATCGTTCTGCAAGGGCCTGGCCGCAGTCGCTGCCGCGGCCGTGCTCGCCGGTTGCGCCACGGGCCCCACCGCCAATCCGAAAGACCCGCTTGAGCCGTTCAATCGCGAAATCTCGAAGATCAACGAAGACTTCGACAAGGGCATCCTGCGGCCGGTGGCCCAGGTCTATGCCGACTACATGCCCACGCCGGTGCAGCGCGCGGTGGAGAACTTCTTCTCCAACGTGAGCGATGTCTACTCGGCGGCGAACAACCTGCTGCAGGGCAAGCCCACCCGCGCCGCCGAGGACACCATGCGGGTGGCCATGAACACCGTGCTGGGGATCGGCGGCCTGATCGACATCGCCACCCCGGCCGGCCTGCCCAAGTACAAGGAAGACTTCGGCCAGACGCTGGGCGTGTGGGGCGTGCCGCCCGGGCCGTACCTGGTGCTGCCGCTGTTCGGGCCGAGCACCGTGCGCGACACCGGCGGCATGCTGGTGGACCGCAGTTTCGACCCGTCGGCCTATCTCTATCCGGTATCGCTGCGCAATTCGCTGACCGGCGTGCGCATCGTTGCCGGCCGGGCGCAGCTGCTCGGCGCCAGCAACCTGCTGGAGCAGGCGGCGCTGGACAAGTACTCGTTCCTGCGCGATTCCTACCTGCAGCGGCGCCAGTACCTGGTCTACGACGGCAACCCGCCTGACGGCGACGAAGATGCAGACAGCGCCCCGGAGACCCCGGCGGCGCGCCCTGAAGCCCCTGCCGGGACCGAAGGTGAAACGCCCGCGACGCCCGCCACGCCGGCTGCGCCGTCGCAGCCTGCAGCACAGGCGCCCGCCGCGCCGCCGGCCGACGCCTCGGCCCCGGCCGCCACCCCGGCGCAGCCTGCGCAGACGCCCTCGGGCGACCTGCAGCCTGAGAGCCAGAGCTTGCCGATACCGCCCATGGATCCGATGCAGCGGATCATGCCGGGGGTGCGTATCCGCTGACCCTGCGCGGCGCGGGCGGCTCCAGGGTCCGCGCCAGGCTGTGAATGCCCTGTGAGGGCTGAAACAATTTGTTTGTAAGTAGCGGGAAAGGCGCTTGCTGGTGCAACCACCGCCCCGCGCTTATGTTCCAATCTCCGCAAGGCCGCGCGCCAGCCTGGCGCCTGGCCAGTTCGCCCTCGGCGAAGAACGTCTTTGATAAAGAAGGAAAATCCATGATAAAGCGACTGTTGGTCCCCTTCCTTACGGTAGTTGCCTTCGCAGGCACGGCGCATGCCCAGGTGGCGGCCCAGGACGCGGCCACCCCGGACGGGCTGGTCAAGGCCGTGGTCAACGACGTGATGACCACCGTCAGGGCCGACAAGGACATGCAGGCCGGCAATATCGCCAAGATCACCGCGCTGGTCGAACAGAAGATCATCCCCAACGCCAACTTCCAGAAGACCACGCAGATCGCCATGGGCCGCAACTGGTCCAAGGCCACGCCCGAGCAGCAGAAGCAGATCACCGAGGAATTCAAGACCCTGCTGATCCGCACCTATGCCGGCGCCATTGCCCAGATCCGCGACCAGACCGTGCAGTACCGCCCGTACCGCGGCACGGCTGACGATACCGATGCCACCATCCGCACCCAGGTCGTCAACAAGGGCGAGCCGATCCAGATGGACTACCGCCTGGAAAAGACCGCCCAGGGCTGGAAGGTCTATGACATCAACGTGCTGGGCGCCTGGCTGACCGAAGCCTACAAGGGCAGCTTCAATACCATCGTCGGCCAGCAGGGCGTCGAGGGCGTGATCAAGACGCTGCAGGACCGCAACCGCCAGCTGGCCAGCGCCAAGAGCTGAGGCGCCTGCCCAACGGTGCGCCGCTGCAATGCAGCACGGCGCACCGATCTGCTCTACAATGGCCGCTCGCGGCACAGACTCCCGCCCGACGTGCGGGAGTCGTCGTTTTTGCCACTGTATTCAAGCTACCGATCCCCAGGCCACGCATCCATGCTCTCGCTAGGTACCTCGCTGACCAACCAGAACGCCGCCGCCGTGCTGCGTGACGGGCTGGCGCGCCTGGCGCAGGGCGAGGTGCAGGTCGACTGCACCGGCCTGGCGCAGGTGGATTCCTCCGCGGTCGCCGTGCTGCTGGCATGGAACCGCGCCGCCGCCGCGCGCAACCAGGCGCTGTCGCTGCGCGGCGTGCCGCCGCAGCTGTCGCAACTGGCCAGCCTGTACGGCGTGGACGGTCTGCTGGGCCTGGCCCCCGCGGCCGCAGCGCAGGGGCACCACCACCGACATTGATCCGGCATCGCCGGTCGCCAGCACGGCGGCCGCCCGCGATGCCGCGGCGACGGCCCTGCGCGGTCGCCGAGCCCCTGGGGGCGGATCAAGCGGGACCATCCCCGCATCCCCTATAATTCCGGGTTGTTCGCCCATCCCCCCGCCTGCTACCGGTTCATGCCATGCCGGGCCAGGAAGTCCGGGCACGCAGTTGCTCCCCAATTCCCGGCGGCCGGCCCCAAAAATGCCGAACCCGCCACAAACAATCGGCCATGAAAGCCATTGAAATCCACGACGTTCGCAAGCGCTACCGCAACCTGCAGGCGCTCAAGGGCGTTAGCTTCACCGTCGAACGCGGCGAATTCTTCGGCCTGCTCGGGCCCAACGGCGCCGGCAAGACCACGCTGATCTCGATCCTCGCCGGCCTGAACCGCGCCGATTCCGGCCGCGTCAGTGTGCTTGGCCACGATGTCGTTGCCGACTACCGGATGGCCCGGCGTATGCTGGGCGTGGTGCCGCAGGAGCTGGTGTTCGATCCGTTCTTCACGGTGCGCGAGACGCTGCGGCTGCAGTCGGGCTACTTTGGCCTGACCCGCAACGACGACTGGATCGACGAGATCATGGCCAACCTGGACCTGACCGGGAAAGCCGACGCCAATATGCGCCAGCTCTCGGGCGGCATGAAGCGGCGCGTGCTGGTGGCGCAGGCGCTGGTGCACCGCCCGCCGGTGATCGTGCTGGACGAGCCCACCGCCGGTGTGGATGTGGAACTGCGCCAGACGCTGTGGAAATTCATCTCGCGCCTGAACCGGGAAGGGCACACCATCATCCTGACCACGCACTACCTGGAAGAGGCCGAGGCCCTGTGCGACCGCATTGCCATGCTCAAGTTCGGCGAGGTGGTGACGCTGGACCGCACCAGCAACCTGCTGACGCAGTTTGCCGGCCTGCAGCTGGTGCTGACCTTTGCGCGCGGCGTCCTGCCGCCGGCGCTGGAGCCGCTGCGCATGCCGGCCAACCCCGGCGAGCGCGCGGTGCGCCTGCGATTGTCGGGCTACCAGGCGGTTGAACCGATCCTGGCCGCCTGCCGCGAAGCGGGCTGTGACATCGAAAACATGGAAATCAACAAGGCCGACCTCGAGGACGTATTTGTGCAGATCATGCGCCGCGAGGGGCATATGCCCGGTGCGCTGCCCGATCCGGCGATGGAGGCCGTGGCATGAAGCAGCCTGGCGATATCGAGGTCCTGGACGACACCGGCCTCGGGCCGATGGCCGTGGGCGGCCTGGTGGGTTTCCGCACCCTGCTGTACAAGGAAGTGCTGCGTTTCTGGAAGGTGAGCTTCCAGACCGTGGCCGCGCCGGTGCTGACCGCGGTGCTGTACCTGCTGATCTTCGGCCATGTGCTGGAAGACCGGGTCAAGGTCTATGACCAGATCAGCTACACCGCCTTCCTGGTGCCCGGCCTGGTGATGATGAGCGTGCTGCAGAACGCGTTTGCCAACAGCTCGTCATCGCTGATCCAGTCCAAGATCACCGGCAACCTGGTGTTCGTGCTGCTGCCGCCCTTGTCGCACTGGGAAATGTTCGGCGCCTATGTGGTGGCCTCGGTGATCCGCGGGCTGACCGTGGGCCTGGGCGTGCTGCTGGTGACGGCGTGGTTTGCCAACCTGCATTTTGCCAATGTGGGCTGGATCCTCGTCTTTGCGCTGCTGGGTGCGGGCATCCTAGGCACGCTGGGCCTGATCGCCGGCATCTGGGCCGAGAAATTCGACCAGCTGGCCGCGTTCCAGAACTTCCTGATCATGCCGGCGACCTTCCTGTCCGGCGTGTTCTATTCGATCCATTCGCTGCCCGCCTTCTGGCAGGCGGTGTCCCATGCCAATCCGTTCTTCTACATGATCGACGGTTTCCGCTATGGCTTCTTCGGCGTCTCGGACGTGTCGCCGCTGTTCAGCCTGGCGGTGGTCGGATCGGCGTTCGTGGTGCTGGCCGCGCTGGCGCTGCGCTTGCTGAAGTCCGGATACAAGCTGCGCCACTGAACTGTGGCCGGCCATACTGAATCACGCTGAAGAGAACCCCATGCTGCCTACACCGGAACAAGTCAGGGATTACATTGCCCAAGGACTGCCCTGCGAACATCTGCAAGTCGAGGGCGATGGCCAGCACTTCTTTGCCACCATCGTCAGCGCCGAATTTGAAGGCAAGCGGCTGATCCAGCGCCACCAGCGCGTCTATGCCGCGCTGGGCGACCGCATGCGTGCCGAGATCCACGCGCTGTCGATGAAGACGCTGACGCCTGCCGAGTGGCAGGCGGGCGAAGGCAAGTAAGCCCCGCCAATATGCGCCGCGCCACCCGCGCGGCCCCAGAACCATGACGCCGGGCGCGTGCCCGGCTCCAGACGACAGAACATGGACAAATTCCAGATCCACGGCAATGGCCCGCTGAAGGGCGAAATCCGCGTGTCGGGCGCCAAGAACGCAGCCCTGCCGATCCTGTGCGCGGGCCTGCTGACGGCGGATACCGTTTCGCTGGACAACGTGCCTAACCTGCAGGACGTGCGCACCACCCTCAAGCTGCTGCGCCAGATGGGCATGCAGGCCGAGCTGGATGGCGCCCGCGTGACCCTGAACGGCGCCGACGTCAACGTGCTCGAGGCCCCGTACGAGCTGGTCAAGACCATGCGCGCCTCGATCCTGGTGCTGGGCCCGCTGGTGGCCCGCTTCGGCGAGGCCCGCGTGTCGCTGCCCGGCGGCTGCGGCATCGGCGCGCGCCCGGTCGACCAGCACATCAAGGGCCTGCAGGCGATGGGCGCCGAGATCACCATCGAACACGGCTTTATCCATGCGCGGGCCAAGCGCCTGAAGGGCGCGCGCGTGGTCACCGACATGATCACCGTGACCGGCACCGAGAACCTGCTGATGGCCGCCACGCTGGCCGAAGGCGAGACCGTGCTGGAAAACGCCGCGCGCGAGCCCGAGGTGACCGACCTGGCCCAACTGCTGGTCAAGATGGGCGCGAAGATCGAAGGCATCGGCACCGACCGTCTGGTAGTGCAGGGCGTGGAGCGCCTGCATGGCGCCAGCCACAGCGTGATCGCCGACCGCATCGAGGCCGGTACCTTCCTGTGCGCCGCCGCCGCGACGCTGGGCGACCTGGTGCTGCGCGGCGTGCAGCCGGACATCCTCGACACCGTGCTCGACAAGCTGCGCGAAGCCGGCGCAAAGCTCGAGACCGGCGCCGACTGGATCCGCCTGGCCATGCCCCAACGCGCGAAGGCCGTGAGTTTCCGCACCTCGGAATACCCGGCCTTCCCGACCGACATGCAGGCCCAGTTCATGGCGCTCAATGCCGTGGCCGAAGGCACCGCGCGCGTGACCGAGACCATCTTCGAAAACCGCTTCATGCACGTGCAGGAACTGAACCGCCTGGGCGCCGACATCGCGGTCGAAGGCAATACCGCGGTGGTCAACGGCGTGCCGCGCCTGTCGGGCGCCAACGTGATGGCGACCGACCTGCGCGCCTCGGCCAGCCTGGTGATCGCCGGCCTGGTGGCCGATGGCGAGACCGTGATCGACCGCATCTACCACCTGGACCGCGGCTACGACCGCATGGAAGACAAGCTGTCGGCAGTGGGCGCGAAGATCCGCCGCATTGCCTGAGGAAGTCCGATGAGCCCCACTTTCAACGCATCGCCCAACCAGCTGACGCTGGCGCTGTCCAAGGGCCGCATCTTCACCGAGACGCTGCCGCTCTTGGAAGCCGCCGGCATCCGCGTCACCGAGGACCCCGAGACCTCGCGCAAGCTGATCCTGCCGACCTCCGATCCGGCCGTGCGCGTGGTGATCGTGCGCGCCTCGGACGTGCCGACCTACGTCCAGTATGGCGCCGCCGATTTCGGCGTGGCCGGCAAGGACGTGCTGATGGAAAGCGGCATGGCCGGCCTGTACGCGCCGATCGACCTGAACATCGCGCGCTGCCGCATGTCGGTGGCGGTGCCGGCCGGGTTTGACTATGCCAACGCGGTGCGCCAGGGCGCGCGCCTGGCCGTGGCCACCAAGTATGTGCAGACCGCGCGCGAGCATTTTGCGAAAAAGGGCGTTCACGTCGACCTGATCAAGCTGTACGGTTCGATGGAGCTGGGCCCGCTGGTGGGCCTGTCCGACGCCATCGTCGACCTGGTCAGCACTGGCAGCACGCTGCGCGCCAACAACCTGGTTGAAGTCGAAGAGATCGTGCAGATCTCGTCGCGGCTGGTGGTGAACCAGGCCGCGCTCAAACTCAAGCGCGAGCGGCTTGCGCCGATTCTCGACGCATTCGAACGGGCTTCGGCGGCGCTGGCGTAAGGCCACACCAGGCCCGCGCCGACTGAGAGGAAAGTAGTCATGAACGCAACCGAAATGGAAAACCTGCCGATCCGCCGGCTCGATTCCAGCAAGCCTGGCTTTGCCGAGGCGCTGCGCCAGGTGCTGGCCTTCGAGGCTGGCGAGGACGAGGCCATCGATCGCGCCGCGGCGCAGATCCTGGCTGACGTGAAGGCGCGCGGGGATGCCGCGGTGCTGGAATACACCAAGCGCTTCGACCGCGTGGAAGCGTCGTCGATGGGCGCGCTGGAGGTGTCGCAGCAGCAGCTCGAAGCCGCGCTCGAAGACCTCGAGCCCAAGCGCCGCGCCGCGCTGGAGGCCGCCGCCGCGCGCGTGCGCGCCTACCACGAGAAGCAGAAGATCGAATGCGGCAGCCACAGCTGGGAATACACCGAGGCCGACGGCACCATGCTCGGCCAGAAGGTGACGCCGCTGGACCGCGTCGGCATCTATGTGCCGGGCGGCAAGGCCGCGTATCCGTCGTCGGTGCTGATGAACGCAATCCCGGCGCGCGTGGCGGGCGTGAAGGAAATCATCATGGTCGTGCCCACGCCGGGCGGCGTGCGCAATGAGCTGGTGCTGGCCGCCGCGCAGATCGCCGGCGTGGACCGCGTGTTCACCATCGGCGGTGCCCAGGCGATTGGCGCGCTGGCCTACGGCACGGCGACGCTGCCGCAGGTCGACAAGATCGTCGGCCCGGGCAATGCTTATGTGGCCGCGGCCAAGCGGCGCGTATTCGGCACCGTCGGCATCGACATGATTGCCGGCCCGTCCGAGATCCTGGTGATCTGCGACGGCACCACCGACCCCGACTGGGTGGCGATGGACCTGTTCTCGCAGGCCGAGCACGACGAACTGGCGCAGTCGATCCTGCTGTGCCCGGACGCCGGCTATATCGCCCGCGTCGAAGCCAGCATCCAGCGCCAGCTCGGCACCATGCCGCGGCGCGAGGTGATTGCCGCCTCGATCTCCGGCCGTGGCGCGCTGATCAAGGTTCGCGACATGGAAGAGGCCTGCGAGATCGCCAACGCGATCGCGCCCGAGCACCTGGAGATCTCCGCCGAGAACCCGCGCCAGTGGAGCGAGAAGATCCGCCACGCCGGCGCCATCTTCCTGGGCCCCTATACCAGCGAGTCGCTCGGCGATTACTGCGCAGGCCCGAACCACGTGCTGCCGACCTCGCGCACCGCGCGCTTCTCTTCGCCGCTGGGCGTCTATGACTTCCAGAAGCGTTCGAGCCTGATCGAAGTGAGCGAGGGCGGGGCGCAGATGCTCGGCCAGATCGCCGCCGAGCTGGCCTATGGCGAAGGCCTGCAGGCCCACGCCCGCAGCGCGGAATATCGGTTCACCAAACGCAGTTGATCTACTGACCCACGCTGCCTGATAACGCAGCCAACTTTGGAGTTCCCATGTCAGCCGTAGAGCCCTCCCTGATCGAACGCATCATCCGTGACGACGTGCGCGCCATGGGCGCCTACCACGTGCCGGATTCGCACGGTCTGGTCAAGCTCGACGCGATGGAGAACCCGTACCGGCTGCCTCCCGATCTGCGCCGCGAACTGGCCGAGCGCCTGGGCGAGGTCGCGCTGAACCGCTACCCCGTGCCCAGCAGCGAAGCGCTGCGCGCCAAGCTGAAGACTGTGATGCAGGTGCCCGCCGGCATGGACGTGCTGCTTGGCAACGGCTCCGACGAGATCATCAGCATGCTGGCGCTGGCCGCGGCCAGGCCCGGCGCCAAGGTGATGGCGCCGGTGCCGGGCTTCGTCATGTACGCAATGTCGGCGCAGTTCGCCGGCCTGCAGTTCGTCGGCGTGCCGCTGCGCGCGGACTTCACGCTCGACCGCGCCGCCATGCTGGCGGCGATGGCCGAGCACCAGCCCGCCATCATCTACCTGGCGTACCCGAACAACCCCACCGGCAACCTGTTCGATGCCGCCGACATGGAGGGCATCGTCCGCGCCGCCCAGGGCGAGGTCTGCAACAGCCTGGTGGTGGTCGACGAGGCCTACCAGCCGTTCGCGCAGCACAGCTGGATGCCGCGCCTGACGGAATTCGGCAACCTGCTGGTGATGCGCACCGTGTCCAAGCTGGGCCTGGCCGGCATCCGCCTGGGCTACCTGGCCGGCGCGCCCGAATGGCTGTCGCAGCTGGACAAGGTGCGCCCGCCGTACAACGTCAACGTGCTGACCGAAGCCGCCGCGCTGTTCGCGCTGGAGCACGTGTCGGTGCTGGACGAACAGGCCGCCCAGCTGCGCGACGAACGCACCTGCGTGGCCGAAGGCATGGCCGCGCATGCGGGCGTGACGGTGTTCCCCAGCGCCGCCAATTTCCTGCTCGCGCGCGTGCCGGATGCCGCACAGACGTTCGACCGGCTGCTGGCCCGCAAGGTATTGATCAAGAACGTGAGTAAAATGCACCCGTTGCTGGCCAATTGTCTGCGCGTCACGGTCAGCACCCCCGAAGAAAACGCGCAGTTCCTTGAGGCATTCGCAGCGTCGCTGCAGGATTAACACCATGCGTGTTGCAGAGGTCACCCGCAATACTTCGGAAACGCAAATTCGCGTTTCCCTGAATCTCGACGGCAGCGGCCGCCAGAAACTGGCGTCCGGCGTGCCGTTCCTTGACCACATGCTGGACCAGATCGCCCGGCATGGCATGTTCGACCTGGAGGTCGAAGCCACCGGCGACACGCATATCGACGACCACCATACGGTGGAAGACGTGGGCATCACGCTCGGCCAGGCGGTGGCAAAGGCCATCGGCGACAAGAAAGGCATCACCCGCTACGGCCACAGCTACGTGCCGCTGGACGAATGCCTGTCGCGCGTGGTGATCGATTTCTCCGGCCGCCCCGGCCTGGAATTCCACGTGCCGTTCACGCGTGCGCGCGTGGGCAGCTTCGACGTGGACCTGACCATCGAATTCTTCCGCGGCTTCGTCAACCATGCGGGCGTGACCCTGCATATCGACAACCTGCGCGGCATCAATGCCCACCATCAGTGCGAAACCGTGTTCAAGGCCTTTGGCCGGGCACTGCGCATGGCGGTGGAGCTGGACCCGCGCGCGGCGAACACGATCCCGTCGACCAAGGGTACGCTCTGACCTTTCCACCACGGTAGGCGTGCCGGCTGGTTGCGGCGCCCGCTGACCTTCCAAGCCTGAACCTGGCCAGCGATGCTGGCGACCCGCAACCGATGGATACGCTCAAGTCGTTTATTTCGCTGCTGGCGCTGATCAACCCGATCGGGGCGATCCCGTTCTTCATCAGCCTGACCAGCCTGCAGACGGAAGCGGAAAAGCTGCGTACCATCAAGATCGCATCGGTTTCGGTGGCGATCGTGGTGGCGGTGTCGGCCTTGCTGGGGCAGCAGATCATCGAGTTCTTCAATATCTCGGTGGCGTCGCTGCAGGTGGGTGGCGGGCTCATCATGATCATGATGGCCATGAACATGCTGAACGCGCAGACCAGCCGCACCAAGGCCACGCCGGAAGAAGAGGACGAGGCCGAGGTAAAGTCCAGCATCGCGGTGGTGCCGCTGGCGCTGCCGCTGCTGACCGGGCCGGGCTCGATCAGCACGGTGATCGTCTATGCCGGCAAGACCCAGCACTGGTACCAGTTGCTGATCCTGGTCGGCCTTGGCGTGGTGATCGGTGCGGTGGTGTACCTGGTGTTCCGCGCGGCCGACCCGATCGCCCGGGTCATCGGCCGCACCGGCATCAATATCGGCACGCGCCTGATGGGGCTGATCCTGTCGGCGCTGGCCGTGGAATTCATTGTGGACGGGCTGAAGACATTGTTGCCTGTTTTGAAATCATGACTACCATAGCAATTGTGGATTACGGCATGGGCAACCTGCGCTCGGTGGCGCAGGCGCTGCGTGCCGCGGCGCCGGAAGCGGACGTGCGTGTGGTGGATGCCCCCGAAGGCATCCGCTCGGCCGACCGCGTGGTGCTGCCCGGCCAGGGCGCGATGCCCGACTGCATGTCGGCGCTGGGCGCGTCCGGGCTGCAGGAGGCGGTGGTGCAGGCCGCCGCCAGCAAGCCGATGCTGGGTGTGTGCGTGGGCGAGCAGATGCTGTTCGAGTTCAGCACCGAAAGCCGGGCCGGCGCGGACCGTACGCCGGCGCTGGGCCTGATGCCCGGCCAGGTGGTGCGCTTTGCGCTGGACGGCATGACGCAGCCCGACGGCTCGCGCTACAAGGTGCCGCAGATGGGTTGGAACCGGGTGCGCCAGGCCAGGCCTCACCCGCTGTGGGACGGTATCCCGGACGACAGCTGGTTCTATTTCGTCCACAGTTACTATGTGCAGGCGCAGGACCCGGCCCATGTTGCCGGTGAAACGGAATACGGAGTCGTATTTACCAGCGCGGTAGCGCGCGATAATATTTTCGCGACGCAGTTCCACCCCGAGAAGAGCGCGGCCCTGGGCCTGCAGCTGTACCGGAACTTCGTCCACTGGAATCCCTGACCCGATTCGTTTTTTTACCGATCATCGACCGCTAACTCGACCCGTCACCCGACCTGTTTCCGATCGACTATCGACCCGACCTGACCGGCAGCGCCGGTCTCGCTCAATCTCTATCACTCAACCACGCTCGTCACGCATATGTTGCTCATTCCGGCCATCGACCTGAAGGACGGTCAGTGTGTACGCCTCAAACAAGGCGACATGGACCAGGCCACCGTCTTTTCCGAAGATCCCGCCGCCATGGCACGCCACTGGGTGGAGCAGGGCGCCCGCCGCCTGCACCTGGTGGACCTGAATGGCGCGTTCGTGGGCAAGCCCCGCAACGAGGAGGCCATCAAGGCCATCATCGCCGAGGTCGGCGACGAGATCCCGGTGCAGCTGGGGGGCGGCATCCGCGACCTGAACACCATCGAACGCTGGCTGGATGACGGGCTGTCGTACGTCATCATCGGCACCGCCGCGGTGAAAAACCCCGGCTTCCTGAAGGACGCCTGCTCGGCCTTCGGCGGCCATATCATCGTCGGCCTGGATGCCAAGGACGGCAAGGTGGCGACCGACGGCTGGAGCAAGCTGACCGGCCACGAGGTGGCGGACCTGGCACGCAAGTATGAAGACTACGGCGTCGAGGCGATCATCTACACCGATATTGGCCGCGACGGCATGCTGCAGGGGATCAATATCGATGCCACCGTCAAGCTGGCGCAATCGATGTCGATCCCGGTGATCGCCAGCGGCGGGCTGTCCAACCTGGCCGACATCGACAACCTCTGCGCGGTCGAGGGCGAAGGTGTCGAAGGCGTCATTTGCGGCCGCGCGATCTACTCCGGGGATCTCAACTTTGCCGCCGCGCAGGCGCTGGCGGACAAGCTGCGCGACGGGCAATAAGGCAACGCGCCGCGGGCGCAGCCGCCGCCAGACTGGAGCTGGCGGCGGACAAGGAATCTCATGCTAGCCAAACGTATCATCCCCTGCCTGGACGTGACCAACGGGCGGGTGGTCAAGGGCGTCAACTTTGTCGAGCTGCGCGACGCGGGCGATCCCGTGGAAATCGCGCGCCGCTATGATGAGCAGGGCGCCGATGAAATCACATTCCTGGACATCACCGCGACCAGCGACGGGCGTGACCTGATGCTGCACATCATCGAGGCTGTGGCTTCGCAGGTCTTTATCCCGCTGACGGTGGGCGGCGGCGTGCGCACGGTCGAAGACGTGCGGCGCCTGCTCAATGCCGGCGCGGACAAGATCAGCGTCAACTCGTCGGCCATCGCCAATCCGCAACTGGTCTCGGACGCCACCGCCAGGTACGGCTCGCAGTGCATCGTGGTGGCGATCGACGCCAAGCGCAGCTCCGCCCCGGGCGAAGCGCCGCGCTGGGAAGTCTTCACCCATGGCGGGCGCAAGGCCACCGGGCTGGACGCCGTCGAATGGGCGCGAGAGATGGCCGCGCGCGGCGCCGGCGAGATCCTGCTGACCAGCATGGACCGCGACGGCACCAAGAGCGGTTTCGACCTGGAACTGACCCGCGCCGTCAGCGACGCGGTACCTGTGCCGGTGATCGCCTCGGGCGGCGTCGGCGGCCTGCAGGACCTGGCCGACGGCATCACCCAGGGCCGCGCCGACGCGGTGCTGGCCGCCAGCATCTTCCACTACGGGCAACACACCGTGGGCGAAGCCAAGGCATTCATGGCCCGCGAGGGCATTCCCGTGCGGATCTGATCATGGCAAAGAAGTGGCTCAACAAGGTCAAATGGGACGATAACGGCCTGGTGCCGGTGATCGTGCAGGAAGTCGGCTCGAACGACGTGCTGATGTTCGCGTTCATGAACCGCGACGCGCTGCAGCGCACCGTGGAGCTGGGCGAGGCCGTGTTCTGGTCGCGCTCGCGCAAGCGCCTGTGGCACAAGGGCGAAGAGTCCGGCCACGTGCAGAAGGTGCATGAGATCCGCCTGGACTGCGATGAAGACGTGGTCCTGCTAAAGGTGACCCAGATCGACAATATCGCCTGCCATACCGGGCGCCATTCCTGCTTCTTCCAGAAGTTCGAGGGTGATGTGGAGGCCGGCGACTGGCAGACGGTCGAGCCGGTGCTGAAGGACCCTGCCCAGATCTACACCAAGCCATGAGCGACACCCAACTCAGCAGCAACGATGTCCTGGCGCGCCTGGCCGAAGTGCTGGAATCGCGCAAGCCCGCCAACGGCGGCGACCCTGACAAGTCCTATGTGGCGCGCCTGTTCAGCAAGGGCGACGACGCCATCCTGAAGAAGATCGGCGAGGAAGCCACCGAGACCGTGATGGCCGCCAAGGACGCGCGCGCCGCCGGGCAGACTGGCGCCGAGGCCGGCAAGGTGGTCTACGAAGTGGCCGACCTGTGGTTCCACAGCATGGTATTGCTGGCCAACTTCGGCCTGACCCCTGCGGATGTGGTCAACGAGCTCGCGCGGCGCGAAGGGCTGTCCGGCCTCGAGGAAAAGGCCCGGCGCAAGGACTAGGTGGCCCGCGCAGGCTGGTCTTCCGCCTGCCCAAGGCAGGCTCTTAATAAAAGGGCGATTATGGCGAACGACTACACCGGGCAAGTCACCACCCCCAGCGGCGAACAGTTGAGCAGCCTGCGCAAGCTGCTGCACATCCTGTATGCCCTGTATGCGATCTTCTGGCTGACCGGCGGCATCACCGCGCTGATTGCAATCGTGATCAACTACGTCAAGCGCGACGACGCTCGCGGCTCGCTGTATGCCTCGCACTTCGCCTGGCAGATCCGTTCGTTCTGGTGGTCAGTAGTGTGGGGCGTGCTTGGCGGGGTGCTGTTCGCGACAGTCGTGCTGATGCCGCTGGCCTTTGCCGTCTGGGGCGTGCTGTCGCTGTGGATGCTGTATCGTATCGTCAAGGGCTGGCTGTACCTGAATGACAGCAAGCCGATGTACCCGGATCAGCAGTTCTGATGCCGGGCAGGCCGGGGCGCACGAAGCTGACAGCGGGTGCCGCGGCCGTCGCAATGAAATCTTCATGAACGCTCAGGATAATTGCATCTTCTGCAAGATCGTGGCCGGCCAGCTACCGTCGCGCAAGGTCTACGAAGACGACGACATGGTGGCCTTCCACGATATCCATCCCAAGGCCCCGGTACACTTTCTGGTCGTTCCCAGGTTGCATGTCGACTCGCTGGCCGATTGCGGCGCCGGCGAAGGGGCGGTGCTTGCTAGAATGATGCTGAAGGTGCCTGAACTGGCGCGCGCGGCAGGCTGTGCCAACGGTTTCCGGACGGTGATCAATACCGGCCCGGACGGTGGGCAAGAGGTCTACCACCTGCACCTGCATGTGCTGGGTGGGCCGCGCCACGAGTGGAAAGGACCGCTGCCCTGACCGGGCAGCCTTGGCATGGGAGCGCCCGCGGCGTTAACGCCTCGGGGCAGAAGCTGCGCCGGCAACCGTCGCCCGGCGCGGCCATAACGGGACGGAACAACGGGTCCGGGCATATCTGATTACGCCCGCGGCTTCATCAGGAGCAAGAAATGGGTTCGTTTAGCATTTGGCACTGGCTGATCGTGCTGGTGATCGTCATGCTCGTGTTCGGCACCAAGAAACTGCGCAATATCGGCCAGGACCTGGGCGGCGCGGTCAAGGGCTTCAAGGATGGCATGAAGGACGGCGAGGGCAAGGCTGCCGCCGATCCCGCCCAGTCCAAGGAACTGCGCGACTCCACCACCATCGACGTCGAAGCCAAGGAAAAGACCCGCCAGCAGTAATCCGGCGGTGTGTCATCCCTTCTACGCAAACCTCGCTGCCTGCGTGTCGTCCCGCGCCTGCGCTTTTCCGCATGTTGTCCGCATGATGTGTCCGCATGATTGATCTCGGCATTTCCAAGCTGGCGCTGATCGGCGCCGTGGCACTGATCGTGATCGGTCCCGAACGGCTGCCCAAGGTTGCGCGCACTGTGGGCGCGCTGGTCGGCCGGGCGCAGCGCTACATCAACGACGTCAAGGCCGAAGTCAGCCGCGAGGTTGAACTGGAAGAACTGCGCAAGATGCGCACGGAATTCGAGGACGCCGCGCGCGATGTCGAGCGCACCATTCACAAGGAAGTCAGCGAGCAGACCCAGGCGCTGAACGAAGCCCTGGGCGGTGCCGAGGGAACCAGCGGCGGCAGTAGCGCCGACGCCGGTGGCGGCTTCGTGCCAAGCTGGGATGCGGCCCACAAGGCGCACAACGGGCGCAAGAGCTGGCGCGTCAAGCAGGGCGCCCGCCCGCTCTGGTTCAAGCGCCAGCACAATGTCCGCGTCTGGGTGCAGTCGGGCGCGGCGCGCGTCAAGCGCCACCGGCCGGTCACCCGGCCATCCCGATCCTTCTTCGAGTGAGCATGCGCCGCGGCAACACCTTGCCGGCCGTCGTTCCGGCCGCTGCCGTCGTGGCCGCAGTCCTGGTTGCATTCGCGCGCCGCCGCGTTGCGGCCCCATCGATCCACCTTGCCAGCCCCCGCGGCTGAGCGGTTCACGCCATGAGCGACACCCGGTCCCCAGATCCCCAAGACCCGCAAGACGAGTCGCAGCAGGAAACCTTTATTTCCCACCTGGTCGAACTGCGCCAACGCCTGGTCAAGGCGGTGGCCGGCATCATCCTGGTCTTCGTCAGCCTGGTCTACTGGGCCCCGGTGATTTTCAACCTGTTTGCCGCGCCGCTGATGGAGTCGCTGCCCAAGGGCGGCAAGATGATCGTGACCGATGTCACCGGCTCGTTCTTCGTGCCGATGAAAGTCACCTTGCTGGTGGCCTTCCTGATCGCGCTGCCGTGGGTGCTGTACCAGGTCTGGCAGTTTGTCGCGCCCGGCCTGTACCAGCATGAGAAGCGCCTGATCCTGCCGCTGGTATCGAGCAGCTATTTCCTGTTCCTGTGCGGCGTGGCGTTCGCGTATTTCCTGGTGTTCCCCACGGTGTTCCATTTCATGGCGCACTACAACGCCCCGCTGGGGGCGGAGATGTCGACTGACATCGACAAATACCTCAGCTTTGCCATGACCACTTTCCTGGCCTTCGGCATCACCTTCGAGGTGCCGGTGGTGGTGATCGTGCTGGTGCGCTTTGGCGTGGTGGAGCTGGAAAAGCTCAAGCAGATCCGCCCCTATGTGATCGTGGGGGCCTTCATCATCGCGGCCATCGTGACCCCTCCCGATGTGCTGTCGCAGCTGCTGCTGGCCGTGCCGCTGGTGGCGCTTTATGAACTGGGACTGCTGCTGGCGCGTTTTGTCGGCCGTCCGTCCCCTGAAGCGGCTGCTTCAGGGGAAACGCAGCCCGACTAATTCGGCTGAGGTAGGCCTTTCAGGCCTGCCTAGCCCCGTTTTGCACCAAAACGGGGATTTCCCCATCCATTCCTGTTGCTCCCCCACAACAAAAACCGCCAGTAAGCATGGTTTACGCCGAAAAAGCCTTCTGACGGCCGGGGGGGCTGGCACATAATACGCAGCAGACGTGAATGTAAATGCGTCGCCCAAGTACTTGGGCAACCAAGATTTCCCAATCAGTTGACAAGGAAAGTGTCGATATGAAGATGAAACTGTTTGCTGCTGCCGTCGCCGCTCTGGCCGCTGGTGGCGCGTATGCCCAATCGAGCGTGACCCTGTACGGCGTGGCTGACGTCGGCCTCGAGTACGTCAACAACGCCAACGCCGCTGGCGACGACCTGTTCCGCATGTCGTCGGGTAACCAGTCCGGTTCGCGCTGGGGCCTGCGTGGCGTGGAAGACCTGGGCGGCGGCCTGAAGGGCGTGTTCGTGCTGGAAAGCGGTTTCGACCTGGACAACGGCACGTCGGCTCAAGGTGGTCGTCTGTTCGGTCGTCAAGCCTACGTCGGTCTGCAAAGCCAATTCGGCTCGCTGCTGCTGGGCCGTCAGCAAACGTCGTTCTATGACTTCGGTCTGCAGTTCGACCCGATGGCCATTTCGTCGCGCTACGGCATCCTGTCGCAAGACGCTCAATTCGCTGCGCGCGCTGATAACACCGTCAAGTACATCGGCAAGTTCGGTGGCCTGACCGCTTCGGCCTTCTACAGCTTCAACAACAACGGCCAGGAAGTCGCCGGCGCATTCCGCCGCGGCCAACAATACGGCGCCCTGGTGAGCTACGCAGCTGGCCCGTTCGCAGTTGGTGCTGCTTATGACGAAATCCACGGCACCGTGTCGGCTGGTGGCGTTGACCAAAGCGGCCAGCGCACTCGCCGCGCTACCGTTGGCGCCAACTACGCCTTCGGTCCGGCCAAGGTCTATGCCGGCTATCGCTGGGCCAAGGCCTTCGACGGCGCTGCGCTGCCTGGCGGCACGACGGTTGACAACGGTATCCTGACCACGTCGACGGCTTCGAACCTGTACTGGCTGGGTCTGGGTTACCAGCTGACCCCGGCGTTCTCGCTGTCGGGCGCTGCTTACTACCAAGACTTCCGCAAGAGCGAAGCGGATCCGTGGCAGTTCGTGATCACGGCCGACTACGCGCTGTCGAAGCGTACCGACGTGTACACCTCGCTGTCGTACACCCTGAACGACAAGGGCTCGGCCCTGGGCGTGAACGGTTTCAACACCGCCACCACCACCAACGTTCAGGCGAACAAGGATCAGTTCGGTGCTGTGGTTGGTCTGCGCCACAAGTTCTAATCTGACGCGGGCGTAAGCTCGCTTAGGATTGGCTTGAACCAAAAGGCCGGCATCCGTAAGGATGCCGGCCTTTTGTCTTGTGCGGCACCAAGTGCTGGTACAGGCTGTTGCGCTGCTATTGTGCTGTGTCAGCCATGCCGTGCCTGGATAGCCGGCCGGAGAACGGGTGGCGTGGGCGCAGCGCGGTGTGCCGGCATTCTGCTTCGCGGCGATGTGGATCGGGCGCGGCGTTGCTCGTGCCGATCGTGACCGGTATGCACGTCGATCACGCCCCCGGGCGTGAGTTGCGCCTACCAGTGACGACTCCTGGTTCCACCGCCGCGATCCGGCAGCGCGGCGCGGCATTCCGTGATCGTTGCCTCGATGCCAAGGGCAGCAACTGCGCCAGGCATAAAAAAACCCCGCCATCCAAGGCGGGGCTTCTTCTTCAGGGCCGTGTCGTCGTGCCCGGCCTCACTCTTCCTCTTCAAACGGCAGCGAGCGGCGCGGCGGCGGAGGCCGTTTGCCGATGGTCACCGTCAGGTCCGTTGGCTTGCCGCGGCGGATCACGGTCATCTTGATGTCCACGCCCGGCTTGAGCTGGGCAATCGCGTTGAGCAGCGCGGTCGTGTCCGTGATCGACAAGCCATCCACCTTGGTCAGCACATCGCCGGGCTTCACGCCCGCCTTGTCGGCCGGCCCACCCTGGACCACCGCGGCGATCAGTGCGCCTTCCTTGGCATCGAGGCCGAACGATTCGGCGATCTCGGGCGTCATGTCCTGCGGCTCGACCCCGATCCAGCCACGCGTCACGCTGCCGGTGGAAATGATCGATTCCATCACCTGCTTGGCGGTCGACACCGGAATCGCAAAGCCGATCCCCAGCGAGCCGCCCGAACGCGAGTAGATCGCCGTGTTGATGCCCAGCAGGTTGCCCTGCGCATCCACCAGCGCGCCGCCGGAGTTGCCCGGGTTGATGGCCGCGTCGGTCTGGATGAAGTTCTCGAAGGTATTGATGCCCAGGTGGCTGCGGCCCAGCGCCGACACAATGCCCATCGTCACCGTCTGGCCGACGCCGAACGGGTTGCCGATGGCCAGCACCACGTCGCCTACCTTTACGTTCTCGAGCCGGCCCAGCGTGATCGCGGGCAGGTCCTTGAGCGTCACTTTCAGCACGGCCAGGTCGGTTTCCGGGTCGGAGCCTACCACCTTGGCGTTGGCTTTGCGGCCGTCGGTCAGCGCGATCTCGATTTCATCGGCGCCGTCGACCACGTGGTGGTTGGTTAGAATGTAACCCTCGGCGCTGACAATGACGCCGGACCCCAGGCTGGAGACCGGCTCCTGCCGCTCAGGCAGGCGGTCGCCAAAGAAGAAGCGGAACCACGGATCCTCGGCCTGCGGGTTGGGCGAGCGCTTGTTGCCGTTCTTGCTGGTAAAGATATTGACGACGGCCGGCATGGCCATCTGGGCGGCTTCGCTGTAAGACCCTTCGGCCGCAGGACCGGACACGTTGGGCACGACTTCCTTGAGCGCCACGATGGGCGAACCGGACTGGACCGCGACGCGCCCCCTCTGCAGCCAATCAGGCTTGAGCGTTGCCACGACGAACCAGACCGCCAGCACGACGGTGACAGCCTGGGCAAAGAACAGCCAAAAGCGCCGCAACATATTGGAGTTTTGAGCAGAAAATGAAAACAAAAGAGCTTGAATTGTACTTGAATGACCTGTTGGAAGTTTCCCGCTACAAGGACTATTGTCCCAACGGGCTGCAAGTGCAAGGTCGCTCAGAGGTCACACACGTCGTGACAGGAGTGACTGCAAGCCTGGCATTGGTCGATGCCGCGATCGAAGCGGGGGCCGACGCCATCCTCGTCCATCACGGCTACTTCTGGAAAAACGAAGATGCTCGCGTGGTCGGGCAGAAGCACGCGCGTCTGAAGCGCCTGCTTGGCGCGGACGTCAACCTGTTCGCCTTCCACCTGCCCCTGGATAACCACCCGGAGTTCGGCAACAACGCCCAGCTCGGCCTGCAGCTCGGCTTCACCCCGACCGGCCGCTTCAGCGACGACCAGCTCGGCTGGACCGGCACGCTGCCTGCGCCGATGCCGCTCTCTGCGCTGGCCGCGCATGTTGGTGGCGTGCTGGGGCGCGAGCCGCTGGCCATCGGTGAGCCGGACCAGATGATCCGCACCGTCGGCTGGTGCACGGGTGGGGCGCAAGGTTATTTCGATGCCGCGGTGGCCGCGGGTGTCGATGCCTACCTGAGCGGCGAAGTCTCGGAGCAGACCACGCACCTGGCGCGCGAAAGCGGCGTGGCTTACCTTGCCGCCGGCCATCACGCCACCGAGCGCTACGGCATCCGCTCGCTGGGCGAGCATGTGGCCGAACGCTTTGGCCTGCGCCATACGTTTATCGATATTCCTAATCCCGTCTGATCTGACGAAAAACAAAACGGCCCCATCGGGGCCGTTTTATCTTCCGGGGTCGGCGCGCAGACGGCGCACCAATCAGCGGGTCTTCAGGCTGTCCCGGATTTCACGCAGCAGCACGACTTCCTCGGGCGGTGCGGCGGGCGCTGCTTCCGGTTCCGCGGCGCGCATCCTGTTAAAGGCACGCACCATCAGGAAGATGATGAAGGCCAGGATCAGAAAGTTGACAACGATGGTCAGGAAATTGCCGTAGGCAAACACGGGCACGCCGGCCTTCTTCAAGGCATCGAGCGTAGTGGGTGTTCCGGGTGGGGGATCCGCCAGCACGATGAACATGCTGGAGAAGTCCAGCTTGCCGATCACGCGGCCTACCAACGGCATGATCAGGTCGTTGACCACTGAATCCACGATCTTGCCGAAAGCCGCGCCGATGATCACACCGACCGCGAGGTCGATGACGTTGCCGCGTACGGCGAAGGTTCTGAATTCCGAGATCATGCCCATGGGGGGTTCTCCTTCTTGTCGCTAGCGATGAACGGTTTCAAGCTCGAAGCCTGCCGCATCACTCACCGGAAAGCAAGCACCGAAGCCGCTTTCCGGGTTGCACGTCCGATAATCGCGCATGGCCGTGGCATTTTCTGCCTATCTAGTGCGCTGGTGTCTAAGGTACACTTTATGGTTGACGCAAAATCTAAATTGACTTCCCCTGGGGTTTGGAATGAGTGACCAGCAAGACGTGAAGAGCGTGGATAAGGGTCGCCGCAATTGGTTGATCGCGACATCCGTCGCTGGCGGCGTCGGAGGCGTAGCGGTAGCGGTTCCTTTCGTCAGTACTTTTGCACCATCGGAGAAGGCCAAAGCCGCGGGTGCTCCAGTCGAGGCGGATATTGGCGCGCTGAAGCCAGGCGAGATGATGACTGTCGAATGGCGCGGCAAGCCGGTCTGGATCATGCGGCGCACGGACGAACAACTGGCGTCGCTGAAGAAGACGGACGGCGAGGTGGCCGATCCCAATTCCGATGTGGCATTCACCATGCAGACGCCTGAGTACTGCAAGAACGAAACCCGTTCGCGCGCAGACCACAAGGACGTCCTGGTCGTGGTGGGTATCTGTTCCCACCTGGGCTGCTCGCCGTCGGGCCCCTTCGCCGCCGGTGCCAATTCCCAGCTCGGCTCCGATCCCGGTTTCCTTTGCCCCTGCCACGGGTCGACCTTCGACCTCGCCGGGCGCGTCTTCAAGAACAAGCCGGCTCCGCAGAATCTCGATGTTCCCCCCTACCAGTTCCTGACCGACAGCAAGATCGTGATCGGCAAGGACGAGAAAGGAGAAGCCTGATCATGGCGGCCGAAAAACAAGTCAAGACGACCGGCCTGCTGGGCTGGATCGACGCCCGCTTCCCCGCAACCCAACTGTGGGAAGACCACCTCTCCAAGTACTACGCGCCGAAGAACTTCAACTTCTGGTACTTCTTCGGTTCGCTGGCGCTGCTGGTGCTGGTGATCCAGATCGTCACCGGCATCTTCCTGGTGATGAACTACAAGCCGGACGCCACGCTGAACGCCGCCGGCATTCCCGTGGCCTTCGCCAGCGTGGAATACATCATGCGCGAAGTCCCCTGGGGCTGGCTGGTGCGCTACATGCACTCGACCGGCGCCTCGGCCTTCTTCGTGGTGGTCTACCTGCATATGTTCCGGGGCCTGCTGTACGGTTCGTACCGCAAGCCGCGCGAGCTGGTCTGGATCTTCGGCTGCCTGATCTTCCTGTGCCTGATGGCGGAAGCCTTCATGGGCTACCTGTTGCCATGGGGCCAGATGTCGTACTGGGGCGCCCAGGTGATCGTGAACCTGTTCTCGGCGATTCCCGTGATCGGCCAGGACCTGTCGCTGTTCATCCGCGGTGACTACGTGGTGAGCGATGCAACGCTGAACCGCTTCTTCTCGTTCCACGTCATCGCCGTGCCGCTGGTGCTGCTGGCGCTGGTCATTGCCCACATCATCGCGCTGCACGAAGTGGGTTCGAACAACCCGGACGGCGTCGAGATCAAGGCCAAGAAGGACGAAAACGGTATCCCGCTGGACGGCATCCCGTTCCACCCGTACTACTCGGTGCACGACACGCTGGGCGTTGCCGGCTTCCTGCTCCTGTTCTCGGCCGTGATCTTCTTTTTCCCGGAAGTGGGCGGCTACTTCCTGGAGCACAACAACTTCTTCCCGGCTGACCCGCTGAAGACCCCGCCGCATATCGCGCCGGTGTGGTACTTCACGCCGTTCTACTCGATGCTGCGTGCCACCACGTCGAACTTCCTGCCGATCCTGTGGGTGTTCTTCGCGCTGCTGCTCGGCATGGTGTTCCTGCGCAGCAAGGATGCGCGCGTGAAGATCGGCGCCGTCGCCGTCGCGGTGATCCTGGCCGTGGGCTTCTACTTCATCGACGCCAAGTTCTGGGGCGTGCTGGTGATGGGCGGCTCGGTGGTGATTCTGTTCTTCCTGCCGTGGCTGGACCACTCGCCGGTCAAGTCCATCCGCTATCGTCCTGCCTTCCACAAGACCATCCTGACCGTCTTCGTGGTGGTGTTCCTGGTGCTCGGCTATCTTGGCGTGCAACCGCCGTCGCCGGTCGGTGAGAAGGTGTCGCAGCTCGGTACGCTGCTGTACTTCGCCTTCTTCCTGACCATGCCGCTGTGGAGCCGTGTCGGCGAGTTCAAGCCGGTCCCGGAGCGTGTCACGTTCCACCCGCACTGAGCGAAGCGAACCCCGACAAGAGCACAAGGACACAAGATGAAAAAGCTGCTTTCGATCCTCGCGCTGGCCGGCGCCTGCTTTGCCGGCGCGCCTGCCATGGCATCCGAGGGGGGCTTCCCCCTTGAGCCGGCACCGGTGAACACTGCTGACCTGTCGTCGCTGCAGCGCGGCGCCAAGCTGTTCGTCAACTACTGCCTGAACTGCCACGGCGCATCGATGATGCGTTACAACCGGCTCAAGGACATCGGCCTGACCGACGACCAGATCCGCGAGAACCTGCTGTTCAGCGCGGACAAGGTCGGCGAGACCATGACCATCGCCATGCAGCCGAAGGAAGCCAAGGCCTTCTTCGGTGCGCAGCCGCCGGACCTGTCGGTGATCGCCCGCGCCCGCGGCGACGACTGGCTCTACACCTACCTGCGCACGTTCTACCGTGACGACAGCCGCGCCACCGGCTGGAACAACCTGGTGTTCCCGAGCGTCGGCATGCCGCACGTGCTGTGGGAACTGCAGGGCCAGCGCGCCGCCAAGTTCACGGAAGTGGAAGAGCACGGCGAAAAGGTGCACAAATTTGCCGGCTTCGAGCAACTGAGCCCGGGCAAGCTGAGCAAGGTCGAGTACGACCAGGCCAGCGCTGACCTGGTCGGCTTTCTGGACTGGATGGCCGAGCCCGCGCAGAACCACCGCAAGCGCCTGGGCGTCTGGGTGCTGCTGTTCCTGGGCGTGTTCACCGTCTTTGCCTGGCGCCTCAACGCCGCGTACTGGAAGGACGTGAAGTAAAGGCATGCCAGGGGCCCGAATCCGGGCCCGGACAAGGCAAAGGCCAGGGGTGGCCGCTGCGAAAGCAGCACCGCCCCTGGCCTTTTCTCTTGGAAAACCTGCCGAAGCGCGCCAATAAAGTGCGCCATTTTCCACAAATTTGCTTTCTGATGGTCGACTTTGGCAGAATGACAGACCTTACTGTCCGACCCTGCTTCGGCTAAGCCCAAGGAATCCAACCATGATGGTGTTGTATTCGGGTACGACTTGCCCGTTTTCCCAACGTTGCCGCCTTGTCCTGTTTGAAAAGGGCATGGATTTTGAAATCCGCGACGTCGACCTGTTCAACAAGCCCGAAGATATTTCGGTGATGAACCCGTACGGCCAGGTGCCCATCCTGGTCGAGCGCGACCTCATCCTGTATGAGTCGAACATCATCAACGAATACATCGACGAGCGCTTCCCGCACCCGCAGCTGATGCCGGCTGACCCGGTGCAGCGTGCCCGCGCCCGCCTGTTCCTGTTCAACTTCGAAAAGGAACTGTTCACCCACGTCTACACGCTGGAGAACGAAAAGGGCAAGGCCGCGGAGAAGAACCACGAACGCGCCCGCGCCGCGATCCGCGACCGCCTGACGCAGCTTGCGCCGATCTTCGTCAAGAACAAGTACATGCTGGGCGAAGAGTTCTCGATGCTCGACGTCGCCATCGCGCCGCTGTTGTGGCGCCTGGACCACTACGGCATTGAGCTGTCGAAGAACGCCGCACCGCTGCTGAAGTATGCTGAACGCATTTTCAGTCGTCCCGCGTACATCGAAGCGCTCACCCCGTCCGAAAAGGTGATGCGCCGCTAACCGGCACCGGCCCGAAGGCATCCGCCCTCGGGCCACCACGGCGCCATTGGAAGCACAATGTCTGAAACCTCCACCAAGCCCTACCTGATCCGCGCCATCTATGAATGGTGCACGGACAACGGCTTCACGCCGTACATCGCCGTCTTCGTCGACGCCAACACCAGCGTGCCGCGCGAGTTCGTCAAGAACAACGAGATCGTGCTCAACGTCAGCTTCGACGCCACCAGCGGCCTGGACATGGGCAACGAGTGGATCACCTTCAGTGCACGCTTTGGCGGCGTCTCGCGCAAGATCGACGTCCCTGTCGAGAACGTGCTGGCCATCTACGCCCGTGAAAACGGGCAAGGCATGGCCTTCCCGGTCGAACGCAGCCTGCCGGAAACCCAGGCCGCCACCGAGCGTGAAAACAACCCGCCGCCCAAGCTGGCCCCGGTGGAAGCCGAGACCTCGGCAACTACCACCGACACTGGCCCCGGCGACGACGACACGCCGCCCCCGGTGCCCCGCATCGGCAGCAAGAAGCCCGCACTGAAAGTGGTGAAGTAAGCCATCCCAAAGCGGACCGCAATGCAGTAGAATCGCGGTCTGCACCAGACATGCCGGCTTAGCTCATCAGGTAGAGCAGTTGATTTGTAATCATCAGGTGGCGGGTTCGAGTCCTGCAGCCGGCACCAGAATTTGAAAACGGGCTACGCAAGATTGCGTAGCCCGTTTTGTTTTTGTGGCAAGGGCGCACAGCCGCATCAATGCCGAAAAAAATGACTTATTCATCTAGTCGTTGTGGCGTAGATTTCTGACTAGTAGCAATGACTAGAAGGCAATCCATGGCTGGCAGCCTGATTTCCAAGACCGAGTTCAAGGCGTGCGCCCTCGAGTATTTCCGCCAGATCGAAGCCTCGGGCGAGCCGGTCATTGTCACGGACCACGGCAAGCCCACACTCGAGGTGCGTCCCTATCGCGGGCTGGAGCGTGACCCCCTTCAGGTATTACGCGGCACCGTGGTGCGCTACGACGCGCCGACGGAGCCAGTGGACGTTGAGTGGGAGGCCGAGCGGTGATCGTGCTGGATAAGCGTGCCTTATTCCCTTACTGCACCGAGCGCAGCACCCAGCTTTCCAGCAAACCTCGACCCGTCCCCAAACGTCATCACCAACTGCCGCGTAGCCCGCGTCATCGCCACATACATCAGCCGCGCTTCGTCTTCATCCGCCTCATCATGCTTATGCGGCATCCCCGTGGCCGGAATGCATACCAGCGGAAACTCCAATCCTTTGCTGCTATGCATGGTGATCACCTTGACGCTGTCCGCGCCGGGTGTAAATCGCTTGGTGATTTGGGGACATTCGAACGGAATGCCCTTGCGCGTGAGCGCGCTGGTGACGTGTCCGACCGTGTCCCAATGGCGATAGAGCACCGCCATTTCTGACCAGGGCGTACCAGCCCGATTCTCGTCAGTCAGGATCTGCGCAATGCGCTCAGCTTCCGCCTCTACGTTTGGCAATTCGATCAGCAGCGGTTTGTTGCCGCGGCGCCCGGCACCGACAGGTTGCACGGTAGGCGCTTCGTCTTCGGCTGCCTCGGTCGGCCGCAGCAACTCATCCGCAAAGCTGCGCGCGACGGCCAGTATCTCCTGCGTATTGCGGTAGTTAAGCTTGAGGATGGTCGTACGGCCCCGGGCCTGGATGCCCACGCTGGCAAAGGTCATCCCGCGCTTCCTAGCGCCGCCATAAATGGACTGCGCATCGTCGTAGAGCACCAATAGGGAATTGCTCTCCGGATTCACCATCTGCACGACCAGCTTGAACCACTCCGGCCGGAAGTCATGCCCCTCATCGATCAGCACGGCGTCGTACTGGCCGGCCGGGATCGCTTTCCGGTCCACGCCCTGGATGACGCGATTTACCATTTCCTCAAAGAGCGCATCGCTGGGGCGCCCCTTCGGCCTGTCAATGTTGTAAGTCTCTAGTTGGCGCGAGCACCACGCATGGAAGTTGTGGACGTGGACCTTCTCTTCGATGCCTTTCTCGATCATCGTCGCCGCCAGCTTGGCGGCGAGGGTCTTGTTGTAGCAAAGCACGAGGACTGGCCGTGTGACGATCTTTGCAAGATGCTCAGCCCGGTAGCCGAGGATCATCGTCTTGCCAGAGCCGGCGACGCCATGAATGACCCGGTGGCCTTCGCCGAGGCTGCGTGCCAACTGCTCCTGCTGGAGATCCATGACGCGAAGGATGTCAGGCATATTCAGCGGCTCCGCGGCATCCTCCGGAAAGAGCGCGCGTTGCTCCGGCATGCGGATCTGCGGGAACAGGTGCCAGCGAATCCGCTCGATTTGCGGCAGGGAAAGCTTGAAGGTGAACTTGACCGGGAACATCTCCCACAGGCGCTGCTGGAAGCGTTCCGCGTCGACCGCCTCATACATCTCGTCCTGGCAGATCACCAGGTGCGGGGGCAGGACGTCACCGAGGTTGGTCTTGTCGAACTGGGCACGCGTGATGTTGGACAGGACGACGCCGCAGCCGTAGGGAAAGAAGGGTTTGCCTTTCAACGAGCCGCTAGGCCAGACCAACTGCGGATCGCGCTGCAGCAGGTTGGTGACATAGAACATGTACTGGCGGGCTTGCTCGAGGGGATTCATCTCCCGCACCAGCCCGCGATCCGTCAGCAGCGTGACATCGCGCTGGTCGACTTCCCGGATGGTATCCAGCCTCCAGTCTTTCACCTCCAACACCAGCAGACCCCGGCTGGGATGGAAGACGATGAAATCCGGATGCCTGGTTTTCTCTCCGATGGCGACGTCATACCAACACAGGTAGTCGTCCTCCAGCTTTGTCTCCAGACGCTCGGCGAAGCGTCTCTCTCCACTGGTCATGCGCGAAGTGACCGAACCCAGCGCGGGAATCAGCGTGGCCATGCGTTGTTGCTCTTCTTATTGCCCGTTCAGGAACTGCGCTGACCACGGTAGGTGTCGCGGACCCGGTGCGACGGCGGTCAGGCAGGTTTGTTATGCGGCAATTGTAGGCACAAAACGGTAACGGTGGCTATTTCGGTAGTTTTGGTGATTTGCCGGTTGGCGACACTGGCGAGCCGGCGGCTCCGGGGGCTGTCAAGCGGTCTGCGCCGGCTTTCCGGCGATCCGCGCCGCCGATCCGTCGATTCCCGCCACCCCCATATCAGAGCCCGGATCGCAGTGGTAACCTCCCGCTATCTCCGCCCCCAGCCACCCGCCCGTGCACTCCCCAGACTCCCGCATCTGGCGATCCGCCCCCGAGCAGCGCGCCTACGAAGACGCCCGCCGCCGCGTGCGCGCGCTGCGCTTCTTCTACATGCACGCCATGGTCTACGTGGCGGTCAATGCATTGCTGATCGGCTTCCATCTGGTGGGATCGCCGCATCGGCCGTGGTCCGGTGGGCCGCTCATGGGCTGGGGTATCGGCCTGGCGATACACGGCGTGATGACGTGGAGTCGCGTCGGCCTGCTCGGGCGGCAGTGGGAAGAGCGCAAGATCGCGCAATACATGGCGCAGGAACAGGTGCGCACGCTGTCGACGGAGAAGCAGCTGGTCGAAGCCCGCATGCGCCTGCTGCAGGCCCAGATCGAACCGCACTTCCTGTTCAACACCCTGGCCAACGTGGTCAGCCTGATCGAGCCCGCGCCGCAGAAGGCCACGCTGATGCTGGAGCATTTCATCGCCTACCTGCGCGCATCGCTTGCAGCCAGCCGCGCCACGCAAGGCACGGTGGCGCAGGAGGCCAAGCTGCTGCGTGACTATCTGGCGCTGATCCGGATCCGCATGGGGGACCGGCTGCATTACTCGGTCGATGTCGACCCCGAACTCGAATCGATGCCGCTGGCGCCGATGCTGCTGCAGCCCGTGGTCGAGAATGCGATCAAGCATGGGCTGGAGCCAAAGATCGAAGGCGGGCGGCTGCTGGTCCGGCTGGAGCGGCGCGGCCCGCGCATGCTGGCGACCATCGAGGACGATGGCATGGGCTTTCGCCCCTCGGCCGGCGCCGGGGTCGGGCTTTCTAACCTGCGTGAACGGCTGGCTGTGCTGTATGACGGTGACGCCCACGTACGCATTGAAGAACGCTCGCCCGGCACTGCCGTGCTGATCGAAATCCCGCTGCCGCGTACATCCTGAAACGGAGACGCCCATGACGCCCACCGCCCTGATTGCCGACGACGAAGAGCACCTGCGCGCATATCTGCGCGGCAAGTTGCAACGCCTTTGGCCGGAGCTGCAGATCGTTGCCGAGGCGACCAACGGCATCGAAGCCGCCGACGCCATCGCACGGTTGTCGCCGAGCGTAGCCTTCCTCGACATCAAGATGCCCGGCCTGTCCGGCCTGGAGGTGGCGCAAGGGATTGAAACCGATACGCGGCTGGTGTTCGTCACGGCGTATGACGAATTCGCGCTCGATGCGTTCGAGCGCGCGGCCGTCGATTACCTGGTCAAGCCGGTCAGCGAGGAACGGCTCGGCCGCACCATCGAGCGGCTGCGCAAGGCGTTGCAGGAAGCGGCACCCTTGCCGGAACTGGCCCAGCTACTGAGCCAGCTCACACGCGCCCAGCCGCGCGCGGAAAGCGGCGGCCAGCTGCGCTGGGTACGCGCCAGCCGCGGCAATACCACCAGCCACGTGCCGATCCAGGAAGTGATGTACTTCCAGAGCGACGACAAGTACGTGGTCGTGCATACCCGCGATGGCGAGCACCTGATCCGCACGCCGCTGGCGGAGCTGATTGCCGGCCTCGATCCCGAGGTGTTCTGGCAGATCCACCGCTCGTCCATCGTCAACATGGAATACGTGGCCGGAACGCGCCGCGATGAGGCAGGGCGGCTCTTTGTCCGGATGCGCGACAGCGAAGCCGAACTGCCGGTATCGCGCGCGTACATGCACCGCTTCCGGCAGATGTAAGGCGGTCGGCGGCGCCACTGCGCCGCCGGCCGAGGGATTCACTTGCGATCCATGAATTCCTGGATCTTGCGCTGTTCCCAGTCACGCCCGCGGCGCGACAGCCGCATCCATACCAGCAACCCATGCACGGTCAGCGCCAGGCCCCAGGCCAGGGTCGTGGTCAGCGGCCATGGCCAGCCGGTGGCGGCGTAATGCGACCACCGCGGCGACGGAAAGTAGAAGAAGCGGAACCACAGCCAGCCATTGACGACAGCGTAGACCAGCAGGTGGATGTACCAGCCGCGCAGGGCGTGCACCATGCGGCGCGCGCGCCAGTAGGCCATGGCGTTGGGGTCGTCGTTGGGAGGGAAGGCGTGGTGCATGGGATACCTCGTGATCAAGATGGTTGGCTTGCGTCAGGTATAGGCCATCGCCAAGCGCCGCTCCAGGCCCATGGGCCGAATCGACGGATTTCGTTCGCCGGTGGGCGCGCGGACAGCGCGAATGTCGGCGGGTCCGACCCCTCCATGCCCCCCGACTTCTTGCTGCTCTTGACCCGTCTCGCCGGGAATACCCGCATAGGAAAAGCCCAGTCCTTCACCATAATCATAGTAATTATGATCATAAATACGAAGCGATGGATTCCAAGCCGACCCCGCAGATAGAGGGCAGCAGACGCGTGAAGCGTTCGGACCAGGTGGTCAACGATATCAAGCGCTGGATCGTGCAGACGCACCAGAAGGTCGGAGACAAGCTGCCGCAGGAAGCAGCGTTGATCGAACAGATGGGCGTCGCACGCGGGACGGTGCGTGAGGCGCTTGCCTCGCTGCAGGCGCAGGGGCTGGTCAAGGTCAGCACGGGGCCGAACGGCGGTGCCACGCTGACGCAGCCGCCTTATGAGCGATGCCTGGAGGCAGTGTCCAACTTCCTGTACTTCCAGTCGGTCGACATCGTCACGCTTTACGCCCTGCGCCGCGCGGTTGAGCCGGAGCTGGCAGCCAACGCCGCCTTGCGCCTGACCGATGCCGACATCGCCGATCTCGAAGCGCTGGTCGGGCTGAGCCACCCGGAACACGGCGGCAGCACGGACTGGAACGAGCGGCGCGAAGCCGACCTGCTGTTCCACGACCGCCTGGCCGATGCCTGCAGCAGCCCGATGCTGGCGTTGTTCTGCCGCCTGCTCAACGACATCATCCGCCGCGTCATCGTGGTGCGTAATGCGCAGGATGATTTCGACGACTTTGATGAAGAGATCTTCCACAGCCACAACGCGCTGATCGAAGCCTTCCGGTCGCGCGACCCGGAGCGTGCGCGTGCCCTGATGCAGGAGCACATGGAGCATGCCGAATCCTTGGCCCTGGAAGCCGAGTCCCGGGTGGACCGCGGGAGCTTGCTGATGAGCCCGGTCGACTGATCCCCTGACGCGCTAGCGTCCCCCTTTTTCTGCACACCCAACCGCCATCGTGGCATCCGACACGGCGGGTGGGATTCCTATTGCCTGAATCCTGGGAGCCTTGACGTGAAACCTGCTGAATTGCTTTGGCGCTGGAGCGCTGTCGATATTGCCGATGCCGTGCGGCGGCGCGAGATTTCCTGCCGCGAGGTCACGGCCAGCGTGCTGGCTCGCATCGATGCCCTTAACCCTCGCCTGAATGCGTTGCCGGAGGTGCTGGCAGAAGAGGCGCTGGCCAGCGCGGATGCCGCGGACCGCCAGGTCGCTGAGGGCGCAGAACTGGGGCCGCTCCATGGCGTGCCGGTCACGATCAAGATCAATGTCGACCAGGCAGGCCATGCCACCACCAACGGCGTGATTCCGCTGAAGCACAACATCGCGCGTGAGGATGCTCCCGTGGTCGCGCACCTGCGCAGTGCCGGGGCCATCATCGTCGGGCGCAGCAATACGGCTACCTATTCCTCGCGCTGGTTTACCGACAACGGCCTGCACGGGCGCACGCTGAACCCGTGGGATGCGGATATCACCCCCGGCGGCTCCAGCGGCGGTGCCGCGTCCGCGGTCGCTTCCGGCATGGGGGCGCTGGCGCATGGCAATGACATCGGCGGCTCCATTCGCTATCCGGCCTATGCCTGCGGTGTCGCCGGCTTGCGGCCGACGACGGGGCGGGTGCCCGCGTACAACCCGTCGGCCACTGCCGAGCGCAGCATCACGCCACAACTCATGTCCGTGCAAGGGCCGCTTGCGCGCAGCATTGCCGACCTGCGGCTCGGCTACCACACCATGGCCCGTTATGACGGGCGCGACCCAGCCTGGGTGCCGGTGCCGCTGGAACTGCCGCTGCCGCCGGGACCGATCCGCGTGGCGCTGTTCCGGCGTTGTCCGGGCATTCCCGTCGATCCCGCGGTCAGCGCAGCGCTGGACAGTGCCGCGCAATGGCTGCAGCAAGCGGGCTACGCCGTCGAGGAAGCCAGCCTGCCTGATTTCATGGAAGCGGCAGCGCTGTGGCGCACGCTGACGGTCGACGACAGCCGCCGCAACATCATCGCGGGCGTTGACCAGCATGGCGACGAGGCCATGCGGCAAAGCCAGCGCAACATGCTGGACGGGATGCAGGAAACCGACCGCGATGGTTTTCTGGATGCCCTGGCACGGCGCCAGGCGATTGCACGAAGCTGGTCGGTGTTCATGCAAACCTATCCGCTGGTGCTGATGCCGGTGTCGTGGCAGCGCCCGAGCGTGCAAGACGCGGATATCCGCACGCCAGAAGAGAACCGGGCCTTGCTGGACGCACAGAGCCCCATGCTGGCAACAGCGATGCTCGGCATGCCGGGGCTGTCCGTGCCGACGGGCATGGCCGGCGGCGTTCCGGTCGGCGTGCAGCTGATGGCATGGCGCTTCCGCGAAGACCTGTTGCTGCGCGCCGGCCAGGCGATTGAAGACGCGGCGCGTTTTACCCCTTACACCGACGTGCAAACCGGCATCTAGACCCAGGAGCTTCCCATGAACGAACGCAAACCTGCTTACGCCCCACGGCTGTCGCGCCGCGCCATGCTGGCCGGAACCGCCGCCGCCCTGTGTACCGGTGGCCTGCTCTCCAGGGCCGCATGGGGGCAGTCCGTATCGCGCATCATCGTGCCGTTTCCGCCGGGCGGGCCGGCCGACTACATGGGCCGCCTGCTGTCCGAGAAGCTGAAAGACGCCATGGGCCGCACCGTCATCGTCGACAACCGGCCCGGTGCCGGGACGCGCGTGGCGGCCGAAGGGCTGAAGAACGCCCCGGCCGACGGCACCACCGTGCTGCTGGCCCCCGTCGATCCGATGTTCATCGGGCCGCTGATCTACAGCAATATGCGTTTCAATCCCGCCACCGACTTCACGGCGATCACCGATGTGACGGGCGTCCAGTTCGGCATTGCAGTCAGCGCCAGCTCACCCATCAAGACACTGGCCGACTTCGTCAAGGCCGCCAGGGCCAAGCCGGCTGACTATTCGATCGGCATCAGCACGGTTGGCACGCTGCTGCATTTCCTTGCCGTGGAGTTCGTCAGCCAGTCCCGCGCCGGCAGTACGCTGGTACCGTATCGCGGTGGCGCGGCGATGGCAACGGAAATGATGGGCAACCAGATCGCGGCAGGCATGGACGCCATCACGACTTTTACCGAACTGCATCGCGGCGGCAAGCTCCGCGTGCTGGCCGTGGCAGGGGAAAAGCGCGCCGATGCCTTGCCGGATGTGCCTACGTTTGCGGAGTCTGGCTTTCCCAACCTTGTGACCTCGTCGCGCTACCTGCTTTATGTCCGCGCCAACACGCCGCCCGACGTGACCGCGCAGTGGTATCAGGCCGTGCGCAAGGTGCTGGCCATGCCGGACGTGCGCGAGAAGCTGGCGCGCGCTGGCTATGACATCTTGCCGGGCGGCACTTCTGATGAGGTTGCCAGGTATGCGAGCGCGCTTTCGGCACGGTGGACGCCGGTGATCAAGGCGTCGGGTTTCAAGGGGGATTGAGAGGAATTTCGTAGCCGCAGCCAAACTCGGCTGGAGACGATTTCCATTTGTGCCAGCTAGCTGGGGAATTCCTGCGGCACCCTCCTCCTGTAGGGTGCCGCTTTGTATTAAGCATGTCTGTCCCAGTGTCGTAATTAGCCTCAGAAGACAACCTGGGCGGCGCCAAGGGAAAGTGCCAATGGCGCCGCATCGTGCCGACTGGCGCAATTGCTGTGGGGCGCAGCCGCTCAGGCTGTGAGCCATACACCCGAGCGTATCCAGCCATGACCTCCTCCTCTTTCCGCGCCCGCCGCCTGTGGCTCGCCACAGGCGTTAGCCTGGCACTCTCCGCCTGCGCCCCGATGATCGCGACCACCCCGGCAACAGTGGAGCTCATGCAGCCAGCTGCCACGGCCAAGCGCGTCCAGCTTCTAGCGCCGGCGCAGGTCAAGCTCGACACCGGCTATTCCCGAGACCTCGCTGCCAAGTCGACCTGGTCGCAGGTCGGGCGCCTCCCGCAAGGCGATGTCTACCGCCCCGTCGGCACCATTCTCACAATCGAGGGCCGCCACGTTCATGAGGCCTACCTGGTCGTCCGCAACAAGACGCTGGTGGGCTTCTATCTGCCTGGGGAGCAGAACTACTCCCCGCTAACGACAGCAGTACCTTTGAACTTGGGAGAATCGGAATGAAACGGGTTGCGCGCATGCTGATCGCCGGACTGGCGGTGTCATCGCTGCTGGCGGGATGCGCTTCGGGCGTGAAGCACGCCGAGATGGCGGCTTCGATGCCCACGCTGAAGCCGGGCGAGGGTCGGATTTATTTCCTGCGTTCGGCGTCGATGTTCGGGGCGGCTATCCAGCCGGATATTCGCCTGAATAGCCAGGTCGTTGGCGAATCCAAGCCCGGCGGTTTCTTCTTCGTGGACCGCACGGCCGGCAAGTATGTCGCGGCGGCCTCGACCGAAACCGAGAAGACGCTCAGCTTCGTGCTGGATGCCGGCGAAACCAAGTACGTGCGCAGCTCCCCGTCGCTGGGGCTGATGGTGGGCCGCGTGGTGCTGGAGCTGGAAACGCCGGAGAAGGCGAAGGAGGAACTGGCTTCGCTGAGCTACACCGGGGACCAGGTGAAGACTGCGGCGAAGTAAGTGGATTGACTCAGCCGCGTTGCGGGCTGAGTCGCGTTGACGACGCCGGTGCGTCGTCAATTGACCCATCGGAATTCCGCATGGCTTGCAGCTCAGCGCGGGCATATCAACGTAGGCAAGGCACCTCCTCGTGATTTTGGCAAAGCAGGGTTGCGTCGCCCTTTTCATTGTAGTAACGTAACTACATTGAAGTGGGCGGGAGTGCCATCATGACGATCACAACCCTATCGAGCCGAGAACTCAATCAGGACGTGACAAGAGCCAAGAAGGCGACGAAGGACGGTCCGGTCTTCATTACGGACCGCGGCAAACCGGCGCATGTGCTGTTGAGCTTCGAGGAATATCAGAGGCTCACCCAGCAGCGCCGCAACATTGCAGACGCACTCGCGATGCCCGGCGTTGAGGACATCGAGTTCAATCCGCCACGTGCCAACATCAAATTCCGGCCCGCTGATCTCACATGATGTTCGTGCTCGATACCAATGTCGTTTCCGAACTGCGCAAGGTCCGAGCCGGTAAAGCTGATGCAAACGTTGCAGCGTGGTCTGCCAGCGTTGATGCAGCTTGGCTCTTTGTGTCGGCGGTCACCATCATGGAACTGGAAACCGGTGTCTTGCAGATCGAGCGGCGGGATGCCCGCCAAGGTGCGCTGCTGCGGGCGTGGCTGGACCACCATGTATTGCCCGAATTCGCAGGCCGCGTTTTGCCCATTGATACCGCCGTGGCCCTGCGTTGCGCTCGGTTGCACGTACCAGACCGGCAATCGGAGCGGGATGCGTTGATTGCCGCCACAGCAATCGTGCACGGTATGACCGTCGTTACACGAAATGTCGCCGACTTCATGGCAACTGGCGTCAGCATCCTGAACCCTTGGGAGGCCTGATCGTAATTCGCCGTCGTTTCCCAGTTGCCGAAACTATAGAAGTTCTCGCCCCTGAGTCGGCAGCCGGCGGTGAAGGCGCTTTTCGCGCGCATCGCTTCTTATGCCGTAATGCCTTCGCCACTGCCCTGTGACTCGACCTTAGACGCCCACCCGGATTTCGCCGCGCGTAGCACGACACCCAACCGCAGTGCCGCAGCCCGAAAACCACACCCCAATCCCACAAACCGCTAGCCCCCGCCAATCGGCCATGAGCCTATTTTTATGGGTTGAAGTGTACTGAGTTGGCGCGCTCCCACGCTCTGCGATTGGTGCATACGCTGCGAGCCGACACCAGGGGTGGGAGAGGCTTCCCGACTTCACTGTCAGCGCCTTTGCCGGGAAGCCATCCCCGTTAAGACGCAGGCAGCTCATCCGCCAACACACTCTCCAGCTGCGCTTTCACCAGCCCCAACAAGCAAAATGCACTAAAGCAGCCCTCGAATTGCACACTTTGCTGTTCCAGCAGGGTAAGCACACCATCCATACCAGCCGAGACTGACTGAAGGCTGTACCGCGCCGTGGATAGATCGATTTCCGACATAGGACCTCCTATCGTTGAGTGAAGGTCCGCCGCACGACGTTAGGGGAGGGCGGCGGGCCTGACGACGAGGGTGGAAAACCGGTGCCAAAGCCAATGCCGGTCAGCCTTGCGGCTACCTCGCCCGGCCCGCCATAGCAGGATGGCTTGCTCGTATGGGCGGGACCGATCGTCAAGTACGACCGGTCCGGCTTTGGCATTCGAGTTTCCACACTCGGTCACCGTTGTTCGATGACAGCCCCAGTCTCTCGCGTCGCGGCGCTCGACTCGATAAGACACTTCGCATTCCCACACGGACGCCGCATCCTGCCCGACCCCCGCCCGCCCGCAAATAGCCAAACGCCTAAACCACCCTCCTCAATCCACCAGCGTCGCCAATGCCTCCCGCGCCTCCCGGCGCAACTTCTCCAGATCCAATCCGACGATCATCCCATCGCGCACTACCTGACGCCCGCGCACCAGCACATCCCGCACCGGCGTAGGCTCGCCTGCCGCCACTGGTGCCGTGCCGATGTCATGGAAGCCATGGAACCGCAGCCCGCTGACGTCATAGATCGCCAGGTCGGCAGACTGCCCTGGCGCGAGCGTGCCGATTCCCGGCAGCCCCAGCACCTGCGCACCGCCTGCGGTGCCCCAATGGATGACTTCTTCCACGCGGGTTTGCGCGGCCCCGCCCAGCGCCCGGTGCACCAGCCACGCGAAGTTGGCTTCATGCACCATGCTGCCCGACTCGTTGGATGCCACCCCATCCACGCCCAGTGAGATCGGCACGCCCGCATCGGCGATCGCGCGCACTGGCGCAATACCGCTGCCGAGCCGCGCATTGCTGACAGGGCAGTGCGCCATGCCGGTGTTGGTCACGGCGAGCATGCGGATCTCTTCGGGATTCACGGTGACCAGGTGCGCGAACCAGACGTCAGGCCCCAGCCAGCCGTGGTCGGCCACGAACTGCACCGGCGTGCACTGGTACTTCTCTCGGCAGAACTTCACGTAGTTGTCGGTCTCGGACAGGTGCGAATGCAGCCGCAGGTCCATGCCGCGACCGAAGGCGGCCAGCTCGCGCAGCAGGGCGGGCGGCAGGGAGAAGGTCGGCGTAGTCGGCGCGACCACCACGCGGCGCAGGCCATCTGCTGAGGCATCGTGGTAGCGGGCCTTGAGCCGTTCGATATCGGCAAGCATCTCGTCCAGCGTCTCCGGCACCAGTGCCGTCGCGCGCATGCCGGGGTGATCTGAGGCTGACTGGATGGCGCCGCCGCGGCACAGCACCAGGCGCATGCCAAGCTCCTCCGCTACCTCGAACAGCACGTCGCCGGTCTCCGCCCCATGGCCGTGGTGATACAGGTAGTGGTGATCGGCGCAGGTGGTGGTGCCGGACAGCAGCAGTTCGGCCATGCCCAACCGCACGGCGGTGCGGAAGATCTCCGGCGTGAAGCGCGCCAGGCGCGGGTAGGCGACGGAGGCCAGCCATTGTTCCAGCCCCACGTTCATGCCGCTGGGCACGGCCTTGAGCAGGTTCTGGAACAGGTGGTGGTGGGTGTTGACCCAGCCCGGGTAGACCACGCAACCGGTGGCGTCCAGCACAGCCTCGCCGTCGTGGCGCGGCAGGGCTGCACCGATCTCGGCGATGCGGCCGTCGCGGATGCGGATGTCGGCGGCGCCCGCTCGCGCGGCATTGCCGGCGCGGCCGGTCATCACGGCGGTGGCGTTGCGGATCAGCAGGTCGCCGGCGGGCGCGGCGCTGGTGGTGTTGGTGTTCTGCACCATGTTTCAGACCCCTTGGACGTTGTCGGCACTGGCGGGCAGCTCGTCGGCTTCACGGGCGGGCACGCCGTTGAGAATCAGGTTGAGCAGCACGGAGACCACGCAGGCGATGATCACGCTGCTGTGGACAAAGGGCTGCAGGAAGCCGGGCAGCTTCTCCAGCATGCCGGGCAGCATCACGGGCATCATCGCGCAGCCGAGCGTGATGGAGACGATGGAGAGGTTGTTGGGATTGCGGTCGTATTCGACCTCTCCCAGCGTCTTGATGCCGGCGGCCACGACTACGCCGAACATGACCATGGTTGCACCGCCCAGCGCCGCGGCCGGGATCGAGGCAAACAGCGCGCCGATCTTGGGCACCAGCGCCACGGCGCACAGCATCGCGCCGCAGGTGGCCACTACCCAGCGGCTGCGCACGCCGGTGACGATGACCAGGCCCACGTTCTCCATGAAGGCGATATACGGGAACGCCGCGAACATGCCGCCGATGGCGCTGGCCAGGCCGTTGGCACGCAGGCCGCGGGTGGCATCGCGCTCGGTCAGGGGGCGCTTGACGATATCGCCGACGGCGATGAACAGGCCCATCGATTCCACCATCTGCACCACCATCACGATCACCATGGTGGTGATGGCGCCCACGTTGAAGGTGGGCATGCCGAAGGCGAACGGCGTCACCATGGTGAACCACGGCGCGCGCGCGACTTCATCGAAGCTGCCCATGCCCAGCATCCACGCCGCCGCACCGCCGACCAGCAGGCCGATCACCACGGACAGGTTTCGGATCAGCTCGCCGCCGTGCCGGTTGATAAACAGGATCAGTGCCACTACGCCGAAGGCAACGATGAAAAAGATGGGAGCGCCGAAATCCGACGCGCCCCTTCCGCCTCCAAACCAGTGAAACGAAACCGGGAACAGCGACAGGCCCACCGCGGTGATGGTGCAACCGCTGACAACCGGCGGGAAGAAGCGCTTGAGCTTGCCAATGATCGGCGCAAGGAACATCGCGATCACGCCCGCGGCGATGATGGCGCCGCAGACGCCGTTGAAGCCCAGCGACGGATCGGTGCCGATGGCGATGACGGGGCCCACGGAGCTGAACGCCACGCCCTGCATCAGCGGCAGGCGCACGCCGAACTTCCAGAAGCCGACGGTCTGCAGCAGGGTGGCGATGCCGGAGGTGAACAGCGCGGTGCTGATCAGCATGGTGGTCTGCGCCGGCGTCATCTTGAGCGCGCCGGCCACGATCATCGGCACCGCGATGGCACCGAGATAACTGACCAGCATGTGCTGGAAGCCGAGCGTCGTCATGGCGCGTGCCGGCAGGACCTGGTCGACGGGGTGAACCGCTGCTTGCATGATGTTGTCTCCTGCCGCGTGCTGGGGGAAAGTGCGCCATGCCGGCGGCGGCTGGCCCGGTCTGTTGGTTGCCGGGCTCGGTCCGTCACGGTGCCATGCGCGGCGCATGGCCGACGCATGCCTTGCACAGTAGTGATGCGTGGCAGGCCGTCATAGCGTTATTGCGAAGACACTGGCACCGGGCCGCAATCGCGCTTGCAAAATGCGCGCCCGGGGCATCAGGGGTTTCCCTTGGGTTGCGTGAGGGCGGGGGTGGCCATAGGATGGATGCGCTTGCCACGGCCGCTGGTTTGCTCCCCTCTCCCGCGCGCGGGAGAGGGGAGAACGCCGCCGGATGTTGATGCGTCGGTCGCGGTTGATCCGTTCACTTCTTTCTCCAACGCCATGTCACCCACCGCAGGATGGTTAGCTGCAGCCTCCCGCTCGCCAGTCAGCCGCGGCGGTGACCTCGACCGCATCCAGTCGCTGTCCGGCCGCGTGTTCGGCCCTACGCGGCTGCGCGCGACCGAGGCCGATGCGGCGCTCGATGCCCGTATCGACACCAGCACCATCGGCCGGCTGACGCTGGTCACCATTGCCTATAACCAGGCAGTGCAGATCGAGCCGCAGCCCAACAAGGATGAGTTCGTGATCCAGACCGTGCTGGCGGGTACGTGCCGCGTGGAGACCCCGCGCGGTGCGATGCTGATGCCGCCGGGGGCGACCTTTGTGTTTTCGCCCACCGTGCCGGCCACGTTGTCGCTGGATCCGGGCTGCGAGCGCTTCAGCGTGGTGATCCGCCGGCAGCTGATCGACGAGGCGTTCCGCCAGCAGTTCAGCTTCGAGCCGCCGGTGCCGATTGAATTCGACATGCAGCCGGTGGCGGACGATGGCCGTGCCGCGCGCTGGCAGGCGCTGGTGAGCTACCTGCGCGCGGAAACGCGGGTGCGGCGCGAAGGCAGCGGCGTGCCGGCGGTGGATGGCAGCATTGAGCGCATCGTGCTGTCGACACTGCTGCTGGACCGCTTTGCCGCGGATGGCAATATGCTGCCGCGCCGGTTCGAGGCTGTGCTGCCTGACTATGTGCGCAATGCCATCGCCCACCTGCGCGCCAATCTTGACCAGCCGCTGACGCTGGAGCAGATCGCCGCGCATTGCGGCGTATCGGCACGCACCTTGCAGCTGGGTTTTCGCAAGAGCAAGAACACCACGCCGATGGAGTACCTGCGTCTGCTGCGCCTGCATGGGGCGCGCGCCGATCTGCAACGGGCACGGCAAGAGAAGGGGATGGTCAGCGCGATTGCGCTGCGGCACGGCTTTACCCACCTGAGCCTGTTCTCGCGCGAGTACCGGCGCCAGTTTGGCGAGCTGCCGTCACAGACCTTGCGGGCGGCAGCGCAGCAGGGGGGCTGACGGCGAGCCAGGCCCCTGTTGCTCAGGACCTTCAGCACTCAGATCGTGCCCGCGGCCGCCAGGGCTTCGATCTCTGCCTCGTTCATGCCGAGCGACTTCAGGACAGAAGCAGAGTGCTCGCCGACTGCCGGCACATTCCCCATGGCAGCCGGTACGCCCGACAGCGTTGCCGGCGGCAGGAGTGCCTGGATGGCGCCACCCGGCGTCTGGACTTCCCGCCAGCGATTGCGTGCGGCAAATTGCGCGTGCTGCCACACATCATGCATGTCGTTCAGGGGCGAGTTGGCAATACCCCCGCGATCGAGACGCTTGACCAGCTGCTCCCGGGTCATGGAGCGGAGATGACTGGCGATCTCCTGGTCCAGCGCCGCGCGATTGGCGACGCGTTGGAGATTGGAGTTGAAGCGGGCATCCGCCGCCAGGGCCGGGTCCTCCAGCACCTCGGTGCAGAAGCGCTGCCATTCCCGTTCATTCTGCAGCCCGAAGATGACGCTGGCCCCATCGCCGGTCTGGTACTGGCCATAGGGGGCGATACCCGGATGCGCAACACCGTTGCGTGCGGGCGGCGTGCCGCCATAGTGAGCGAAGTTCAGCGGATATGACATCCATTCGCTCAACGCCTCGAGCATGGTGACTTCAACCCTGAGGCCGGCGCCAGTCCGTGCGCGCTGCAGCAAGGCGGACAGGATGCCGGTATAGGCGTACATGCCAGCGGCAATATCCGCGATGGAAATGCCGGTGCGCGACGGCGCAGGGTCCGTACCGGTTACCGAAATCAGCCCTGCAGCGGCCTGGATCAAGAGGTCATAGGCCTTCTTGTTGCGGTATGGCCCGCTGTCGCCATACCCCGAGATATCGCAAACGATCAGCTCAGGATAGTCGGCATGCAATGACTCGAAGTCCAGCCCCATGCGTTGGGCGGCGCCTGGCGCCAGGTTCTGGATGAATACGTCCGTTTCGGCGAGCAGCTTGTGCACGATCGTCTTGGCCTCGGGCTTCTTGAGATCCAGTGTAAGGCTTTCCTTGCCGCGATTTGCCCAGACAAAGAACGACGACTGGCCGTGCACGGAATGATCATAGTCGCGGGCGAAATCGCCAACGACCGGGCGTTCCACCTTGATGACGCGGGCGCCGAGATCGGCGAGCTGGCGGCTGGCAAAGGGCGCCGCTACAGCGTGCTCGAGCGCCAGAACGGTGATGCCATCAAGGGGGCGTAGGCTGGGTTTCATGGAGGGGAGTGAAGAGACCTGGCGGCACATGGGCCGGACGACAAAGTATAGGAACGGTCCTCTTCCCCCGAACAGTCGAGAATTCCTAAGGCGGCTTCGAAGTCTTCGAAACCGGCCGCATGCTTAGCCTTACGGTGCAGCGTCCGGTGCGCCCCATTCAGCGACATAGCGGATAAAGTCGCGCGTATAGGCCGGGAGCGCCTTCTGGCTCCGCACGACGATCCGCTGCTCGCGCCGGGCCCACGGCTCGTCCAGGGCCACCCCTTCCACCACCCCTTGCTCGATCAGGGGACCCGCTACCGAACGTGGCACGAGCGAAATGCCGGCGCCTTCCTGTACGCAACGCATGGCCGCGGCAAAGTCGGGTGCATGCACGCGAACGCGTGGCTTGATGCCGGCACGCGCTGCCATGTCATTGAGGAAGAGGAAATTGCTGCTCTTGCTGCCGACGGATACCAGGTCGTACACCAACGCCTGTGCAAGGGACATCTTGTCGAGCAACCCGGACGGGTGGCGTGCCGGAACCACGAACATCAGCTCATCGACGCCATATCGAATGAATTCCAGGCCCCGCATGTCGATCGCGCCGGCCACCAGTCCGACGTCCGCACGGTCTTCGATCACTGCCCGCACGCTGTCCTCGCTGAGGTGCTCCTCCAGGTCGACATTGACATTCGGGTACGCCGCCAGGAACCGGCTAAGCGCGGCGGGCAGGCTGGCCATGGTGCTGCTGTTCGCGTAGACGCGGATATGCCCTTCAATACCGTCGGTATGGCGCCGCATCTCCGACTGCAGGCGTTCGACGTTCTCCATGATCGCCTCGGCGTAGCGCAGTACCGTATCGCCCGCCGGCGTCAGGGCCATGCCCTTCTGTGTCCTGTTGAACAACGGAACGCCCATTGCCTGTTCGAGGTTCTTGAGGCGGTAGCTGGCCGAAGGCGCCGTCAAATGCATATCTGACGCTCCTGCCGTCACACTCTTGGCCTGCGCAATGGCGAGGAATACTCGCAGATCGGTGAGTTCGAAACGCACGCTTGTCTCCGTTGCCCGACAGTTCCCGGGGGTGTTTAGAAAAATTCTAACGACACCCCAGGAGCTTTCGACTGGTGTCCTTGTAGGGTCCGATTCTATATTTCGGCTCGTCACCGCAGCTATCGCTGTGCTGCGCGAAAAAGAATCGGAGACCAACATGACCATACTCTTCCGCAGGATCGCCAGTGCGTTGGGCAGCGCCGCGACACTCCTGGCCTGTGCGTCCCCTTCAGTGGCGCAGACCGACTACCCGGTGCGGCCTGTCCGACTCATCGTTCCGTATGCCGCTGGCGGGCCGACGGACACCTTCGCCCGATCGCTGGCTGCAAGCTGGAGCCGCAAGCTGAACACCTCGGTGGTTGTCGAGAACAAGTCGGGGGCCGGCACGATAGTCGGCACCGAGCTCGCGGCGAAAGCCGCACCGGACGGCTATACGTTGCTGCTGACCACTGTAGCGCATGCCGTGAACCCAAGCATTCACGCCGGCCTGCCGTATCGCACGATCGAGGACTTTGCGCCAGTCGGGCTGGCGGCTCGTGCGCCGCTGGTGCTGGTCGTGAACAAGAGCGTTCCGGCGAAAACACTGCCGGAATTCATCGCTTATCTGAAGTCGCGTCCCGGCCAGGTCAACTATGGCTCAGCGGGAGTTGGCAGTGCCCCGCATCTCGCCGGGGAACTGCTGAACTACACGGCAGGAACGAAAGCGGTCCATGTCCCGTATCGGGGGAGCGCGCCTGCCATGGCCGATCTTATCGGTGGCCATGTCGAATTCATGATCGACAGCGCACCGACAGGGCTGGCGCAGGTGCGGGCAGGAACGGTGCGCTTGCTGGGAACGTCGATGGAAAAACGCCTGCCGCAGACCAGGGAGACGCCGGCGATTGCGGAAGCCGTATCCGGCTATGAAGCATACACCTGGAATGCGGTATTCGTGCCAGCCCGAACACCTTCGACAGTTGTCCAGAAGCTGGTCTCGACACTTGGCGATGCACTCAGCGATCCCGCCCTGCAAAGCAAGGCCTTCGAGCTCGGGTTGCAGCTGGAGACCCAGCCTACACCAGCGGGGCTCGACAAATTCCTGCGCGCGGAACTGGAGAAGTGGAAGCGGGTGGCCGTCGCCACGAATATGAAAGCCGACTGAGCGAAACCCGCGCAGGCCAGCGCCGGAACCAACCATCAGGCATACGGAGAAGCCATGAACGCCTATCAACTTTGTCCGCAGCGCTACTTTGAGGATTTCGAACTCGGAGAGCACTTCAACCTGCCGTCCCGCACCATGACCGACGCGCTGTTCGCGGCGTTCCAGCTGGCAAGCGGGGACAACCATCCGGTTCACTACGACGTCGAGTACTGCCGTGCTCACGGCATGCCGCACATGCTGGCGCACGGATTCCAGGTCGTGATCCAGACTGCCGCGGGGGCGGGCCTGTTTCCCCATATGGTCGAGGAGTCCCTGAAGGGCTTCATCGAGCAGAGCAGCCGCTTCCTCGCGCCTGTCTACGTCGGCGATACGTTGTACTGCCGCCTCACCGTCACCGAGCTGGTTCCCGGCCGTACGACCGGCGTGCTGGCGATGCGGTCGGAGGTGCGCAACCAGAACGACGTTTGCGTCATGGAGGGGACGCAAAGGTACTTGCTGCGCAAGCGCGTGCCGGGCAGCAACGGGGACTGACGGGAGGTCAGCCTCCGCTGCCGGTCAGGACCGTCAGGCTGCCTGAGCCACGGGCAGGCAGACCTTCAGCAGCGTCTGCAAGCGCAGCTTGTCGAGGTGCCGGCCGATAAATACGAACTTGCTTTGCGCGGCTTCCGGCCCCCAGGCGTCGGCGGGATGAAAATCCATCAGCCGGTGCACGGCTTGCAGCACGTAGCGGCGGTCATCGCCCTCCACGGCCACGATCCCCTTCATCCGGAACACATCGTCCCCTTGGGCCGCGAGCAGTGCCTTCAGGCCGTGCTCCAGGCGCTGGCGGTCGAACGGCTGGTCGAACACCAGCGATACGGACGTGACCGACGGATCGTGGCGGTGGCCATGCGCGTCGTCATCGTGCACGTGGTCGCAATGCTCGTCGCACACGTGGTCGTGATGGTCGTGGTCGTGCGCATGTTCGTGGTGGTCATCGTGCGCGTCCGCCTGGATCGTGCCCGTGGTAAAGCCGCCGATGCCGAGGATCTTGCCCAGGTCCACCTGGGCAAAGTTTGAGCGCAGGATCTGCGCGCCCTCGTTCAGCCGGTGGATGCGTGCCTCCAGCCTGTCGAGCTGCGCGGCGTTCACCAGGTCGGTCTTGTTGAGGATCACGCGGTCGGCCGCCACGATCTGGTCGACGGCCTGGTTGTCGAAGCCGGTCAGCTGAGGGTCATCGAGGTGGCTTTCGATATGCACCGCGTCCACCAGCGTCAGGATGCCGTCGAGCGTGACCTGCCTGGCGACTTCATTGTCCATGAAGAAGGTGGCCGCCACCGGCGTGGGATCGGCCAGGCCGCTGGTCTCGACCAGAATATGGTCGAAGCGCTCGGGCTGCTCCAGCAGCTTCTGCAGGATGCGCACGAGGTCGGTGCGCACATCGACCACGCAGCAGATGCAGCCGTTGGTCATCTGGTAGATCTCCTCGTCGGAGGTCATCACCAGGTCGGAATCGACATCGACCTCGCCGAACTCGTTTTCGATCACGGCGATGCGGTGGCCGTGCTTCTGCGTCAGGATATGGTTGAGCAGCGTCGTCTTGCCCGAGCCGAGGAAGCCGGTAAGGATGGTGACCGGGACGGGCGGCTGTTGTGCGACGGCAGGTGCGTTCATGTTGTCTCCTGATTTGTACCAGTTGGGTACTGCGTTCCCCGCAATCGCGGGGCGAAAGTTCTCGTGTTCTCTTCAGGCGGTGGCCACGTTGGGGCGCAAGCCTTGCCAGCGTTCCACCAGCCCGTCGTGCGGCACGTCGAACAGGTCCAGCACGCGCCCCACGGTGTGGTTGACGATGTCGTCCACTGACTGCGGATGTGTGTAGAAGGCCGGCACCGGCGGCAGCACGATGGCGCCCATCTCGGTCACCGTGGTCATGTTGCGCAGGTGCGCCAGGTGGAAGGGCGTCTCGCGCGCCAGCAGCACCAGCCGGCGGCGCTCCTTGAGCATCACGTCGGCGGCGCGGGTGACGAGGTTGTCGGCAAGCCCGGTGGCGATGGCGGCCAGCGTGCGCATGGAGCACGGCGCCACCACCATGCCGTCGCAGCGGAACGAGCCGCTGGCGATGGTGGCGCCGATATCGCGCACGTTGTGCACCACGTCGGCCATGGCTTCGATCTGGGGGCGCTGCAGGCCCAGCTCATGGTGCGCGGTCAGCAGGCCGGACGGCGAGCAGACCAGGTGGGTCTCCCAGCCGTCCAGCGCCGACAGTGCCTGCAGCACGCGCACGCCGTACACCGCGCCGCTGGCGCCGGTGATGGCCACCACCAGGCGTTGCTTGCGGGTCATGGGGTGGCGCCTTCCTTCGCTGCCTTCTCCGCCAGTGCCTGCAGCACTTGCTCCGGCTTGATCGGGTAGTGCCGGAAGCGCACGCCGATGGCATCGAACACTGCATTGGCAATCGCCGGTCCGATCGCGACGATCGGGTCCTCGCCCACGCCCTTGGCTCCGAACGGGCCGCCGGGGTCGGGCGCCGCCTCCAGGATCACCGTGTGGATGGGCGGCATGTCCATCGCCAGCGGCATCTTGTAGTCGACGAAGTTGGCGTTGAGCGAGCGCCCGGTGCGCATGTCGATCTGGTAGTCCTCATACAGCGTATGGCCGATGCCTTGCTGGATGCCGCCTTCGATCTGCCCCGCGGCCGCCACCGGGTGGATCACCTTGCCGACGTCATGAACCGGCACCACCTGCTGCACGGTGATGAAGCCGGTTTCGGTATCGACCGCCACCTCGACGAAATGCGCGGCGAATGAATACGACTTGGTCGGGTGATAGGTGGCGGTGCCCACCAGCTGCGCGGCGGGGATGCCCTTGCGCGGCATCACGGCCTCGCGCACGGTCAGGGTCGGGCCGTCGCGGTCGCGCACGGCGATCACGCCGGCGGTCAGTGTCAGGGCCTCGGGCTCGCATTCGATCAGCTTGGCCGCGCGATCGAACAGCTGGCGCTTGATCTCGCCCGCCGCCATCTGCGCGGCCTTGCCGACCATATAGGTGGTGTGGCTGGCAAAGGCGCCGATGTCCCAGGGCACCACGTCGGTATCGCCGTGCACGACCGCCACCGCTTCGAACGGCAGGGTCAGTTCTTCTGCCACGATCTGGGCGAGGGCGGTATGCGCACCGGTACCCAGCCCGGCCGCGCCGGTCAGCAGCACCACGGTGCCATCCTCATTCATCTTGATGATGGCGTTGCCCTGTTCCTTGATGCCGGGATAGGCGCTGCTGCCGTGCATCTCGCAGCCCAGGCCCCAGCCGGTGCGGATCGGGCCGCTGGTGTCGCGCGGGCGGCGGCGCAGCGCGGGCCAGTCGACCAGTTCCATGCCCTTCTCGATGCAGGCCTCCAGGCCGTGCCCGATCAGCGGATGGTTGGACGGCGCAATGTCGCCTTCGCGCACGGCGTTCTTCAGCTTCAGCCCGGCGGGGTCCAGGCCCAGGTGCTCGGCGGCCTCGTCCATCTGCACGTCGAGCGCGTAATAGGTCTGCACCACGCCATAGCCGCGGAAGGCGCCGGCGATGGGGCTGTTGGTGTAGACGCAGCGGCCTTCGAGCAGCACGTTGTCGCAGCGGTACAGCGAGACCATGGCGGCAGTGCCGACATTGGTCACGCCCGGGCCGTGCGAGCCATAGGCGCCGGAGTTGAACACCACCTTGGCCTGGCGCGCGGTGATGGTGCCGTCGTTGCGGAAGCCTTGCTTGAGCCAGATCTTCGCCGGATGGCGCGTGCGGCCGCCGAGGAAGGTTTCCTCGCGCGTGTATTCCATGCGCACCGGGCGGCGCGTCTCGCGCGCCAGCAGCGCGCACAGGAACTCCTGCTGGAACAGGTCCTGCTTGGCGCCGAAGCCGCCGCCCATGTGGTCGACCAGCACGCGCACCTTGTGCAGCGGCAGGCCCAGCACCTCGGCCATGATGCCGCGCACCATGAAGGCGGTCTGGGTGGAGATCCACACCGTCAGGTTGCCGTTGCCGTCCCAGCTGGTGGTGCAGACGTTGGGCTCCATGTAGGCGGGGGTGGGACGGCCGCCTTCGTAGATGCCTTCGAGGATGAAGTCCGCCTCGGCAAAGCCCGCTTCCACGTCGCCGCGTTTGATGATCACCGGCGGCAGCACCAGGTTGCCGCCGGGTTCGCGGTCGTGGATGCGCGGGGCGTCGGAGCGCTCGGCGTCCTCGGTGGTGAAGACGGCGGGCAGCGTTTCGTATTCGACTTCGATCAGCTCGACCGCGCGCTCCGCGATCTCTTCGCTGATGGCGGCCACCGCGGCCACGCCTTCGCCCCAGTAGCGCACCTTGTCGTCCAGGATGTACTGATCGCAGGTCACCGAGGCGGAGCGCGGGTGGGGCGAGCCGGCGTGCAGCACGCGCGGCACGTTCTCATGGGTCAGCACGGCCTTGACGCCTGGCAATGCCAGCGCACGCGAGGTGTCGATGCGGCGGATTTTCGCGTGCGCGAGGTTGCAGCGCTTCATCTTGCCGAACAGCAGGCCGGGGAAGGGCATGTCGGCAACGTATCTGGCGTTGCCGGTGACCTTGTCGAGCAGGTCGGTGCGCTTGACGCTGTGTCCGATCACGGCGTGGGTCATCATGCCTCCTCGCTGGCGCGGGCCTTGCAGCCCGCGAATTCCATGGCCTCGGCGGTCCTCTCGATGGCCTCGATGATCTTGGTGTAGCCGGTGCAGCGGCAGATATTGCCAGCAATGGCAAAGCGGATTTCGTCGCGCGTGGGACGCGGGTTCTCGTCCAGCAGCGCCTTGGCCATCACCACGAAGCCCGGCGTGCAGAAGCCGCACTGCGCGGCGCCGCACTGCATGAACTGCTCCTGGATCGGGTGCACGGTGTCGGGCGCGGGCTGCACGCCTTCGATGGTGGTGATGTGGCAGCCGTGCGCTTCGGGCGCCAGCACCAGGCAGGAATTCATCGGCTGGCCGTCGATGATGACGGTGCATGAACCGCATTCGCCCACGTCGCAGCCCTTCTTGGTGCCGGTCAGGCAGGCGTCGTTGCGCAGGGCGTCGAGCAGCGTGCCGTGCGGCTCCACCGCCAGTTCGCGCGGCTCGCCGTTGATGACGAGTTCGATCATTTTTCGCATGTTGCGGCCTCCAGGGCTTGTTCCAGGGCGCGGCGGGTCAGCACGCCGACCATCTGCCGCCGGTAGGCTTCGCTGGCGCGCACGTCGCTGATGGGGCGGGCTTCGCCCATGGCGGCGTGCGCGGCCTGCAGGATCAGGGCGTCCGTCACGCGCTGGCCGCGCAGCACCTGCTCGGCACGCACGGCGCGTACCGGGGTCGGGCCGACCGCTGCCAGCACAATGCCGACCTCGGCGCAGTGGCCGTTCTCGACTGTCAGCGATACCGCCACGCCGACGGTGGCCAGTTCCATCTGCACGCGGCGGCCATGCTTGAGGTAGACCTTGCCGGTGTGGGCGCGCGGCGCCGGCACGGTGATGCGGGTGACGATCTCGTCCGGCGCGATGGCGGTCTTGCCGACGCCGGTGACGAAGTCCTCGACGCGCAGCTCGCGCGAGCCGGACAGGCCATACAGGTGCACCGAAGCACCGTCCGCCACCAGCGGCGCGATCGAATCGGCCGACGGTGACGCGCGGCAGACGTTGCCCACCACGGTGGCGCGATGGCGCACCTGGATCGAGGCGAAGTCCGTCACGGCTTTCGCCAGGCTGGCGTAGTGGCGCTGCACGAAGCCCGAGGTCTCCACCGCGCGCGTGGTCACCAGCGCGCCGATGCGCAGGCCGTTGACGGGGTCGAACGTCAGCACGTCCATGCCCGGGATCTTCTTGATGTTGATCACCTGCTCGGGCTTGCGCACGGACTCCTTGATCTGGACCAGCAGGTCCGTGCCGCCGGCCAGCACGCTGGCCTTGCCGCCGCACCGGTGCAGCATGGCCGAGGCTTCCGCCAGCGTTGCCGGTTCGAAATATTCAAACGCTCTCATTGCTCCTCCTGGTCTGTGCCATCGGCGTCTGCCTGTCGTGTGGGGCGCGCACCGTTGAAGTCATCATGGGCGGATGGGCTTCATCGGTAAAGGCCCGGAAACGGATTAATTGATCGTGTTACCCTCTGAATCAGACGCGCCGGCCAACCTGGCAAAACAAGCGCGCACCCCGACATCCCGGAGGTAGACAACGTGCCCAACATCAGCAACATGAACGTGTCGCTGCGCCAGCTGCGCGCGTTCATCGCCGTGGCGCAGGAGCGCCACTTCACCCGCGCGGCCGAGAAGCTGGACCTGTCGCAGTCGTCGGTCAGCACGCTGATCCACGAGCTGGAAGGCAACCTCGGCCTGAAGCTGTTTGACCGCCACACGCGCCAGCTGCACATCACACAGGCGGGCGCGGAGCTGTTGCCGCTGGTGAAGAAGGCGGTGGCCGATATCGACAGCGTGATCGAGAACTCCAGCGAGCTGCGCACGCTGGGTCGCGGGCGCGTGTCGATCTCGGCGTCGTCGATCCAGGCGGCGCTGATGCTGCCGCGCGTGATCCGCGAGTTCTGCGTGAGCCATCCCGGCGTGAAGGTGGAACTGCACGACGTGTCCGAGCATGAGGTGACCAAGATGGTCAGCTCGGGCGAGGTGGATTTCGGCATCGGCACCATCCCAGAGGGCCAGCCCGACCTGAGCGCGCAGCGGCTGATGTCCGATCCCTTCGTGATCGTGATGCCGGCGCATCATCCGTTGCGCCGGCGCAAGACGCTGCGCTGGGAAGACGTGGCGGGCCTGCCCGTGATCGGGCCGCACAAGGGCAACCCGATCCGCGACTGCCTGGATACCGCGCTGGCCGCGCGCGGCATTTCGCTGCAGCGGGTGCACGAGGTGTTCCTGCCGCTGACCATGGTGGGCATGGTGGATGCCGGGCTGGGCATCGCGGTGATGAGCGCGGCGGTCACGCGGCTGACTTCCGCGCTGGGGCTGGCCACGGTGATGCCGACCGATCCGGTGATCCACCGCGAGATCTCGCTGCTGGTGCACGCGGACCGGTCGCTGTCACCGCCGGCCCAGGCTTTCCGCGATCTGCTGATGCGCTATCGCGCCAAGCTGGCCGACGCAGGCTGACTACTTCATGCCGGTTCCTTCGCCAGCCCGTGGGCCTGGGGGACCGGCGAGCGGGCGTTGAACAGCAGGTTCAGCAGCACCGCGGTCAGCGTGCCGAGCAGGATGCCGTTCTGGCAGAACTTGGCCAGCAGCTCCGGCATCTGCGCGAAGAACTTGTCCGACACCAGCGGGATCATGCCCAGCGCCACGCTGACGGCGACGATATAGGCGTTCTTCTTGTTCTCGACAAAGTCCACATGGCCGAGGATGCGCACGCCCGTGGCAGCCACCATGCCGAACATCACCAGCGCCGCGCCGCCCAGCACATATTGCGGGATCGAGGCGGCAAAGAAGGCGAGCTTGGGCAGGCAGCCCAGCACGATCAGAATGCCGCCGGCGGTGGCGCAGACCCAGCGGCTGCGCACGCCGGTGACCTGCACCAGCCCCACGTTCTGCGCGTACGAGGTGTAGGTGAAGGTGTTGAACACCGCTCCCACCAGCGCGCCCACGCCGTCGGCACGCAGGCCGCGCGCGAGGTCGTCGCTGCCCACCGGGCGGCCCACGATTTCGCCCAGCGCCAGGAACTGGCCCACGCCCTCGATCATGATCACGATCATCACCACGCACAGCGTGACCGCGGTCATGGCATCGAAGGTGGGCCAGCCGAAGTGGAAGGGCGTGATGAACTCCACCCAGTGCGCGTTGTGCAGGCCGTCGAAGTTGACCTTGCCCAGCGACAGCGCGATCACGAAGCCCACCGCGATGCCGATCAGCACCGCCACGTTGCACAGGAAACCCCTGGCAAAGGCCACCAGCGCCAGCACCGTGCACAGCACCGCGGTGGCGATGGCGATGTTCACCGGCAGGCCGAAGTTGGGATTGGGCACGGGGCCGGCCGCCGTGTTGATGGTCGGGTTGCCGCCCGCCGCCCAGTTGATGCCGACGCGCATCAGCGAGACGCCGATCACCAGCACCACCGTGCCGGTCACTACCGGCGGGAACCAGCGCACCATCTTGCCGACATAGGGCGCGGCAATGTAGGTGAAGATGCCCGCCACCATCACCGCGCCGAACACGGCCGGCAGGCCCAGCGACGGATTGGAGCCGGTGGCGATGATCGGCGCGATGGCGGTGAAGGTGACGCCCATCATCACCGGCAGGCGGATGCCGACCTTCCAGATGCCGATGCTCTGGATCATCGTCACCAGGCCGCAGCAGAACAGGTCCGCGGCGATCAGGAAGGCCACCTGGTCCTTGGGCAGCTTGAGGGCGCCGCCGATGATCATCGGCACGGCAATGGCGCCGGCATACATCACCAGCACGTGCTGCAGGCCAAGGGCCAGCAGGCGGGGCGGGGGCAGGACCTCGTCGACGGGATGCACGGGGGCATTCCCTTGCGTAGGCAGGGTGGGGTTCATGCTGTCTCCTTTGGTCGGTATCACGCCGGTTGCGCATTGCGCTAACGTGTCGCCAAGGTCGCCGGCGTTTCCTCTTCGGGATGGTCAGTTGCCATCCTCTCGTGCGAAGCCCGCGCCTGTCCTGTCTTATAAGTCAGCATGACAGCGGCGGCGGGAAGGTACAACGTTTGGGGCGGATTTATCGATCGGGTGAAACGATGAATCCGCCAGTTTCAGCGGGTTATCCCTTACGGCATGTGGGAGCCCGCGCGTTCCAGCCGCTTCAGCAGTGCTGCCGCGCGCGCCATCGCGGCAGGGTCGATGCGCGCGCGGATACCGTCGAAGGCAGGTCCGCGCGTGGCGTCCAGCCCCATGCGTGACGTGGTGCCCACACCCGAGGCCGAGGGGTCGAGTGCGCTGCCAGGCAGGCCGTCGACCACCACCACGTCCAGGTGCGGTTGCAGGTGTGTGGCCATCGCCCACAGCACTTCTTCATCGCGGGTGATGTCGACGTCCTCATCCACCGCGACCACCGTCTTCAGGTACGGATCCCAGCCGAGCAGGCCCAGCATCACCTGGCGCGCCTCGCCTGGGCGGCTCTGGCGCAACGCCACGTAGGCGTGGAAGTGCGTACCGGAGCTGGGGTAGTGCACGGCGGTGACGCCGGGAAAGCGCTCCCTGAGCTTTTCGACCATCTCCGATTCACGCGGGATGCGGCCCAGGTTCAGGTGTTCGGCCGAGTTGCCGCCGACCACGTCGACCAGCCATGCATCGGTGCGGCGCATCACGCTTTCCACGCGCAACAGGTTGTTGGTTGAACGGTCCGACGAATAGCCGGTGAATTCACCGAAGGGGCCTTCGTCGACGCGCGCTTCGGGATCGATCACGCCTTCAAGCACGATCTCCGCATGCGCTGGCACCAGGATGCCGTGGCGCGGTGTGCGTACCGCTTCCAGCGGCGCGCCGAACAGGCCGCCGGCAACGTGGCGCTCGTCCACGCCGTAGGGCAGCCGCGTGGCGCCGGCCAGCATGAACAGCGGATGCGCGCCGATCACCATGGCCACCGGCAGGGGCCGGCCCAGTTCGGTGGCGCGCTGCTGCATGCGCCACAGGTGCCCGCGCGAATGGAGGCTGGTGGCGATCTCGGTGGGCGAGTGCAGCATCGAGCGGTGGTAGCTGGCGTTGCCGATACCGGTGTCGGGATCTTCCGCGATCAGGATCGCGTTGGTGATGTAGGGGCCGCGGTCGCTGGCGAAGTGCTTGATCGCCGGGATCGTGCGCAGGTCGATGTGTTCAGTCTCGACATGGCCGGTGACGGCGCCGCTGTCCAGCACGCGCGGCGCCACCATGCGGCGGCTGCGGGCCTGGTATTCGGCATGGATGCCGGCGGGCGCCACGCCGCCCAGCATGCGCCCCACGCGCTCGCGCGAGGCAAAGAGGTTGGTCGCCAGCGACGTGCCCAGCCCTTCGACGTGGTCGAACAGCAAGGCCGGATGGCGGCCCTGCGCGGCCAGCGCCCACACCAGTGCGGTCGGGTCCTGGTCGGCGCCGACCGGCTCGCGGATATGCAGCACGTCTTCGGGAAAGGCCTCGCGGTAGGCGGCCAGGAACTGGTGGAAGTCCTGCGAGGTGTCGTGAAACGGCTTGCGCGCCGATGCCGCTGAGGCGAAGGGCGCTGAGGGTGAGTTCATGGATCGGCTCCTGTGGTCAGGGTTGGCCAGGGCGAAGGCTGCCCCGGCGGCCGGGAATGGTCCCGGCCGCCGTGCCGTGCCTGCCTGCCGAACAGCTATCGGCTAGCGACTACGTGTCAGCGCGTGCTGGCGTACGTATCCTTCAGCCGCGCCAATGCCTCTTGCTGCGTCTTGGGCGGCGCCGTGGTCTCGATGCCGACCAGCCGGGCGATGTTGTTGCCCATGTAGTCCTCCAGCCCGTCCTCGTCCAGGTCCATGCCCTGCGGCGCGGGGCCGCACAGCATCTCCAGCTCGCGCAGCCACATGCCGGGCTCGTTGGGCGGGGTGTCGGTGCCGAACACGATCTTGTCGCGCGGCAGCTGGCGCGCGAACTCGACGATGCGCGACTGGAAGCACCAGCCCGATTCGCAATACACGTTGGGCGTGTCCATCGCCATCCAGAAGGCCTCGAACGAGTAGTTGCCGCCGGTCTGGATGCCGAAGTGGCCGATGATGAAATTGACCATCGGGAACTCGCGGATGATCGGGTAGAACATCGTCGGGATCGTGTACGGCCCGTCGCCGGTGTGGATCAGCACCACCACGTTGTACTTGGCGCAGACCTTCATCGCCGGGCGCAGCCAGTCCAGCGCGCGATCGGGGCGGTAGCCATGCATGTTGGCATGCAGCTTGAGCATCTTGAAGCCGTATTCCTTGACGTGGAATTCCAGCTCCTGCGCGCCTTCTTCCGGGCCCCAGCGCGGGTTGAAGGTGAAGTTGCCGATAAAGCGGTCGGGGTACTTCTGGCAGAGCTCCGCGATATAGGCCATGTAGTCGCGGATGCCTTCGCGCCCGCGGCGATTGCCGTCGCGGTAGCCGGTGTTGCCCGGCGGCGGCTGGATAAAGCCCATGTCGATGCGGCGCGGCTTGCCGTTGATCATGTAGGGGCCGTCCATCATCTTGAGCATGCGCTCGCCGTTGAAGGGCTCGCCGGTGTGGCGCCAGGCCTCGTCGACGAGATTGGTCGGGTGCAGATGGGTATCGATAATCATGTTGTGTGCTCCGGAGTCCGTTGTCGGTGGCGCGGGCTTGTGTGCGCTTACGCGGCCAGGCGTGCTTTCGCTTCTTCGAGCGTGCGCGGGACCGGCGTCGGTTCCAGGCCGATCATCCGGGCGACGTTGTTGCCGAGGTAGTCCTCCAGCGTGTCTTCATCCAGGTTCAGGCCCTGGGGCGGCTCGAAGCACAGCACTTCCAGCAGGCGCAGCCACATGCCGGGCTCGTTGGGCGGGGTGTCGGACCCGAACAGGATCTTGTGCTTGGGCAGCACCTTGGCGAACTCGACGATGCGCGACTGCAGGCACCAGCCCGATTCGCAGTACACGTTGGGCATGTCCATGGCCATCTGGAACGGCTCGAAGCAATACACGCCGCCGGTCTGCACGCCGAAGTGGGCCATGATGAAGTTCACCGTCGGGAACTCCTTCATCATCGGCACCCATTCGGTCGGGATGCTGTAGGGGCCGTCGCCGGTATGCAGCTTGACCAGCACGCCCAGCTCGGCGCACTTCTGCAGCGCCGGGCGCAGCCAGTCGAGGGCACGGTCCGGGCGGTAGGCATGCATGTTGGCCTGGAACTGGACCATCTTGAAGCCCAGCTTCCTGACGTAGTGCTCCATGGCATTGACGCCGTTCTCGACGCCGCAGCGCGGGTTGTAGACGAAGCAGCCGATAAAGCGTTCCGGGTACTTATTCACCATCTCCGCGGTGTAGGCCATGTACGCGTCGATAGACTCGCTGCCTGACTTCACGCCGTCGGTGTAGGTGTAGATGGTGTTGCCCTGCGGGGGCTGGATAAAGGCTTTATCGATGCGGCGCGGCTTGCCGTTGATGGTGAACGGGCCGTCCATCATCTGGATCAGGCGCTCGCCGGTGAACGGGTCGCCGTCGTGGCGCCAGGCCAGGTCCACCAGGTTGGTCGGATAACAGCTGGTGTCGATGATCATGGGAGATCCCCTAACAATGACTAGGTTGGACACGCATGCGGCGGGCGTGCGCGAACAACGCCGCGGGGCCGGCCTTGCATGCTGCTATCGGGAGTCTTTGTCAGGGGAGCTGTTGGACCACTGCGCCACCGACGAAACACTCCGTCAGTGAGCAATCTCCAGTTGAACCTCGCGGCATTGCACCGCTGCTGTCCAATCGACCGCTTCTACCCACGCGCTCTTTATACATAGCGCCCGAGCGTTGCGTCAAGCGCATCATGTGTTGCGCCGCACGAACAGCGGGTGCACGTGCATTCCAACCATGGTACGAATCCGCTACATTGCAAGAACCGTGGTGGCAGGCCCGCCGGCGCGGGGCAGGGAGAACTCGGGCCGATTGCTTTGAACGGGGTTTATCACGGGGAAGGGGTGAAAACATGCACGGCAACTTTGCGGTGATGGCGGGGGCCATGCTGTCTGTTGCGCTGTCAATGGCGCTGGGCGGCTGCGGCGGGGATGGGGGCCAGACGGAAATGGTGTCGCCGACTGCGACGACCACGGCGGCCACGACAACGAAATACGGGGTAACGGCAACCACCACCAGCGCCACCACGCGCTGGGCACCGGCGCTCACCGACACCTGGCAGATCCAGCTGACCGGCAAGCTCAACACCAGCTATGCGGTGACCGCCTACGACTTCGACCTGTTCGATACGCCGCAGGCCACCATCGCCGCGCTCAAGGCCCAGGGCCGGCGCGTGATCTGCTATTTCTCCGCGGGCAGCTCCGAGGACTGGCGCCCCGACTACAACCAGTTTGCCGCCGCCGACATGGGCGCGCCGCTGTCAGGCTGGGCGGGCGAGCGCTGGCTGGACACGCGCTCGGCCAACGTGCGCCGCATCATGCAGGCGCGCATGGACCTGGCGGTCAGCAAGGGCTGCGACGCGGTCGATCCGGACAATGTCGATGGCTATACCAACAGCACCGGCCTGCCGCTGACGGCCGAGACCCAGCTCGACTACAACCGCTTCCTGGCGGCCGAGGCGCATGCGCGCGGGCTGGCGGTGGGGCTGAAGAACGATGTGGAGCAGGTGGCCGACCTGGCGGCGAGCTTCGATTTCGCCATCAACGAGCAGTGCTTCCAGTACCGGGAGTGCGGCGCCTATACGGCGTTCACTGGGCAGGGCAAGCCGGTGTTCCAGATCGAGTACGCCACCAAGTACAGGGACGCGGCCACGCGCGCCGGGCTGTGCGCCAAGGCGCAGGCCGCCAACCTGCGCACGCTGGTGCTGCCCAAGACGCTGAACGGCTCGTTCCGCTACGCCTGCGACGCCTGAGTGCCTGCGCCGGCGGGGGCAGCGCGTTCCAGCTCCCGCCAGGCCAGGTAGAGCCGGGTATCGAATTCCAGCTGGTGGTAGCGCGGCTCCATGTGTTCACAGAGCCGGTAGAAGGCCTTGTCGTGATCGCTCTCTTTCAGGTGGGCGAGTTCGTGCACGACGATCATGCGCAGGAATTCCGGCGGCGCTTCCTTGAACAGCGACGCCACGCGGATTTCCTTCTTGGCCTTGAGCTTGCCGCCCTGCACGCGCGAGATCGCAGTGTGCAGGCCCAGCGCACGCTGGGCCGAATCGAGGCGCGCATCGAAGCCGACCTTGTGCAGCGGCGGCGCGCTGCGCAGGTATTCCTGCTTGATGTCCGTGGTGTATTCGTACAGCGCGCGGTCGGTCTGCACGGTGTGGCGCCCGGGGTAGCGCCGGGCGATATGGTCCCCGAGCCGGCCGGCGGCGATCAGCTCGCGCACCTGGTCCAGCACGCCGGGCGGGTAGCCGCCCAGAAAGCGCATCGGGTCCTTGCCGGCGGGGCGCCAGGTTTCAGTCACGGCAGTGGCCTGCTCAGTGGTGGTGGTGATGGTGGTGCATCCAGCTGTTGTCCAGCGAGTTGACGAAGGACTCGACCGCATCCTTGTCGCCGGTGGCGTGGCGCATCATCTCGCCGCACTTGCAGAAGCCCTGGTATGGGGTGATGTGCGAGCAGGCCGACGTCTTTTGCAGGTACAGCGTGACGGGTTTGGTGCACTTCTTGCACTTGAACTTCAGGGTCAGGGCGGGTTTGCTCATGGCGATGGCTTGGGAAGTCGGCGAAAAATCGAACCTGTCATTGTACCGGCCAGGGCGGAATCAAGCAGGACCGCCTCAGCGCGCCGCGCCTGCCTGATACACTCCCGCCATTCCCGAACAACCCTCCAACACGCACCCATGGCACAGTACGTTTTCACCATGAACCGCGTGGGCAAGATCGTCCCGCCCAAGCGTCACATCCTGAAGGACATCTCGCTGTCGTTCTTTCCCGGCGCCAAGATCGGCGTGCTGGGCCTGAACGGCTCGGGCAAGTCCACGCTGCTCAAGATCATGGCCGGCCTCGACAAGGAAATCGAGGGCGAAGCCACGCCGATGCCCAACCTGAACATCGGCTACCTGCCGCAGGAACCGCAGCTCAATCCCGAGCAGACCGTGCGCGAGTCGGTGGAAGAGGCCCTGGGCGGCGTGTTCGAGGCGCGCAAGAAGCTCGACGAGATCTACGCGGCCTATGCCGAGCCGGACGCCGACTTTGACGCGCTGGCCGCCGACCAGGCCAAGTACGAAGCCATCCTGGCCGCCAGCGACGGCAACAATGTCGAACTGCAGCTGGAAATCGCCGCCGACGCGCTGCGCCTGCCGCCGTGGGAGGCAACGATCGGCAACCTGTCCGGCGGTGAAAAGCGCCGAGTGGCGCTGTGCCGCCTGCTGCTGTCGCGCCCCGACATGCTGCTGCTGGACGAGCCGACCAACCACCTGGATGCGGAATCGGTGGAATGGCTGGAACAGTTCCTGACGCGCTTCCCGGGCACCGTGGTGGCCGTGACCCACGACCGCTACTTCCTCGACAACGCCGCCGAGTGGATCCTGGAACTGGACCGCGGCCAGGGCATCCCCTGGAAGGGTAACTACAGCTCGTGGCTGGACCAGAAGGAAGCGCGCCTGAAGCAGGAAGAGGCCAGCGAATCGGCACGCCAGAAGGCCCTGCACAAGGAACTGGAGTGGGTGCGCCAGAACCCGAAGGGCCGCCAGGCCAAGTCCAAGGCGCGTCTGGCCCGCTTTGACGAACTGAACAGCCAGGACTACCAGAAGCGCAACGAAACCCAGGAAATCTTCATCCCGGTGGGTGAGCGCCTGGGCAACGAGGTGATCGAGTTCGACGGCGTGAGCAAGGGCTACGGCGACCGCCTGCTGATCGACAACCTCAGCTTCAAGGTGCCGCCGGGCGCCATCGTCGGCATCATCGGCCCGAACGGCGCCGGCAAGTCGACCTTCTTCCGCATGCTGACCGGCAAGGAACAGCCCGACAGCGGCGAGATCAGGATCGGGCCGACCGTGAAGATGGCGTTCGTCGACCAGAGCCGCGATGCGCTCGATGGCACCAAGACCGTGTTCGAAGAGATCTCGGGCGGCTCCGACATCCTGACGGTGGGCAGGTACGAAACGCCGTCGCGCGCCTATATCGGCCGCTTCAACTTCAAGGGCGGCGACCAGCAGAAGCAGGTCGGCACGCTGTCGGGCGGCGAACGCGGCCGCCTGCACATGGCCAAGACGCTGATCGCTGGCGGCAACGTGCTGCTGCTGGACGAACCGTCCAACGACCTCGACGTGGAAACGCTGCGGGCGCTGGAAGATGCGCTGCTGGAATTCGCGGGCTGCGTGATGGTGATCTCGCACGATCGCTGGTTCCTGGACCGGATTGCTACCCACATCCTGGCGTTCGAGGGCGACTCGCATGTGGAGTTCTTCCCGGGGAACTACCAGGAGTACGAGGCGGACAAGAAGCGGCGGCTGGGTGAGGAAGGGGCCAAGCCCAAGCGGATTCGATACAAGCCGATTGTGCGGTGATGGGCTCTGTTTGCGATAGAGTGCCGGCCTGCGCGCCTGCACGTTGCTGACAACCTTCACACGCAGCGGGTTGGCTCCCTCTCCCGCTTTGAACTGACCCCCAGAAGTTGGAGACAACTTTTTGGGGTTTTTACATGGCAAAGTACACCGAGCAGTTCAAGCTGC
>NZ_JBYTEG010000018.1:0-147388 GCF_058792255.1 Cupriavidus sp. CPT47-8839-RL05A | reverse complement strand
GCGCACGGATCGTTAAGTCGCGACCTTCTCGCTACACCGTTCGGTACCTGAAGAAGGACCTTAACTGAACGGCATTAGACCCGAGGGTCGGCTTTTTCGTGTTCGGCACCGGGCTAGCGGTGATGGGCGAGCAGCGTATTGAGCGCGTCGCGCAGCGGCGAATCCGGCAGGCTGCGCGCCAGCTGGTCGAGGTTGGCGAGTCCTGTGGGCGTCATGCGGCCGCCGGTGCGCTGGCGTTGCACGGGCTCCACTTCCCAGTCCGCGTGGCGCGACACCTCCGGCTGCACCCGCACCCGGATCGCGGTGATGTGCGAGCCGCGCTGCTGCAGCCGTGCCAGCAGCGTCGGCACCACCTGGCGCACGCGGGCAGCGGCGGCGCCGTGCGCGGCCAGCAACAGCAGCACCTGGGCGTTCGGGTCGGTGGCGTCACGCTTGACGCCGGCCACGGCCAGGCCGTCGCGCATGCCGGCGGGCAGCAGTGCCAGCACCTCGGCCTCAAGCACCGACAGCTGGCGCGCGGTCTGCATCAGCGTCGAAACCGGGCCGGCCTTGGCCAGCCAGTCGTTGAGCGGCTTGGCGGCGGGGGTCTGCAGGGCGTGATGGGTGAAGCGGCGCATGCATGCATTCTAGCAAGGGGCGCGGGGGCCGCCTTGCCCGACTGCGGATTGAAGCTGCGGCGGCCGCCCCAAACTGTGGCTGACGGGGCGCGCGGGCAATCATGAGCACGACACGCGTGGTCAACATTCGGCAGGCTTGCCTGCCCTTGCGGGATGGGGCCAGGCGCGTTCCGGCCGTGACCCCGGCACATGATAAACTCGGCGTTTTGCGCCAATCTATCCATTCCTCGCCCGGCCGCCGGAGCAGCCCGCATCCCTGGGGTGCCACCCGGTTCCGCGCAGGTGAAAGCAATCGATGATCACCGGCCTTCTCAAGAAAGTCTTCGGCAGCCGCAATGAGCGGCTGATCAAACAATATCGCCGCACGGTGGCGCAGATCAATGCGCTGGAGCCGAAGTTCGAGCAGCTCTCGGACGACGAACTGCGCGGCATGACGGAGACCTTCCGGCAGCGCCACGCCGGCGGCGAATCGCTCGAGGCGCTGCTGCCCGAGGCCTTCGCCGTCTGCCGCGAGGCCAGCAAGCGTGTCATGAAGATGCGCCACTTCGACGTGCAGCTGATCGGCGGCATGGTGCTGAACGACAACAAGATCGCCGAAATGCGCACCGGCGAAGGCAAGACGCTGACCGCGACGCTGGCCGTGTACCTGAATGCCATCACCGGCCAGGGCGTGCACGTGGTCACCGTCAACGACTACCTGGCGCAGCGCGATGCCGAGTGGATGGGCCGGCTGTACAACTTCCTGGGCCTGTCGGTGGGCGTGAACCTGTCGCAGATGCCGCACGATGCCAAGCAGGCGGCGTACAACTCGGACATCACCTACGGCACCAATAACGAGTTCGGCTTCGACTACCTGCGCGACAACATGGTCTACGACCCGTCGCAGCGCGTGCAACGCCCGCTCAACTACGCCATCGTCGATGAAGTGGACTCGATCCTGATCGACGAGGCCCGCACCCCGCTGATCATCTCCGGCCAGGCCGAGAACCAGACCGACCTGTACCAGCGCATGAACGGCATCCCCAAGCTGCTCGAGCGCCAGATCGGTGAAGAGAAGGCCGACGGCACCGGCGTCGAGAAGCCGGGCGACTACTACGTCGACGAGAAGGGCCACCAGGTCTACCTGACCGAAGCCGGCCACGAGAAGGCCGAAGAGATCCTGTCGCAGCAAGGCCTGATCGGCGAGGGCGAGTCGCTCTACGCGCCGCAGAACATCACGCTGATGCACCACCTGTACGCCGCCCTGCGCGCGCACAGCCTGTTCCATCGCGACCAGCACTATGTGGTGCAGAACGACGAAGTCGTGATCGTCGACGAGTTCACCGGCCGCCTGATGACCGGCCGCCGCTGGTCCGACGGCCTGCACCAGGCCGTGGAGGCCAAGGAAGGTGTCACCGTCCAGCAAGAGAACCAGACGCTGGCGACGATCACCTTCCAGAACTACTTCCGCATGTACAACAAGCTGGCCGGCATGACCGGCACGGCTGACACCGAAGCGTATGAGTTCCAGGAGATCTACGGCCTGGAAGTGGTGGTGATCCCGACCAACCGCCCGGCCCAGCGCAAGGACCAGCAGGACCAGATCTACAAGACCGGCAAGGAGCGCTATGACGCCGTGGTGCGCGATATCCGCGACTGCTACGAGCGTGGCCAGCCGGTGCTGGTGGGCACCACCTCGATCGAGACCTCGGAATACCTGTCGGGACTGCTCGATCGCGAGCAACTGCCGCACCAGGTGCTCAATGCCAAGCAGCACGCGCGCGAAGCCGAGATCGTGGCCCAGGCCGGCCGCCCCAAGATGATCACCATTGCCACCAACATGGCCGGCCGCGGTACCGACATCGTGCTGGGCGGCAATGTGGAGAAGCAATCCGGCTTTATCGAGGCGGACCCGAACCTGTCCGACGCCGAGAAGGCCGCGCGCATCAAGCAGCTCGAGGATGAGTGGCATTCGCTGCACGAGCAGGTCAAGGCCGCCGGCGGCCTGCATATCGTCGGCACCGAGCGCCATGAGTCGCGCCGTATCGACAACCAGCTGCGCGGCCGTGCCGGCCGCCAGGGCGACCCGGGTTCGTCGCGCTTCTACCTGTCGCTGGACGACCAGCTGCTGCGCATCTTCGCCGGCGACCGCGTGCGCGCCATCATGGAGCGCCTGAAGATGCCCGAGGGCGAGCCGATCGAAGCCGGCATCGTCACGCGCTCGATCGAATCGGCGCAGCGCAAGGTCGAAGGCCGCAACTTCGACATCCGCAAGCAGCTGCTGCAGTACGACGACGTCGCCAACGACCAGCGCAAGGAAATCTACAAGCTGCGCAACGACGTGCTGGAAGCCCAGGATGTCGGCGACATGGTGACCAACCTGCGCGAGAGCGTGCTGGTTGAGCTGTTCCGCGACCACGTGCCGGCCGACACCATGGAAGAGCAGTGGAACATCGCCGGCCTGGAAACGCGCCTGCGCGAGGACTGGGGCCTGGAAGTGCCGCTGGCGCAGACCATCGAGGGCGCGCAGAGCATCGAGGACGAAGAGCTGCTCAACCTGATCATGAAGGCGGCCGCGGAGCGCTACGACGGCAAGGTCGCGATGGTCGGCCGCGAGTCGTTCGCCGGCTTCGAGCGCTCGGTCATGCTGCAGAGCATCGATACGCACTGGCGCGAGCACCTGGCCGCGCTGGACCACCTGCGCCAGGGCATCCACCTGCGCGGCTATGCGCAGAAGGATCCCAAGCAGGAATACAAGCGCGAGTCGTTCGAGCTGTTCGCGCGCCTGCTGGACCTGATCAAGAACGAAGTCACGCGCGTGACCTTCAACGTGCAGATCCAGTCGCCGGAAGAGCTGGAGCAGGCTTCGGAAGAGATCGAGGAAGGCCTGTCGCACCTGGAGAACATCCAGTACAAGCACGACGAGTTCGCCGAAGGGCGCGAGCCGGTCGAGGAAGCGCCGTCGCCGCGCACCGGTGCGGCCATGGCCGCCGCCGAGCTGGCGCTGGCGGGCATGCCCAAGGTCGGCCGCAATGACCCGTGCCCGTGCGGCTCGGGCAAGAAGTTCAAGCAGTGCCACGGCAGGCTCAGCTGAACTGAGCCCGGCCGGGTACCCGGCATGACGTCGTTCCCGCTGTGTGGGGAGTGACGCGAAAGGAAACGACATGCCCGCCCTTAGCGGGCATGTTCGTCTGATGACAAGCAAGTTGCGAGCAGAAGCCGCAAGCAGATAACGCAAGCAGGAAAGAGGAGTCCACATGCCCGTCAATCTTCCGCTGCCCCAGGCAGAGAACCTGAAATCCGTCGCCGGCGTGGAGCTGGGCTGGGCCGAGGCGGGCATCCGCAAGGCCAACCGCAAGGACGTGCTGGTGGTGCGCGTGGCCGATGGCAGCACCGTGGCCGGCGTCTTCACCAGCAACCGCTTCTGCGCCGCGCCGGTGCAGGTCTGCCGCGAGCACCTGGCCGCTGGCAAGGGCATCCGCGCGCTGGTGGTCAACACCGGCAATGCCAACGCCGGCACCGGCGAACCGGGCCTGGCCAATGCCCGCGCCAGCTGCGACGCGCTGGCAGCGCAACTGGGCATCGCCGCCGAGCAGGTGCTGCCGTTCTCGACCGGCGTGATCCTGGAACCGCTGCCGGTCGACCGCCTGGTGGCCGGCCTGCCCGCCGCCATCGCCAACGCGAAGCCGGACAACTGGCTGGCCGCCGCCGAAGCCATCATGACCACCGACACGCAGCCCAAGGCCGCGTCGCGCACGGTGCAGATCGACGGCAAGACCGTGACGCTGTCGGGCATCAGCAAGGGCGCCGGCATGATCCGCCCGAACATGGCGACCATGCTCGGCTTTATCGCCATGGACGCCGCCGTGGCCCAGCCGGTGCTGCAGGCGCTGGTCTCCTACGCCGCCGACCATTCGTTCAACAGCATCACCATCGACGGCGATACCTCGACCAACGACTCGTTCGTGCTGATCGCCACGGGCAAGTCCGGCGCCGTGGTCGAGCGCGCCGAAGGCCCTGCCTTCGAGGCGCTGCGCGACGCGGTGACCGCGCTGGCGCAGGAACTGGCGCAGATGATCGTGCGCGACGGCGAAGGCGCCACCAAGCTGATGACCATCCGCGTCGAAGGCGGCAAGGACGTCGCCGAGTGCCGCCAGATCGCCTATGCGGTGGCGCACTCGCCGCTGGTCAAGACCGCGTTCTATGCGTCGGACCCCAACCTGGGCCGCATCCTGGCCGCGGTCGGCTACGCCGGCGTGACTGACCTCGACGTCGGCCGCGTCAACCTGTGGCTGGACGATGTCTGGGTGGCCCGCGACGGCGGCCGCAACCCCGACTACCGCGAGGAAGACGGCCAGCGCGTGATGAAGCAGGCCGAGATCACCGTGCGCATCGCGCTCGGCCGCGGCAAGGCCGAAGCGACGGTCTGGACCTGCGACCTGTCGCACGACTACGTGTCGATCAACGCGGATTACCGCTCATAACTGCCAGCAACACGCTGACCCCTACTGCCACACGCCCCTGCCATGTCTGACCTCGCCGCCCGCCTCGACAACTTCCTCGCCCGACTCGAACAATGGCTGCCGCCGCAACTGAGCGACGCCGACTGGCAGGAGGCCGTGGCGTTCCGCTGGCGCAAGCGGCAGAGCCTGTTCGGCAATATCGGCTACCTGCAGCCGGTGCGCCAGCTGCCGCCGATCCACCTGGACGACCTGAAGAACATCGAGCGCCAGAAGGACGCCATCGTCGCCAACACGCGCCAGTTCGTGAGCAAGCTGCCGGCCAACAACGTGCTGCTGACCGGCGCGCGCGGCACCGGCAAGTCGTCGCTGATCAAGGCCTGCCTCAATGCCTTCGTCAGGGACGGGCTGCGGCTGGTCGAGGTGGACAAGGATGACCTGGGCGACCTCGGCGATATCGTCGAGCTGGTTGCGCAGCGCCCCGAGCGCTTCGTGATCTTCTGCGACGACTTGTCGTTCGAAGAAGGCGAGTCGGGCTACAAGTCGCTCAAGTCGGCGCTGGACGGCTCGGTGGCGGCGCAGTCGGACAACGTGCTGATCTACGCCACCTCCAACCGCCGGCACCTGCTGCCGGAGTACATGAAGGACAACGAGACCTACCGTCACACCGACGATGGCGAGATCCATCCCGGCGAAGTGGTGGAAGAGAAGATTTCGCTGTCCGAGCGCTTCGGGCTGTGGCTGTCGTTCTACCCGCCCAAGCAGGACGAATACCTGGCCATCGTCGGCCACTGGCTCAGGCACTTCGGCTGCACCGACGAGGACATCGCCGCGGCGCGCGGCGATGCGCTGGTGTGGGCGCTGGAGCGCGGCTCGCGCTCGGGCCGCGTGGCGTGGCAGTTTGCGCGCGACTGGGGCGGCAAGCATGGCAAGCCTTATATCGCCGACGTGGACGGCGACGCCAAGGCATGAGCGCATCCATGCAAAGCCCCGCAGACACGGCCGGCAATTCTCCGCGCAAAGTCACCGAGGTCGCCGTGGGCGTGATAGTGCAGCCCGACGGCCGCTTCCTGTTGGCGCAACGCCCTGCGGGCAAGCCCTACGAGGGCTATTGGGAATTCCCCGGCGGCAAGCTGGAGCCCGGTGAGTCGGTGGAGGCAGCACTGGCCAGAGAACTCCATGAAGAGCTGGGCCTTGATGTAACGCAATGCGAGCGCTGGCACATCCTTGAACATGACTACCCGCACGCCTATGTGCGGCTGTACTTTTGCAAGGTCACGGCCTGGCGGGGCGATCCCATCGGCCGCGAAGGCCAGGCCTTCTCCTGGCAGCAGACGCCCGTGACAGTCGGGCCGCTGCTGCCCGCCACCATTCCGGTGGTGGAATGGCTTGCCGAGGAAGCGCGCGACAGCTGACCTTGCCCTTTGCCGCCGGTGGGCTGCGCCTGCTGGCCGAGGGCGCCAACTTCTGGCTGTCGGCCGGGGCCTCGGTGGTGCGGCTGTCGACGCGCTTCTCGCTGGCGCTGGAACATGCCGAGCGACGCGGCACGCTGCTGGCCTCGGGCCTGATCGTGGGGGAAAGCCTGGTCGGGGTGATGCTGGCCGCGCTGATCGGCCTGTCGGGCAAGGATGCGCCGCTGGCGCTGGTCGGGGCCGGGTTTGAAGCGACCGCGCAGTGGCTGGGCCTGGCGGTGTTCGCACTGGTGTGCGTGGGCTTCTACCGCCGCGTGCTGGCGGCGGCGCACTGAACCACGGGGGGCGCTGAAGGCGCGGGCGCTTCAGTCGTCCTCGTCTTCAGGCTGGTCGGCGGAGGTTTCGCCCGGCTTGCCGCCGATCACGTATTTCTCGGACGCCCAGGCGCCGAGATCGATCTGCTTGCAGCGCTCGGAACAGAAGGGCCGGAATTTGTTGTCGGGCACCCAGGCCACCTCGGTGCCGCAGGTGGGGCATTTGACGACAGCAGGCATAGCGTTCAGCGCAGGCTTCAGAAATTGCAGAGTTTCAGCAGGAACGGGATATCCGCATCGACCGAGCGCGGACGCAGGTCGCCGTCCTGCTGCGTAAAGCGCACCCACAGCATGTACTTGTTGGCGCTCATCTCCGGGATAAACGCCAGCAGCGAATCGTCCAGGTAGACCTGCATCAGCTGGTAGCTGCGTCCGGACAGCATCTGCTGGTAGCTGCCGCCGGTGGCGATCACCTTGCCGCTCTGGCCGGCTTCGCGCAGCAGGCGCAGCACGATGGTGGTGCCCATGCGCAGCGACAGCAGCGGACGTACCCACTTCAGGATATCGGCGCGGCGGTCTTCGGCGGGGCGGTGCTGCCAGGCATAGTAGGCCGGCAGGTCGAACTCGCAGGTGCCGCCGGGAATGATCGCGCGGCTGCGGATGCTGGTCAGCCACTCATTGTCGGCCAGCAGCTGGCCGGCCTTGCCCACGGTCTGGTTGAGCATGGCGATGCCTTGCTCAATCTCGCCGATGATGGCGTCCAGCGCCTCCTGGTCGATCTGCGGGCTGGCACGCAGCGGCGCCAGTGCCTGGCGCTGGCGTTCCAGTTCCTTGATCAGGTCGGTCTTGAGGTCGGCGCGGCCGGCCACGTCGATGATCTCGAACAGCGTGGTCAGCGCGACATGGTGCTGGTGGGCATGATCCTGGCCGAGAAAGTATTCCAGCCGATCGAACAGGTCCTCCAGGCGCAGGAGTGTCCTGATGCGTTCGTTGAAAGGGTATTCGTACAGAATCAAGTGCAATGTCCGTGCAGGGCGTCGGGCGCTTCAGGAGCGGCCCGGTGCAGAATGAGGCCCGGGAAATGCCGGAAGGGGCGATATATGACAGGCGGTTGCCGGCAGTATGCGGTGATTTCCCCGCATATTCCAGCGCATTCTATGCGAGACAAGGGCCGAGGACAATGTCGCGTGCATGATGCAATGCGCCGGCGCGCCGGGTTGCGCGTTATGGATGGACCCTGGCCGCCGCCGACAGTTCACGATAGTAGCGGTCGAGCCGGTCTACCTGGTCCACCAGCGCCTCAACCGGGCCGTCGTTGTCGATGACGTCGTCGGCACATGCCAGGCGCGCGGCGCGGGTGGCCTGTCTGGCCATGATGGCCTGCACCTGCTCGCGGCTGAAGCCGTTGCGCGACATCACGCGCGCAACCTGGGTGGCCTCGGTGCAGTCCACCACCAGCACGCGGCCCACGCGCTCGCGCCATGAGCCCGATTCCACCAGCAGCGGCACCACGTAGATCAGGTACGGATGCTCGCCGGCATCGCGGATCGCGTGGGCGCGCTCGGTAGTCAGCGCACGGATCAGCGGGTGGGTGATGGCTTCAAGCCGCGCCTTGGCTGCGGGGTCGGCAAACACCAGTGCGCGCATCGCGTCGCGGTCCATGGCGCCGTCGGGGCGCAAACAGGCCGGGCCGAAGGCCTCGACCAGTGCCGGGATGGCGCGCCCGCCCGGGGCGGTGATCTCGTGCGCGAGCAGGTCGGTGTCGATGATCGCGGCACCGCGCGCGGCAAACATGTCGGCCACGCGGGTCTTGCCGCTGCCGATGCCGCCGGTCAGTCCGATTTCCAGCATGTGAGGCTCTGTTGACGATGTTGCCGCAACGATACCAGCTTCAGCGGAGATCGTCGGACACCGTCATGGCCATGCAAACAGCGGCAGCACGCCGGGGCCGAACAGCAGCACCACCACGCCGGCCAGCGCGATGAAGGGCCCGAACGGGAACGGCGTGTCGCGTTCCTGGCGGCGCAGCGCGATATTGGCCAGCCCGAACAGCACGCCGACCACCGACGACAGCAGCACCAGCGCCGGCAGCGCCTGCCAGCCGAACCAGGCGCCCAGTGCCGCCATCAGCTTGAAGTCGCCAAAGCCCATGCCTTCCTTGCCGCGCACGAGCCGGAACAGCCAGTAGGCCGTCCACAGCACCAGGTAGCCGGCAGCCGCGCCGATCACGGCGTCGGGCAGCGCCACGAACACGCCGCCCAGGTTCAGCAGCAGGCCCAGCCACAGCAGCGGCAGGGTGATCTGGTCCGGCAGCAGTTGCGTATCGGCATCGATCATGGTCAGCGCCAGCAGCGCCCACACCAGCACCAGCGCGGCCAGGGCCTGTCCGCCGGGGCCGAAGCGCCACGCCGCCAGCGCGCTCAGCACGCCACAGGCCAGCTCGACCAGCGGATAGCGCACACTGATCGGCGCCTTGCACGCCGAGCAGCGCCCGCGCAGGAGCAGGTAGCTCAGCACCGGCACGTTCTCCCAGGGTGCAATCGCGTGGCCGCAATGCGGGCAGGCCGAGCGCGGCACCATCAGGTTGTAGCGGCCGGGGTAGGGCAGCGGGTCGCCGCGCAGCTCGGCGATATAGTTGGCCTCGTCGCGCTCCATCATGCGTGGCATCCGGTGGATGACCACGTTGAGGAAGCTGCCGACCACCAGCCCGAGCAGCGCGGCGGCCGCCACCAGGAAGGCGGGCGGCAACGCCGTCAGCGCCTCGACCAGCGGCGCGCCGCCGGTGGAGGCCGACGAAGGGTAGGGAGAAGCAGACCACGCAGGCAACATCGCTTACACCACCTGTCCCAGCTTGAAGATCGGCAGGTACATCGCCACCACCATGCCGCCGATCAGCACACCCAGCACCACGATGATCAGCGGCTCGATCAGGCTGGAGATCGCGGCGACGGCATCGTCGACCTCGCGCTCGTAGAACTCCGCCACCTTCAGCAGCATGTTGTCCAGCGCGCCGGACTCCTCACCGATCTGCGTCATCTGCAGCACCATGTTGTCGAACACATGGGTGGCCTGCATCGCGTTGGTCAGGCTGGTGCCGATGCGCACCGATTGCTCGATCTCGCGCGTGGCGTCGTAGTAGACCCAGTTGCCGGCCGCGCCGGCCACGGACTCCATTGACTCCACCAGCGGGGTGCCGGCGGCGAACATGGTGGCCAGCGTGCGGGTCCAGCGCGCGATCACGGCCTTGCGGAACAGGCTGCCGAAGATCGGCAGCTTCAGCAGCGTGCGGTCGGTGGCGCGCTGCACCTTCTCCGATTTCTTCAGTGCGCGCAGGTAGAAGGAGATGCCGGCCACCGGCACCCCGATCACCAGGTACCAGTACTGGACAAAGAAGTCCGAGATGGCGATCACCAGCAGCGTCGGCGCCGGCAGGTTGGCGCCGAAGCTGGAGAACACGCCCTTGAACGCCGGGATCACGAACAGCATCAGGATCACGGTCACGGCAAAGGCCACCGTCAGCACCGCGATCGGGTAGATCATCGCCGACTTGATCTGGCCTTTCAGCGCGATGGTCTTTTCCATGTAGAGCGACAGGCGCTCCAGCAGCGAGTCCAGGATACCGCCCTGTTCGCCGGCATCGATCAGGTTGCAGTACAGCGTATCGAAGTACTTCGGATGGCGCCGGAATGCCGCGGCCATGCTGCTGCCGGCCTCGATGTCGAAGCGGATGTCGGACAGCAGCTGGGTGAAGTTGGGATTCACGTGGCCACGCGCGATGATGTCGATCGACTGCAGCAGCGGAATGCCGGCCTTGAGCATGGTCGACAACTGCCGGGTGAAGTAGGCGATGTCCTTCTCGGTGATCTTGCGCCCGCGCGCGGCCTTGCGCTTCTTCAGCTTGACGATGGTCAGGCCCTGCTTGCGCAGCGTGGCGGTGACCTCGGCCTGGTTCTCGGCGCGCAGTTCGCCGGTGAAGGTCTTGCCCTTGCGGTCCTTGCCTTCCCACTCAAAGATGTACTGGGTGGGTGCCTTGCGCCCCTTCCCTGATTTCGCCCGTGACGGTGCCGCCGTCCGGGCGCTCGCCGCTGGTGCACGCGTCGCCATGATATTGACCCCCGATGTAAATGACGCTTGTTCTGCGTCTTGTATTTACGTTGTGTCCTGCTTCCCTAAGTGTTTGTTGTCGCCAGCACTTCTTCGAGTGACGTGACGCCCTGCTTCACCTTCAGCAGCCCCGCTTCGCGCAACGATAGCACGCCGTCCTTGTGCGCCTGCTCGGCGATTTGCAGTGCCGTTCCGTGCGTCAGGATGATCTCCTGCATGGCCTCGGTGATCGGCATGACCTGGTAGATGCCGCAGCGGCCCTTGTAGCCGGTGCCGTTGCAGCGCTCGCAGCCGACCGGGTGGTAGGGCTGCCAGCTGCCGTCCAGGTCTTGTTCGCGGAAGCCCGCCTCCAGCAGCGCCTCGCGCGGGATCTCGCCCTCGCGCTTGCAGGTGCACAGCCGCCGCGCCAGCCGCTGCGCGGTGATCATCAGCACGCTCGAGGCAATATTGAAGGCCGCCACGCCCATGTTCATCAACCGCGTCAGCGTGGTCGGCGCATCGTTGGTGTGCAGCGTCGACAACACCAGGTGACCGGTCTGCGCGGCCTTGATCGAGATGTCGGCGGTTTCCAGGTCGCGGATTTCGCCGACCATGATGATGTCCGGGTCCTGCCGCAGGAACGAACGCAGGGCCGCGGCAAAGGTCAGGCCCGCCTTGTCGTTGACGTTGACCTGGTTGATGCCGGGCAGCTGGATTTCCGCCGGGTCCTCGGCGGTGGAGATATTGATGTCGCCCTGGTTGAGCAGGTTCAGGAAGGTGTACAGCGACACCGTCTTGCCGCTGCCGGTGGGGCCGGTCACCAGCACCATGCCGTAGGGGCGCTTGATCACGTCCAGCAGCAGCGCCTTCTGCTCGGGCTCATAGCCGAGCTGGTCGATGTCGAGCTTGTCGGACGAAGATTCCAGGATCCGCATCACGATCTTCTCGCCGAACAGCGTCGGCAGCGTCGACACGCGGAAATCCACTGCCCGCTCGACCGTCTCCTTGGCGTCCTTGTCCTTGGGCAGGGCAATCAGCAGCTTCATGCGGCCGTCCTGCGGCACGCGCTTTTCAGAAATATCCAGGCGCGACAGCACCTTGATGCGGGTGGCGATCTTGTCGCGGATGTCCAGCGGCGGGCGCGCGACCTCCTGCAGCACCCCGTCCACGCGGAAGCGGACGCGGTAGAAAGTCTCGAACGGCTCGAAGTGCAGGTCGGACGCGCCGCGATGGAAGGCCTCGGTCAGCAGCTTCTGCAGGAAGCGCACCACCGGGGCGTCGTCGATATTGTCGGCGGTGGTGCGGTTGCGCTGGTTGCCGGCCGCGGCCACCGGATCGTATTCGATCATCTTGCGCTCGGCCTGCACCGGCGAGATGTTCTTCAGCGTGCCCAGGGCCTCGCCGGCGGAGCGCACGTGCTTCATCAGCTTGTCGTGCTCGACCACCACCGCTTCGACCGGCAGCTTGTACTTTTCCTTGATCGCATCCAGCCCGGCCTGGTTGGACGGGTCGGACATCGCCAGCACCAGCCGGTTCTCGCGCCGGCCCAGCGGCAGCAGCCGGTGCGCGTGGAATTCACGGTTGCCGGCCAGCAACGGCGGCACCTTGGTCAGGTTGTACTGGGCCAGGTCCAGCAGCGGCAGCTGGTACTTGTCCGCGGCAAACAGCGCCAGGTCGTGCGCGCTCATGGTGCCGCTGCCGACGATCTCGTCGATCAGCTGCGACTGCTTTTCACGCGCGGCCTGCTCCAGCTGAGCAAGCAGGGCGGGCGCGATACGCCGGCTCTGGGCCAGGGCAAGACCGAGTGTCATGGCAGGTGCGCTGTGCGGTGCGGTTAGGCGGTGGCGGATGCCACGCAGGCGGGGCGGACGGACCCACGTCCCCGGATCGGGGCAGTTTGCCGCCGGGGTCACTTTTTGTAAAGCCGACGCGGGCGCGGTGTTGGCGTTTGCGCGACACGGGCGCAACCCTACTTGCGCGGGGAAGAAGCGGCGTTTCAGGCAGCTTCCTTGCGAGCGGGGTGGTGTCCTTTTGAGAGGAATCCCTGCCCTCGCCTTTTCAATTGCCACCTTCCGGCGGCTGGTGCGCGACGGCAAGCTCGCGCCCCATGCGGAAGTGGGTCGTAGCCAGCTGTTTTCCGCGGCCGACCTGAAGGCATTCAAGCGTCAGCGCAAGGCGATCAAGGGATGAGTTGCCGGAGGATCGGGGAGGGGGGCAGAAAGACAAAAGGCCGAACCAACTGACGTTGATTCGGCCTTTTAAATCTGGTCGGGGTGAGAGGATTCGAACCTCCGGCCTCTACGTCCCGAACGTAGCGCTCTACCAGGCTAAGCTACACCCCGATTTGGTTTGCTGGCAAACGTCTGACCGTCTGCAGCAAAGAATGTAAGTTTAGCAGCGTTTTTTGGGGAATGGAAGAGGGCGAGGAAAATCGCCGTTCAGCCCGCTTCCGCTGCCTTCCCCGCGGTTGCGTCAGGACTGCCGTTGCAATGAGAACGCGCAGAGCTGGATCAGGGTTTCCTTCAGTTCCGACGGCGGGAACTGCCGTGCCGCCTGTTCGGCGGCTTCAGCCTCGCGCCGTGCGGCTTCGAAGGTGACGTCCAGCGCGCCACTGGCGTGGATTGCGGCAAACACGGCATCGAAATGCTCGGTGCCGCCTTGCACGATGGCGTCGCGCGCGAGCTGGCGCTGTTCGGGCGTGCCGTGTTCCAGCAGGTGCAGCAGGGGCAGGGTGGGCTTGCCTTCGCGCAGGTCGTCGCCGGCGTTCTTGCCCATCTGCTCGGCGCTGGCGGTGTAGTCCAGCATGTCGTCGATCAGCTGGAAGGCGGTGCCGATGCGGCGGCCATACTCTGCCGCCGCTTCTTCCATCTGGGCGTCGGCGCCGGCCAGCACGGCGCCGAGTTGCGCTGCGGCCTCGAACAGCTTGGCGGTCTTGTAGCGGATCACCTGCAGGTAGCGTTCGACGGTGACGTCGGGGTCGTGCATGTTCAGCAGCTGCAGGACCTCGCCCTCGGCGATCACGTTGGTCGCGTTGGACAGGATCTCCATGATGCGCATGCTGCCGGCATCGACCATCATCTGGAACGCGCGCGAATAGAGGAAGTCGCCCACCAGCACGCTGGCGGCGTTTCCGAACACGGCATTGGCGGTATCGCGCCCGCGCCGCAGCTCGGACTCGTCGACCACGTCGTCGTGCAGCAGGGTGGCGGTGTGGATGAACTCCACCACGGCGGCCAGCTCATGGTGGCGGTTGCCGTCGTAGCCCATCGCGCGCGCTGTCAGCAGCAGGATCACCGGGCGCAGGCGCTTGCCGCCGGCACCGATGATGTATTCGCCGATCTGCTCGATCAGGGGGACTTCAGAAGACAGCCGCTGGCGGATAACAGCATCGACCGCGCGCATGTCTGCAGCGACCGGGGCAAGCAAGGCAGTGGCGGAAGGCTGGGACAAGATGATCACCGTTACGCAAAACCGGACGATTATATGCGATGCGCGTAGCGTTCTACGTATGGCGCGCTTCTAAAGATTCGCGCTCAGGGTATGCGCTCAGGGTGTTCGCAAGGCGCGCAACTATAATGCAGCCATGAACAAGCCCGTGCCTCGTCGCCACCTGCGCCGCACCGCCCTTTGGGTGGCGTTTGCTGCACTGGCGGGATTCCTGCTCGCCGACCTGACCTGAGCCAGGGCGCGGCCCCATTGTGGCGATGCCGCCGCACACAGGCTATGTGCCTGTTTTCTTTGCCCTTTTCCCGGATCTCGTTTACAATTCCCGGTTTCCTCCGGTAGCTGCGCTCGCTTTGCGGGTTCTGACCGGCGGGAGATAACCGGGCCGCATTGAGCCCATCCAGGCGCCAGGCCGTGCGATTGACCGGCCGCGCAGGGTGCGCCAGTGCCGGCATACGGCGTTTTATTCACATCCGAGAGGTTCGACAATGTACGCGGTCGTAAAAACCGGCGGCAAGCAATACAAGGTTGCTGCTGGCGAAAAACTGAAAGTAGAACAGATACCGGCAGACATTGGCGCAGAAATCACGCTCGACCAGGTGCTCGCAGTGGGCGCCGGCGACCAAATCAAGTTTGGTACGCCGCTGGTTAGCGGGGCTTCCGTCAAGGCTACCGTTATCTCCCAAGGTCGTCACGACAAAGTGAAGATCTTCAAGATGCGCCGTCGCAAGCACTACCAGAAGCGTCAGGGCCATCGTCAGAATTACACCGAACTGCGCATCGAAGCGATCGTTGCCTGATCGATCGAGCGTAACCAGGTAAAGCGACAGGAGTAAGACATGGCACAGAAAAAAGGCGGCGGTTCCACGCGGAACGGCCGTGATTCCGAATCGAAGCGTCTGGGCGTGAAAGTGTTTGGTGGCCAGGCCATCAACGCCGGCGGCATCATCATCCGCCAACGCGGTACTCGCGTGCATGCCGGCGACAACGTCGGCGTGGGCAAGGACCACACGCTGTTTGCCCTGGTGGACGGCCACGTGCAGTTCGCCGTCAAGGGCCCTGCCAAGAAGCAGCAAGTCAGCGTCGTTCCGGCGGCCTGATAACAGCCTTTGCAGGATGAAGGCCCCGCAACGCTTGCGGGGCCTTTTCTTTTCTGGCGACAATGTCAGTTCGCCAGCCCGGTTGGAGGCTTCCAGCCGCTGATCCGCCGATCCATCACGGAAACCCATCATCATGAAGTTCATAGACGAAGCCCGAATCGAAGCCATCGCCGGCAACGGCGGCAATGGCAGCGCCTCGTTCCGGCGCGAGAAGTTTGTGCCCTTCGGCGGCCCGGATGGTGGCGATGGCGGCCGCGGCGGCAGCGTGTTCGCCGTGGCGGACCGCAACATCAATACGCTGATCGACTTCCGCTACGCCAGGAAGCACGTGGCCCGCAACGGCGAGAACGGCCGCGGCTCCGACTGCTACGGCGCGGCGGGTGAGGACATCACGCTGCGCATGCCGGTGGGCACGCTGATCACCGACATGGACACTGGCGAAGTCATCGCCGACCTGACCGAGCACGGCCAGCGCGTGTGCCTGGCCGAAGGCGGCATGGGCGGTTGGGGCAACCTGCATTTCAAGTCCAGTACCAACCGCGCGCCGCGCCAGCAGGTGGACGGCAAGCCGGGCGAGCGCCGCATGCTCAAGCTCGAGCTCAAGGTGCTGGCCGACGTCGGCCTGCTGGGCATGCCCAACGCCGGCAAGTCGACCTTTATCTCGCATATCTCCAACGCGCGCCCGAAGGTGGCGGACTATCCGTTCACCACCCTGCACCCGAACCTGGGCGTGGTGCGCGTGGACCATGAGCAATCGTTCGTGGTTGCCGACATTCCCGGCCTGATCGAAGGCGCGGCCGAAGGCGCGGGCCTGGGTCACCAGTTCCTGCGCCACCTGCAGCGCACCGGCCTGCTGCTGCATATCGTCGACCTGGCACCGTTCGACGAGGCAGTCGACCCGGTGTCCGAGGCCAAGGCCATCGTCAACGAGCTGAAGAAGTACGACGAAACCCTGTACGACAAGCCGCGCTGGCTGGTGCTGAACAAGCTCGACGTGGTTCCCGAGGACGAGCGCGCGGCCCGCGTGAAGGATTTCATCAAGCGCTACAAGTGGAAGGGGCCGGTGTTCCAGATTTCGGCGCTGACCGGCGAAGGCTGCCGCGAGCTGATCTACGCGATCAAGGACCACCTGCAGGCGATCAAGGCCGAAGAAGCCGCGGCGCTGGCCGAGCCGGACATCCGGCTGGACGAGCGCCTGCACAACGTCGACCAGGGGCCGGGCGAGGCATAAGCCGGGGCCGCCGCTGGCGCCCCACCACAGAAGAATACCCACGGACAATTCGGGCGCGGCGCCCGCCGCCGGCTGCCCGGGAGACAGGATTCCCGTCATGCAATCGGTCATCGCGCAGGCAAAGCGCATCGTCGTCAAAGTCGGCTCCAGCCTGGTCACCAACGACGGCAAGGGGCTGGACCACGACGCCATCGCCCGCTGGGCGGCCCAGATCGCCAAGCTGCGCGTGGCCGGCAAGGAAGTGGTGCTGGTCAGCTCCGGCGCCATCGCCGAAGGCATGCAGCGCCTGGGCTGGGTGCGCCGCCCGAAGGAAATCCATGAGCTCCAGGCCGCCGCCGCCGTCGGCCAGATGGGCCTGGCGCAGGTCTATGAGAGCCAGTTCGACCGCTACGGCATCCGCACCGCGCAGGTGCTGCTGACCCACGCCGACCTGGCCGACCGCGAACGCTACCTCAACGCCCGCTCGACCCTGCTCACGCTGCTGTCCCTGGGCGTGGTGCCGATCATCAACGAGAACGACACCGTGGTCACCGACGAAATCAAGTTCGGCGACAACGACACGCTGGGCGCGCTGGTGACCAACCTGATCGAAGGCGACGCGCTGGTGATCCTGACCGACCAGCGCGGCCTGTACACCGCCGACCCGCGCAAGGACCCGGCCGCGCAGTTCGTGGACGAGGCCCTGGCCGGCACCCCCGAGCTGGAAGCCATGGCCGGCGGCGCCGGCACGTCGATCGGGCGCGGCGGCATGCTGACCAAGATCCTGGCGGCCAAGCGCGCGGCCAAGTCCGGCGCCCACACCACCATCGCCTCCGGGCGCGAGGCCAATGTGCTGGAGCGCCTGGCCGCGGGCGAGGCCATCGGCACCCAGCTGCTGGCGCCGACCGGGCGGCTCACGGCGCGCAAGCAATGGATGGCCGACCACCTGCAGCTGCGCGGCCGGGTCGTGATCGACAACGGCGCGGTCGAGAAGCTCACCAGCGGCGGCAAGTCGCTGCTGCCGATCGGCGTGACGGAAGTGCAGGGCGAGTTCGCCCGCGGCGAGGTGATCGCGTGCGTCGACGCGCAGGGCAAGGAGGTGGCGCGCGGCATCACCAACTATTCCAGCGCCGAGGCGCGGCTGATCGCGCGCAAGCCCTCGTCCGAGATCGAGTCCGTGCTGGGGCACCTGAACGAGCCCGAACTGATCCATCGCGACAACCTGGTGCTGGTCTGACGGGCATACAGGCCGGGCGCAAATAAAAACGGCGGGGCTGCCAGGCAGTCCCGCCGTTTTTTATGTCGACGCTGCGCGCTTCAGCGCTTGCGCGGCGCGCGCGATTGCAGGTCGCGCACCATGGCGTCGGCGGTGCCGGCCACGGTACGGCCCTCGCAGAAGAAATCGATCGCCAGCGTGGCGGCATAGGCATTGCGCACGCCAGTCTCCATGCGGTGCCAGGTCTCGCCGTAGTCGCTGCTGTTGGGCACCCATTCCGTCGCGCCCCTGGGCAGCGTGGCGTAGAGCTTGCGCTCGAACGCATCGCAGCGCAGGCCTTCGAAGGTCACGTTGCGCGCGCCGCTCTGGCTGGTGGTGACGACCGTGTAGCGCACCACGTTGTCCTTGCCGACCGAGACCGACTTGCCGTCCACCGCGAACGACAGCGAGCCGGTGCCCGACACCGAGAACGGGATCAGGTTGGCGTCCTGCGGTGGTGCCGGCAGCATCGCCTTGGCCTCTTCAAAGGTCTTGGGCGCGAACGGGTTGAGCCAGGTGCTTTCTTCCTCCGCCATCTCCTTGCCGGTGGTCTTGCAGCCGGCCAGCGCAAGGCTGGCCGCGGCAATCAGCAATCCGGCAGCGGTCAGGCCGCGGCGGTGGCCCAGGCCGGTGAAACTAGTCATCAGTGCTCCGTGAGGTGGAAACCGGCGTTGCCGGTGAATCGTGCTCGGTCGCGTGCGCGGCCTCGGCATTGCAGTCGGCGTCGGCCTGCTGTGCCTGCTGGGCACGGCTGAGCGCCTGGCTGCGCGGCCCGCCATGCCGGCCATGCATGCCGTGGGGGCCGTGCGTGCCGTGTGTGCCATAGGGACTCAGCGGCACACGCGCGTGCCGGTTCAGGAAGCGTGACAACTCCGTCAGCGCCAGCTGGTAGACATCGCGCTTGAACTCGATCACCGCCTCCAGCGGCACCCAGTAATGACTCCAACGCCAGGCGTCGAATTCAGGGTGCTCGGTGGCACGCAGATGGATGTCACAGTCCCTGCCGGCCATGCGCAGCAGGAACCAGATTTGTTTCTGGCCCTTGTAGTGGCCGCGGATCTCGCGGCGGATGAACTTGTCCGGCACCTCGTAACGCAGCCAGTCGCGCGTGCGACCGACGATCCTGACGTGCTCCGGAAGCAGGCCGATTTCCTCATGCAGTTCGCGGTACATGGCCTGTTCAGGCGTTTCGCCGTACTTGATGCCACCTTGCGGGAACTGCCAGGAGTGTTCGCCGATTCGCTTGCCCCAGAAAACCTCGTTTCGTGCGTTGAGGAGGATGATGCCGACGTTCGGGCGAAAGCCTTCACGATCGAGCATGACTGCACCTCGAATCCTTTAGAATTACGCTGATTATAAAGGAAGCGCGCAGCCGGGCCCGGACCGGGGGATGCTGGTTTTCCCCGAGCGGAAGGGCAGTTTCAGGCGCGTGCCCACAATTCAGCGCCGCCGGCCCCCGGATTTTGCCGGGACGGATTTTCCCGAACCCGGCGGCCCAGAGAGAAATTACGGATGAAAGCCTCGCAATTCTTCATTTCCACCCTCAAGGAAGCGCCCGCCGACGCGGAAATCGTTTCGCACAAGCTGATGATGCGCGCCGGCATGATCAAGAAGCTGGGCGCCGGGATCTACAACTACATGCCGATCGGGCTGCGCGTGATCCGCAAGGTGGAGAACATCGTGCGCGAGGAAATGAACCGCGCCGGCGCGGTGGAGCTGTCCATGCCGGTGATCCAGCCGGCCGAGCTGTGGCAGGAAACCGGCCGCTGGGACAAGATGGGGCCCGAGCTGCTGCGCCTGAAGGATCGCCATGAACGCGATTTCGCGGTCCAGCCGACCTCGGAAGAGGTGGTGACCGACATCGCCCGCTCGGAAATCCGCAGCTACAAGCAGCTGCCGGTCAATTTCTACCAGATCCAGACCAAGTTCCGCGACGAGCGCCGGCCGCGCTTCGGCATCATGCGCGGGCGCGAGTTCACCATGAAGGATGCCTATTCCTTCGACCGCGACACGGACGGCCTGCGCAAGTCGTACGAGAACATGTACGACGCCTACGTGCGCATCTTTCGCCGCTTTGGCCTGGAATTCCGCGCCGTGGCGGCCGACAACGGCGCCATCGGCGGCTCGGGCTCGCATGAGTTCCATGTGATCGCCGACACCGGCGAAGACGCCATCGTCTACTGCCCGACCTCGGACTACGCCGCCAACATGGAGGCCGCCGAGGCGCTGCCCCTGCTGGCCGAGCGCGCCGCGCCCAAGGAAGACCTGGTCAAGACCTTCACCCCGGAAAAGGTCAAGTGCGAGCAGGTGGCGGAATTCCTGAACATCCCGCTGGAGCGCAACGTCAAGTCGATCGTGCTGGCCAAGGACACCGAAGCGGGCGCCGAGATCTGGCTGCTGCTGATCCGCGCCGACCACGAACTGAACGAGGTCAAGGCGTCCAAGGTGCCGGGCCTGGCCGACTTCCGCTTTGCCACCGAGAACGAGATCGTCGACGCCTTCGGCTCGCCACCGGGCTACCTGGGCCCGATCGACATGAAGAAGCCGGTCAAGGTGGTGGCCGACCGCACCGTCGCCAACATGAGCGATTTCGTCTGCGGCGCCAACTATCGCGACTACCACTACACCGGCGTCAACTGGGGCCGCGACCTGCCCGAGCCGATCGTGGCCGACCTGCGCAACGTGGTCGCCGGCGACGCCTCGCCGGACGGCCAGGGCACGCTGGAAATCTGCCGCGGCATCGAGGTGGGCCACGTGTTCATGCTGGGCACGCGTTACTCGGAATCGATGAACGCCACCTTCCTGGACGAGAACGGCAAGACCCAGCCGATGCAGATGGGCTGCTACGGCATCGGCGTCACCCGTATCCTGGGCGCGGCGATCGAGCAGAACTTCGATGAGCGCGGCATCATCTGGCCGGCCGCGATCGCGCCGTTCGCGGTGGTGATCTGCCCGGTGGGCTACGACCGCTCCGAAGCCGTCAAGGCCGAGGCCGACCGCATCCATGCCGAGCTGCTGGCCGCCGGCGTGGACGTCATCCTGGACGACCGCGGCGAGCGCCCGGGCGTGATGTTTGCCGACTGGGAGCTGATCGGCGTGCCGCACCGCGTGGTGGTGGGCGACCGCGGCCTGAAGGAAGGCAAGGTCGAGTACCAGGGCCGGCGCGACGCGCAGGCCACCGCCGTCAGCGTGGCCGACGTGGTCGGCCACGTGCGCAGCCAGCTGGCGAACTGAGCCCCATGCGCGCCGCCCGCGGCATGACCGGTGCCGCCCGCCGCTGCGCGGGCGGGCTGCTGCTGGCCGTCGCGGCCATGGCAGCCCACGCCGGCGCGCAGAAGGAAGAAGACCTCGCCGATTCCGTGCGCGGCGCGCTGGCCGCCGCCATTGCCGATGACCGGCCCACGCGGCCGGTATTCGCGTCCGGCGGCGAGCGCCTGGCCTACCTGAAATGGCTGGGCGAGATGTCCGCCCGCCTGGCCTCGCGCATCCCCGAGCCGCAGGTGCGCGTGGAACTGATCGAGGTGGCCTACTACGAGGCCAAGCGCGCCGGGCTGGAGCCCGCGCTGGTGCTGGGCCTGGTCCAGGTCGAGAGCAACTTCCGCAAGTACGCGATCAGCTCGGCCGGCGCGCGCGGGCTGATGCAGGTGATGCCGTTCTGGGTGCGCGCCATCGGCGACAGCGACCCGCGCAAGCTGTTTCACCTGCAGAGCAATCTGCGTTACGGCTGCACCATCCTGCGCTACTACCTGGACCGCGAGCAGGGCGACCTGTACCTGGCGCTGGGCCGCTACAACGGCAGCCGCGGCCGCCCCGAATACCCGAACGCGGTGCTGGCGGCGTGGAAGCGCTGGCAGTATTCCGAAGCCACGGTTACCGTTGCCGGCGACCCCGAGATCGCGCCGTCGCGCCCGCGCGCACCGGTGTCCGAGCCGCCTGCCCGCAACCCGTTCTCGTCGCAACGCGTCGCTGCCAATCCGTCATGATCCGCGAAGCCTCCGTTGCCGGCGGCAAGACCGGCTACACCGAATCCTCGCCCGAACTTGAACAATGGCTGGCCCGGCATATCGCCCAGGGCTTTGCCGCCGATGCGCTGGTGTTGTCGATGCTGCGCTCGGGCTATGACGACGCCTTTGCCCGCCAGGCCGTGGCCGCGGCCTTTGCACAAGACGCCGGTGGTGCCGCGCCGGTCCGGCCTGCGCCGGCCCGCCCTGCCGCTGCCGCCGGCACGCCCGCGGTCTACGCGGCCGATGGCGGCGACCGCCAGGTCCCGATCCTGTTCCGGCTGGCGTCGCCGCAGGTCCAGCTGTTCCAGCAACTGCTGACCGACGACGAGTGCGATGCCCTGGTGGCGCTGTCGCGCGGCCGCCTGGCGCGCTCGCCGGTGGTCAACCCCGATACCGGCGACGAGAACCTGATCGACGCCCGCACCAGCATGGGCGCGATGTTCCAGGTGGCCGAGCACGCCCTGATCGCGCGCATCGAGGCGCGCATCGCCGCCGTCACCGGCGTGCCCGCCGAGCACGGCGAAGGGCTGCAGATCCTCAACTACAAGCCCGGCGGCGAATACCAGCCGCACTTCGACTACTTCAACCCGCAGCGCCCGGGCGAGGCGCGGCAGCTGTCCGTCGGCGGACAGCGCATCGCCACCCTGGTGATCTACCTGAACACGCCCGAGGCGGGCGGCGCCACCGCGTTCCCGCGCGTGGGGCTGGAGGTGGCGCCGGTCAAGGGCAACGCGGTGTACTTCAGCTACCTGCTGCCCGACGGCACGCTGGATGAACGCACGCTGCACGCCGGCCTGCCGGTGGCATCCGGCGAAAAGTGGATCGCCACCAAATGGCTGCGCGAACGCCCGTACCGCAGCGAGGGGTGAGCCACCCCATGGCCGCGCCTGCGGCCACCCGCTGGTGGGCCGATCCCGCGCTGGCGTTCGCCGAAAGCCGGCGCGCCAGCCACAGCAGCGCCGGCTACCTGCCGCATACCCATCCCACCTTGTCGGTCGGCGCCGTCGACAGCGGCACCAGCCGCTTTGCCTGCGGCGACGAAGCGGCGCTGATCGGGCCCGGCGCGGTGGTGGTGATCCCGGCGGGCCAGGTGCATGCCTGCAATCCCGTGCCGGACGGGCGCTGGAGCTACCAGATGCTGCATTTCGATCCGGCGTGGGTCGCCTCCGTGCTGGATGAGGACGGCGCGGCACGGACCGCGCTGCCGGCGTGCGTGACGGAGTCGCCGCCGGTCTACGGGCTGGTCTGCGGGCTGAACCGCGCGCTGTTCTCGGCTGCGGACAGGGTCGAGAAGGAGGCCGCGCTGGTTGCCTTCATCGGCGACCTGCATGCCGCCATCGATACCGGCGCGGCCACGCAGACAATGCCGGCGCCCGCCGCCGTCTCCGCACGGGTGTCGCAACTGTGCGAGCTGCTGCGCGCACGCCATGCCGAACGGCTGCCGCTGGCCGAACTGGCGCACACCTGCGGCCTGAGCCGCTATCACCTGATCCGTGCCTTCCGCGCCGAGACCGGCATGACGCCGCACGCCTACCAGCTCGACCTTCGCATCCAGCACGGGTGCCGCCTGCTGCGGCAGGGCGCGGCGCTGGCCGAGGTGGCGCTGATGCTGGGCTTTGCCGACCAGAGCCACTTCCAGCGCGCCTTCAAGCAGCGCGTGGCCATGACGCCGCGCGGCTACCAGCGCGCTGCCTGACCTGGCCTGCCGCCACAGCAACTTTCTTCAAGACCGCTCGCATCCCCGCGCACGACACTGCTGGCTCTTCACGGAGGGTCGCATGGACATGTCTTTCGATCTCGGCACGCGCGCGCTGCCCTGGCAGCAGTTCGCCATGGTGGCTGGCGCGCATGCGCTGGCGCTGCTCAGCCCGGGGCCGGACTTTTTCCTGGTGGTGCGCAGCGCGCTGGTGCACGGGCCACGGCGTGCCAGCGGCGTATGCCTGGGCATCGCGCTCGGCAATGGTGTCTTTATCGGCCTGGCGCTGGCCGGGTTTGCCGCGATGCGCGACTATCCGCTGCTGTTCGCGGCGTTGCAGTGGGCGGGCTGCGCCTACCTTGCATGGCTGGGCTGGCGGCTGCTGCGCGCCAGTGGCGACGTGGCCATTCCCGCGGCGGACGGCGCCGCGCGCGCCGCGCCCGCGCCGTGGCTCGCCCAGCTGGCCAGCGGGTTCCTTTCCGCCGTCCTGAATCCCAAGAACGGGCTGTTCTATGCCAGCCTGTTCTCGGTGCTGGCCGCCAGCCGCACCCCGCCCGCGGTGCAGCTCGCCTACGGCGCATGGATGTTTGCCGTGGTGCTGGGCTGGGACCTGCTGGTGGCGCATGGCATCGGGCATCCGGCGGTGGCGGCGCGCTTCGGGCGCTCGGCGCGGTGGGTGGAGCGGCTGACCGGCGCCGTGCTGTGGCTGCTGGCGCTGGCCGTGGCCTGGCACGCTGCCCGCTGAGCGTCACGGCGGCTCCGGCGCGGCGCCGTGACGCAATACGCGCCGCAGGGCCTCATCGTCCAGCCGCTGCATGCCGTGCATCCAGCCGCCGAGCAGCGTCAGCAACTCCAGCAGCGCATCGATGCGCGCCAGCAGGTGGGGGGCGTCCTCAGCCGCGCCGGCTTCCTGCCGCATCGAGCTGGAGGCGCGCGACATGGCGTCGGCCTTCCGCTACCTGGAAGCATTGCAGGCCGCGCCCGGCCTGGCCGCGACGCTGACGCAGAGCGCGATCAAGGCAAACGATCCGCAGCAGCCGCTGGCGGTGAAAGCTGCGCGTTTCATTGGTGCGCAAGTCCATCAGCCCGAAGCAAGCTGACCGGCGGCCGGCGGCATCCCTGTATCGGCGTATTTTCATCAAAGTGTACCGGTACTGTACCGTTGGCTGACCGTAGACTGATTCCCCGAATGCCCTGGAGTCAGTCATGGAAGTATCCCAACTCGCCGCCGGAACCGGTGTCTTCGCCGCCTTTGCCGGCTTTGCGCTGGTGTCGTCGATCACCCCTGGTCCCAACAACACGATGCTGCTCGCCTCGGGCGTGAACTTCGGCTTCGTGCGCACGGTGCCGCACCTGCTCGGTGTCAGCATTGGCTTTGCGCTGATGGTGGGGCTGGTCGGGCTGGGGCTGGGATCAATGTTTCACGCCTTCCCGTGGACCTGGCAGGTGCTGCGCGTGGTGGCGACGGTCTACCTGATATGGCTGGCGTGGAAGCTGGCCACCGCCGGCGGCGTGCAGGACCAGCAGGTGGCGCGGCCGATGGGCTTCTGGGCCGCGGCGGCGTTCCAGTGGGTCAATCCCAAGGCGTGGGTGATGGCGGTGGGCGCGTGCAGTACCTACGTGCTGCACGGCAACCTGTGGCTCAACGTGCTGCTGCTGGCGGGGATCTTCGGGGTGGTGAACCTGCCCAGCGTGGCGATGTGGGCACTGTGCGGCTCGGCGCTGCGGCGCTGGCTGGCGCGTCCGCGGGTGCTGCGCGCGTTCAATATCGGCATGGCCTTGCTGCTGCTGGCCTCGTTGTGGCCGATCCTGGCGCCGCACCAGGCCTGACCAATGGGGTTGCTCCCCTCCCCATGAACCGATTGTTTGCTCCCTCTCCCGCTTGCGGGAGAGGGAGCAAACCGAGAGGCGACCTAAATCACACCAGCGCGCGGATCGAGTCCAAGTTACGCCAGTAGCCCTTGGCATCCATGCCGCACCCAAACACATAGCGGTCCGGCACGGCAAAGCCGCAGAAGTCCGGATGCATGGGCTTGATCTTGGTCAGCGTCTTCTCGCACAGCACCGCGGCATGGAATTCCTTGGCGCCCATGTCCATGATGCGCTCGCGGATCGCGGCCATGGTCTCGCCTTCATCCAGGATGTCGTCCAGCACCAGCACCACGCGGTCCTTGACCGACTCGCGCGGGGCCACGCGCCACTGCATCTCGCCGCCCACGGTCTTGTTGTTGTAGCGCGAGAGGTGGATGTAGTCGAACTCCAGCGGGAAGGCCAGCTTGGGCAGCAGCATGCCGGTGAAGACCACCGCGCCGCCCATCACCGACAGCACCAGCGGGAAGGCATCGCCCATCTTGGCGGTGATTTCCGTGGCCATGCGGTCCAGCGACTCCTGGACTTCCGCGGCGGAGACGATTTCTTCGGAGTTGGCCCACAGCTCGCGGGCCTGTACGGCGCTCATCATGATGTCTTTCCTGTTCTTTTGCGGGGGAGGCAAGTCGGGGTGCGACGGACGGATTCTAGCGGTTGAAGAGGCCCTTCATGCCGCCCTTCATCGCGCCCATCTGGCGCATCATCTTCATCATGCCGCCGCCCTTGAGCTTTTTCATCATGGACTGCATCTGGTCGAACTGGTTGAGCAGGCGGTTCACTTCCTGCACCGGCACGCCGGCGCCCGCGGCAATGCGGCGCTTGCGGCTGGCCTTGATCAGCTCGGGCTTGGCGCGCTCGGTCGGCGTCATGCTGTTGATGATGCCTTCCATGCGGGCCACCTGCTTCTCGGCCTGGTCCATGTTGGCGCCCTGCGCCTGCTGGGCGAACTGCGCCGGCAGCTTGTCGACCAGGCTGCCCAGGCCGCCCATCTTCTTCATCTGGCCGATCTGGGCCTTGAAGTCTTCCAGGTCGAAGTCACCGGTCTTCTTGATCTTCTTGGCCAGCTTCTCGGCCGCTTCCATGTCCACGCCGCGCTGGGCTTCCTCGACCAGCGCGAGGATGTCGCCCATGCCCAGGATGCGCTGGGCCATGCGGTCGGGGTAGAAGGGTTCCAGGCCGTCCAGCTTCTCGCCCACGCCGACGAACTTGATCGGGCGGCCGGTGATATGGCGTACCGACAGTGCCGCGCCGCCGCGCGCATCGCCGTCCAGCTTGGTCAGCACCACGCCGGTCAGCGGCAGGGTGTCGTTGAAGGCCTTGGCGGTGTTGACGGCATCCTGGCCGAGCATGGCGTCGACCACGAACAGGGTCTCGGCGGGCTTGAGCTCGGCGTGCAGCGCGGCGATTTCCTGCATCATCAGCTCGTCGATACCGAGCCGCCCGGCCGTGTCGACGATCAGCACGTCGTGGTAGTGCTTGCGCGCCCAGTCCACCGCCGCGCGGGCGATGTCCGCCGGCTTCTGGTCCGGCTGCGACGGGAAGAAGTCAGCGCCGACTTGCTCGGAAACCGTCTTCAGCTGGGCGATAGCGGCGGGGCGGTAGACGTCGCACGAGACCGTCAGCACCTTCTTCTTTTTGTTTTCCTTGAGCCACTTGGCCAGCTTGCCCACGGTGGTGGTCTTGCCGGCGCCCTGCAGGCCGGCCATCAGGATGATGGCGGGCGGCTGCACGGCCAGGTTCAGCTCGGCTTCCTTGTTGTTGCCGCTGGCCGCGTCGGCGCCGCCGATCACGGCGGTCAGCTCGCGCTGGACCACGCCGACCAGGGCCTGACCCGGGGTGAGGCTGCTGACAACCTCCTCGCCCATGGCCTTTTCCTTCACGCGGGCAACGAATTCGCGCACGACCGGCAGCGCCACGTCGGCTTCGAGCATGGCAAGGCGCACTTCGCGCAGCATCTCGGCGGTGTTGGCCTCGGTCAGGCGCGCCTCGCCGCGCATGGTCTTGACCACACGCGCCAGGCGTTGAGTGAGATTGTCCAGCATGGCAGGAATCGGGGGAGAAGTCGGAGCAGGGCTCGGGGCTGAAATCGGAGGCAGTCTTGCACACGGGGCGGACCTGGAACACCGGTTACACCGGTTCAAGCGGGCCGCCACCGTCCGTGGGCACTAAGGTAAACTGCGTAAATGGTCATTGTACTGTATGCCCTGACGGCACTTCTCTATTGCGGCCTGGCCTTTCACGGCTGGGCCACGCGCCACCCACGCGTTGCCACCGCTGCCGGCCCGGCAGGGGGGGCGAGCTCGGCCGTGCTGGTGGCCGGCGGCGGCCCCATCCCCCCGGCGGGCGGCGCGCACGGCGAAGGGCGCCCGGCCTGGTGGCACGTGCTGATGCTGGCGGCGCTGGCCAGCCACGGCATGCTGCTGCATGAAACCATCTTCCCGGCCGAGCGCATGATGTTCGGCTTTGCCTTTGCGCTGTCGGCCATGCTGTGGCTGGGCGTGGGCATCTACTGGATAGAAAGCTTCTTCTTCTCGCTGGCGGGCTTGGGGCTGATCGTGATCCCGGTGGCGCTGGTGGCCAGCCTGATGCCGCTGGCCTTCCCCGGCTCGCAGATCCTGGGCTACGCGGCGCGGCCGCTGTTCAAGCTGCATTTCATCATCGCCAACGTGGCCTACGGGTTGTTCACGCTGGCGGCGTTCCATGCCTTCCTGATGCTGCTGGCCGAACGGCGCCTGCATGGCTTCCGGCACGCGCCGGCGCGGCCGCCGGAGCAGCAACCCAGCGAATGGCTGGGCCGCTGGCTTGACCTGCTGCCGCCGCTGCTGACGCTGGAGAAGCTGCTGTTCCGGCTGATCGGCGCCGGCTTTGTGCTGCTGACGCTGACCATCGGCTCGGGCCTGCTGTTCTCTGAAGACCTGTTCGGCCGCGCCTTCCGGCTGGACCACAAGACGGTGTTCGCGCTGATCTCGTGGGCCATGTTCGGCGGCATCCTGGCCGGGCGCATCTTCCGCGGCTGGCGCGGCAAGGTGGCGCTGCGCTGGGTCATCGCCTCGTTCGGCATCCTGCTGCTGGCCTATGTCGGCAGCCGTTTCGTGATTGAAGTCGTCCTGCATCGCCTCTGATTCCCCATGGCACGTATCCTGATCCTGCTGGCCGTGGTGCTGGGCGTCATCTGGTGGCTGCGCGCCCGCGCCGAGGCCCGGCTGGCTGAACACCGCGCACGCCAGGCCCGCGAGGCCAGCGAGCGCACTGCCGCCGCCGGCCCGGCCGACGCCACCGCCGAACCGATGGTCCAGTGCGCCCAGTGCGGCGTGCACCTGCCGCAGGGCGAGGCCATTGCCTGGCGCGGCCTGCATTACTGCCGCCGCAGCCACCTGCCGGACGAAAGCCGGGCCGAGGGCAGCGACAGCAGCAGCGGCCCCCGCCCATGACGGAGCCGGCGTCGTCGGGCTGGCAGCGGCTGAACGCCTGGCGCGGCCTGGCCCAGCTGTGGCGCCAGCCCGAACCGCCTGACTTCCACTGGCGCCTGCTGCGCTATTTCTGCTGGACCCGCGTGGCCGTGGGCCTGCTGCTGGTCGGCTTTGCGCTGATGCGGCGCGGCGAGCCGGCATCCGTCTCCGCCATCACGAATGCGATCCCGCCCGTGCCGTTCGACCTCGGGGGCCTGGGCGGCATCGAGCACGCGGCGGCCATGACCATCGCCGTGCCCTATCTTGGCATTGCCGTGGCGATGCTGGCCGGCACGCTGTGGCGCCGGCACTTCCACCTGCGCGTGCGGGTGCAGGTGCTGGCCGACCTGGCCCTGCTGGCGCTGGTCTTCAGCGTGCTGGGGCGGGGCGGGCAGGCCGAGGGCCTGGCCATGATCTTCCTGCTGCCGGCGCTGGAAGCCGGCGCACTGACTAGCCTGCTGTTCGCGTTGTTTGCCGCGTCGATCTCCGCGCTGGTGGTGATGAGCGGGCCCTTCATGCACACCATCCTGCTGCGCCAGGCCGATGCCGGGCTGCTGGGCTCGGGCCTGTTCGGCCTGGTGTTCATGATCGCGGCGCTGCTGATGTATATGCTGGCCAACCGCCAGCTCGCGCAGGAGCGCCTGGCGCTGGCGCGCGAGCAGGAGCTGCGCCTGCAGCAGCTGGTCAACCGGCTGATGGTCAACGACATGCAGGACGGCGTGATGCTGGTGCGCGCCAACGGCGCGGTGGTGGCCGCCAACCCCGCGGCGGTGGTGCTGCTGGGCGTGCAGCCGCATGAGCGCATCTACTCGCGCCGGCTGGGTGGCGCGGCAGGTCAGGGCGGAGAAGCTGTGCTGTTCGACCTGCGCCGCATCCCGCGCCTGCAGCCGCTGATGGAGATGCTGCGCGACTGGCTGCACAGCAAGGACGACGTGCCGCGCATCCTGCAGCTGCTGCCGATGGCGTCCGGCACCGCGCTGGCCGACGGCACTATGCAGCACACCCGGCTGCGGCTGCGCTTTGTGCTGCCGGGGCTGGCAGGATTGCGCTCGACCATGGCGCATGGCCGCACCGTGCCGGCCACGCTGGATACTGCCGCCTGGAGCGAACTGTCGCCCGAAGCCGCCGGCCGCCTGCGCCTGGCCATCGCCCAGAACGAGGCCATGGCCTGGTCGCAGGAGGATGAGGCCCTGTTGCGAAACGAGATGCGCGACACCGTGCTGGTCCATATCGAAAGCTGGGAACGCATCGCCGAGCAGGTGCAGCAGGAAAAGCTGGCCGCCATGGGCCGGCTGGTGGCCAGCATCGCTCACCAGATCCGCAACCCGCTGGCAGCGATCAGCCAGGCCAGCGAACTGCTGGGCGACTCTGGCCGGCGCGATCCCGGCGCGCAGGACCATGGCGGCGCCGACGTCGATATCGACGCCCGCCTGCTGCGCATCATCAACGACAACGTGCGCCGGCTGGACCAGGTGGTGTCAGACGTGCTGCAGATGTCGCGCCGCCCGCGCACCGGCCGCAGCACCGTGCACCTGGCGCAGGCGCTGCCCGAGATCGTCGAGCGCTGGCGCGCCGAAATGCGCTCGCGCCGCCCGCGCGCCGGCGAGACCCGCCCGGCGGGCCGGGCCGACATCAACGCCAATGCCATCCGGCTGACCGTGGACGTGGCCCAGCCGGTGGTGTTCGACGCCTCGCAGCTGCAGCAGGTGCTGGGCAACCTGCTGGACAACGCCTGGCGCTACTGCAGCCGGCTGCCGGGCTCGATCCGGCTGCTGGCGCATGCGCTGGACCAGCACCATGCCGAGCTGATCGTCTGGAACGACGGCGCGGAAGTGGCGCGCGAGCACCAGCGCAGCCTGTTCGAACCGTTCTTCACCAGCAACGCCCAGGGCACCGGGCTGGGCCTGTTCATGGCGCGCGAGCTGTGCGGCGCCAATGACGCCCAGGTGCGCTACGGCGCCATCGCCTTGCCGGCGCTGCTAGAGCGCACCGGCATGCTTGCCGCCGCCGCGCGCGATACACTGCCGGCCAAGGCGTTCGTGCTGACGCTGCGCATCGAGAGTGCCGATGCGGCCGCCGCCTGACCTGTCCCAACCCAGCCACCACCCCATGCCACCCCGAATGTCCCGAGCGCCCGATCCCATCCTGGTCATCGACGACGAGGCCGACCTGCGCGAGCTGCTGGACATCTCGATCCGCCGCATGGGCCATGACGTGGTGCTGGCCGGGTCGCTCGCCGAGGCGCGCGAGAAGCTGGCGCAGGGCCGCTACAGCCTGGTGTTGACCGACATGCGCCTGGGCGACGGCCTGGGCATCGAGATCGTGCGCCAGCTGTCGGCCGCGCCGGAGCGCATCCCGGTGGCGGTCATCACCGCCTACGGCAGCGCCGACAACGCTGTGGAAGCACTCAAGGCCGGCGCCTTCGACTACATCGCCAAGCCGGTCTCGCTGGAGCAGCTGCGCAGCCTGGTGCTGAACGCGCTGGGCCGCCAGCAGCGCGACAGCACCGATGCCGAAGCCGCCGCGGCCGAGCAGGCCGCAGACCGCGCCGCCGCCCTGCTTCCTGGCCATTCCGCCGCCATGCAGGAGGTGCGCCGCTCGCTGTCGCGGCTGGCGCGCAGCATGGCGCCGGTGGTGATCAGCGGCGAATCCGGCAGCGGCAAGGAGCGCGCCGCGCGCGCCATCCACGCCACCAGCGGGCGCGCCGCGCATCCGTTTATCGCCGTCAACTGCGGCGCCATCCCCGAGAACCTGATGGAGTCCGAGTTCTTCGGCCATGTCAAAGGCGCCTTCACCGGTGCCGACGGGGAGCGTGGCGGCTTCTTCCAGTCCGCCAACGGCGGCACGCTGCTGCTCGACGAGGTGGCCGACCTGCCGCTGCCGATGCAGGTCAAGCTGCTGCGCGCGCTGCAGGAGCGCCGCGTGCGCAAGATCGGCGCCAGCCGCGAAGACGCCGTCGACGTGCGCGTGATGTGCGCCAGCCACAAGGACCTGGCGGCGATGGTGGCGGCCGGCCAGTTCCGGCAGGACTTGTACTACCGCCTGAACGTGCTGGCGCTGCGCATGCCCACGCTGCGCGAGCGCGGCGAAGACATCCCGGTGCTGGCGCACGCCATCCTGGACCACCTGGCGGTGCGCTACGGCGACCCGCGCCCCAGGCGGCTGTCGCCGGCGGCGCTGCAACGGCTGGTGGCCTATCCCTTCCCCGGCAATGTGCGCGAGCTGGAGAACCTGCTGGAGCGCGCCTACGCCTTTGCCGAGAGCGAAGAGATCGAGCTGGCCGACCTGGGCCCGCTGGACGCCGGCGCCGAGCGCGCCGGGCTGATGCATGCCCCGGCGCCGGCGATGGCGCCCACCAACTATTCCGCCCCCTGGGGCGCCGCAGGCATGTGGGCGCCAGTGCCGCCGGCCGCCGCGCCCGCGCCGGCCCCGGCAGAGCCGCCCCCGGCCAGCGCGCCCGAGCCCGAGCCCGCCGGCGATCCCGCCGAACGCGCCTGCCGCGGCATCGTCTTCCCGATCGACCTGCAAGCCAGGCTGGAAGCCGTGGAGCGCGAGCTGATCCTGCAGGCGCTGGCGCAGACCAACTTCAACCGCACCGCGGCCGCGCCGCTGCTGGGCCTGAACCTGCGCCAGCTGCGCTACCGCATCCAGCAACTGGGCATCCGCGAAGCCATGGACGCCGCCGACCGTAGCACCGTGGAAGGCGAGGGCACGCCATGACCAAGCCCGCGCACCGCTACCTGCCCGATGCCGACGGCTGGGTCCCCGCCGCGCGCCGCGTGCCGTCGCCCAACTTCGACGCGCGCCCGGCCGGCATGCCGGTGGACCTGGTGGTGCTGCACAACATCAGCCTGCCGCCTGGCCAGTTCGGCAGCGGCGACATCGAGGCCTTCTTCCAGAACCGGCTCGATCCCAACAAGCACCCGTTCTTTGCCACCATCCACCAGGTGCAGGTGTCCGCGCACTTCCTGGTCACCCGCGAGGGGGAGCTGGTGCAGTTTGTCCCATGCACGCAGCGGGCCTGGCACGCCGGGCAGTCAGACTTCTTCGGCCGTGCCCGCTGCAATGATTTTTCCATCGGCATCGAGATCGAGGGCTGCGACGACCTGCCGTTCACCCTGGCCCAGTACGACACCGTGGCCGCGCTGGTGCCCGCGCTGCTGGCCGCCTACCCGGTGCGCGCGATTGCCGGCCACAGCGACATCGCCCCGGGGCGCAAGACCGATCCCGGCCCGCATTTCGACTGGGCGCGCTTTGCCAGGCAGGCGGGCGTGGCGCCGGGCATGTTGCCCTACCAGTGCCCGGGCGCGGCTGGCCAGGTGACGAATCCTTAACCTCATTCCCCATCCCCGTGCGCCCCGTTCCGGCGCACATGCCCCACCTCCGGGTGGGGCTATCGCAACGTCGCAACAATCAAAAAAATTTTTGTGAAATGTGCAGTTGCGAACGGTCTGACGAAAACCCTTGCGAGTACTAGGCTTGCGGGCATGTGGCGTTGCCGCATCGGCGCCACCGCCCCCGAAAAAGCGCTTGTCAAGACTGGTCATTCGGATTCGTTTCACTATACTTAGCCCAGTTTCACGCATCACACACTATATCTAGTAGTCAAACCGGGGAGCCGGCCCAAGGGTGAGTCAGGGATCACGAAGTTCGTGCATCGTCTCGAAACCGCCCGCTAAGGCCAGCGAATCACAAGAGTCCCTGGCGAAATGTCCACGCAAAGGCAGTCTGTCCGCCCCCGACTTCACGCCGGGAGGGACGTTCTTTTCGCCGCATTTCGCCAGGGACTCTTTTGTCTCTTATTTCCAGGGTAAAAACAGGAGTTCTCATGCAAACGGCCCAGAACGAAATCACCACGGGTGGCGCCGCCGCCGGTATCGCACCGACCGCGCAGCAGACCCCCGCCAACGCCGCCAATACGAACTACCCGGATCACAAGATCATTCGTCGCAATGGCGCCGTGGTGGCTTTCGAGCCGTCCAAGATCGCCGTTGCCATGACCAAGGCCTTCCTCGCCGTGAACGGCGGGCAGGGCGCCGCGTCCGCGCGTGTGCGCGAGATCGTCGAGCAACTGACTGACAACGTCGTGCGCGCGCTGGTGCGCAGCCGCCCCAACGGCGGCGCCATCCATATTGAAGACGTGCAAGACCACGTGGAACTGGCGCTGATGCGCTCGGGCGAGCATGAAGTGGCCCGCGCCTACGTGCTGTACCGCGAGAAGCGCAAGGCAGAGCGCGCCAGCGCCAGCGCCGAGGCCGTGGCCCGCGTGCAGGAAGGCGGCGTGTCGGTCAACGTGACCGACGCCGGCGTGACCAAGCCGCTGGACATCGTTGCCCTGCACGACCTGCTCGACACCGCCTGCGCCGGCCTGGGCAAGGCCGTCAGCGCCGAGCCGATCCTCAAGGAAACGCTCAAGAACCTGTACGAAGGCGTGCCGATGACGCAGGTGTACGACTCCGCCATCCTGGCCGCGCGTACCCTGATCGAAAAGGACCCGGACTACAGCCAGGTCACTGCCCGCATCCTGCTGCACACCATCCGCAAGGAAATCCTGGGCGCCGAAGTGACGCAGGCCGAAATGACCACGCGTTACGCCGAGTACTTCCCGAAATTCATCGCGCGCGGCATCAAGGCCGAGCTGCTGGACGAGAAGCTGGCCACCTTCGACCTGGCCCGCCTGGGCGCCGCGCTGGACGCCGGCCGCGACTTCCAGTTCAACTACCTGGGCCTGCAGACGCTGTATGACCGCTACTTCCTGCACATCGACGAGACCCGCATCGAGATGCCGCAGGCATTCTTCATGCGCGTCGCCATGGGCCTGGCCCTCAACGAAACCGACCGCGAAGCGCGCGCCATCGAGTTCTACCAGCTGCTGTCGTCGTTCGACTTCATGTCGTCCACGCCGACCCTGTTCAACTCGGGCACCCAGCGCTCGCAGCTGTCGTCGTGCTACCTGACCACCGTCTCGGACGACCTGGAAGGCATCTACGAAGCGCTCAAGGAAAACGCGCTGCTGTCCAAGTTCGCCGGCGGCCTGGGCAATGACTGGACCAACGTGCGCGCGCTCGGCTCGCACATCAAGGGCACCAACGGCAAGAGCCAGGGCGTGGTCCCGTTCCTGAAGGTGGTGAACGACACCGCCGTGGCCGTGAACCAGGGCGGCAAGCGCAAGGGCGCCGTCTGCGCCTACCTGGAAACGTGGCACCTGGACATCGAAGAATTCCTGGAGCTGCGCAAGAACACCGGCGACGACCGCCGCCGCACCCACGACATGAACACGGCCAACTGGATTCCGGACCTGTTCATGAAGCGCGTGATGGAAAACGGCGAATGGACGCTGTTCTCGCCGTCCACCTGCCCGGACCTGCACGACAAGGTCGGCAAGGCGTTCGAGCAGGCCTACCTCGGCTACGAAGCCAAGGCCGCCAGCGGCGAACTGAAGCTGTTCAAGAAGATCCCGGCCATGCAGCTCTGGCGCAAGATGCTGGGCATGCTGTTCGAAACCGGCCACCCGTGGATCACCTTCAAGGATCCGTGCAACATCCGCAGCCCGCAGCAGCACGTCGGCGTCGTCCACAGCTCCAACCTGTGCACGGAAATCACGCTGAACACCAATGACAGCGAGATCGCCGTCTGCAACCTGGGCTCGGTCAACCTGGTCGCCCACCTGGCCAAGCAGGCTGATGGTTCGTACGCGCTCGACCACGCCAAGCTGCAGAAGACCATCCGCACCGCCATGCGGATGCTCGACAACGTCATCGACATCAACTACTACGCTGTCGAGAAGGCCCGCAACTCCAACCTGCGCCACCGTCCGGTCGGCATGGGCATCATGGGCTTCCAGGACTGCCTGCACGTGCTGCGCACGCCGTACGCCAGCGACGCCGCGGTGAAGTTCGCCGACAGCTCGATGGAAGCCGTGTGCTACTACGCCTACCAGGCCTCCACCGAACTGGCCGAAGAGCGTGGCCGCTACGAGACCTACACCGGCTCGCTGTGGGACCGCGGCATCCTGCCGCAGGACTCGCTCAAGCTGCTGGCCGAAGAGCGCGGCGGCTACCTGGACGTGGACCTGTCCAGCACCATGGACTGGGACAGCCTGCGCGCCCGCATCAAGCAGCACGGCATGCGCAACTCGAACTGCATCGCGATCGCGCCGACCGCCACGATCTCGAACATCATCGGCGTGTCCGCGTGCATCGAGCCGACGTTCCAGAACCTGTACGTCAAGTCCAACCTGTCGGGCGAGTTCACCGTGGTCAATGACTACCTGGTGCGCGACCTGAAGGAACGCGGCCTGTGGGACGAAGTGATGGTCGCCGACCTGAAGTACTTCGACGGCTCGCTGTCGCGCATCGACCGCATTCCGCAAGACCTGCGCGACATCTACGCCACCGCGTTCGAAGTCGAGCCGACCTGGCTGGTGGAAGCTGCCAGCCGCCGCCAGAAGTGGATCGACCAGGCCCAGTCCCTGAACATCTATATGGCCGGCGCCTCGGGCAAGAAGCTGGACGACACCTACAAGCTCGCCTGGCTGCGCGGCCTGAAGACTACGTATTACCTGCGCACGATGGCTGCCACGCACGTGGAGAAGTCCACCGTGTCGCGCGGCTCGCTGAACGCGGTGTCGTCGGGCAGCGATAGCAGCTCCGCTATGGACGCCGCTGCCGCATCGGCCCCGGCCATGCCGGAAGCGGAAGGCGCGGTCTGCACGATGCGCCCGGGCGACCCCGGCTTCGAAGAGTGCGAAGCCTGCCAGTAAGGCAAAAAAAGACTACAGAGCAAAAATCCACCCCCTGTTTGCTCCCCTCTCCCGCATGCGGGAGAGGGGCGGGGGTGAGGGCCGGCGCATCAACGAAGTGAAGCGTCAAACCTGACCAACCACCGCGCCCCCCAAACCGAATCACGGAGAACCACATCATGCTGAGCTGGGACGACGACGTTCAAGCCACTCCGCAGGCCGCACCGCAGCCTGCCCTGCAACCCGCTGCATCGGCTGCCACCGCTGACCAGCAAGGCGTCCTGCCGCCGAGCGCCACGCAAGCCGGCGTCCTGGGCAACAACCCCAACGCCGCCGCCGCGCAAAGCAACCGCCGCGTCAACGCCGCCGACAAGCGCGTCATCAACGGCTCGACCGACGTCAACCAGCTCGTCCCGTTCAAGTACAAGTGGGCGTGGGAAAAGTACCTGGCCGGCTGCGCCAACCACTGGATGCCGCAGGAAATCAACATGTCGCGCGACATCGCGACGTGGAAAGACCCCAACGGCCTGACCGAAGACGAGCGCCGCATCATCAAGCGCAACCTCGGCTTCTTCGTCACCGCCGACTCGCTGGCCGCCAACAACATCGTGCTGGGCACCTACCGCCAGATCACCGCGCCGGAATGCCGCCAGTACCTGCTGCGCCAGGCCTTTGAAGAGGCCATCCACACGCACGCCTACCAGTACATCGTTGAATCGCTTGGCCTGAACGAAGCCGAGATCTTCAACGCGTACCACGAAGTGCAGTCGATCCGCGACAAGGACGAGTTCCTGATCCCGTTTATCGACACGCTGACCGATCCGTCGTTCAAGACCGGCACGCCGGAAAACGACCAGAAGCTGCTGAAGAGCCTGATCGTGTTCGCCTGCATCATGGAAGGGCTGTTCTTCTATGTGGGCTTCACGCAGATCCTGGCGATGGGGCGGCAGAACAAGATGACTGGGGCGGCGGAGCAGTATCAGTACATCCTGCGGGATGAGTCGCTGCACTGCAATTTTGGGATTGACCTGATTAACCAGATCAAGCTGGAGAATCCGCATCTTTGGACGGCGGAGTTCAAGGCTGAGATCACGGAGTTGTTCAAGAAGGCTGTTGATCTTGAATATCGCTATGCTGAGGACACCATGCCGCGTGGCGTGTTGGGTCTGAATGCGCCGATGTTTAAGTCTTACCTGCGGTTTATCTGCAATCGTCGTTGCCAGCAGATCGGCCTGGATCAGCTGTTCCCGAATGAAGAGAATCCGTTCCCGTGGATGAGCGAGATGATCGATCTGAAGAAGGAACGGAACTTCTTTGAGACTCGGGTTATTGAGTATCAGACGGGTGGGGCGTTGAGCTGGGATTGAGGTTGTTTTATTTCAGTTAGTGAATAGGCTAAATTCAGGACGAAAATGGGGGCAATGGCTCCCATTTTTGCGACTGGAGATTAAACGGCGCTATCGACTAGAAGTGGGCCTTCGCGAAAATCAGGTTCTTGGCGCCTCAAGCCTACCCATCAAATCAGAACGCAGTCGGAGCGTCTAGGTCCGCTAACAATCGGTTCAGGATGCTAGACGAATTTTGCATATTGCCACCCGTGATGTCGTATGCTGTTGGTCAAGGTGGGGCGATATTTTCCTATTGGGAGAGCGGACCAGTATGGCAGCAAAAGATGTTGATCAAACGGCAAGTGATGGGGTGAGAGAAGCGACCGATAGAGGGACTCGATCGGCAGCGAAGAAGATTGTGCCGAAGGTATCGAAATCACTAAAATCGGATCCAATCGCAGAACATAACGCCCGAGTTGCGGCAGCCGTCCAAAAGAAGGCCGCTCGCGGTTCACGCCCTTTCCCTGCTTGCCCATTCGAGGAGGCTGTACTCTTCGCAAAGCAGATGTACGAGTTCGGGGCGGGTCGTTCAGTTCGAAAGATTTCTCTGTTCGACCATATAGGCAAATCACCAGATAGTGGCCCTTCGCGACAGTTGATTACTAACTCAGGGAAGTACGGTCTGACCAAGGGCGGCTACCAAGCGGAGGTACTTGAACTCACCCCCGAGGGGGTTAAGGTCGTAGACCTAGATCAGCCTCAACGCGAGCGAGCGAAGGCGCGGATATTTCTGGCGCTGGAGAACATTCCCGTATTCAAGAAGCTGTACGAAGACTTTGTGGGGGGTAAGCTTCCGCCTAAGGGAGCGTTGATCGATGTCGTGAAGGCTCAGGGAATCAGCAGCGATCTCGCTGATGAAGCGGTCGAAACTTTCACCGTTAACCTTCGCGATGTGGGATTGTTGCAATCTCTCGCGGGTGCTGAGCGAATTATCACGATCGACCACTATCTTGACTCACTCCCACAGGCGAGTGTTACTCAGCAAGTGCGATCGGCTGCTAGTCAAGGGAGCGGCTTCGCGATAGGAGCAGAGACCTCGGGGGCGTTGGTGACGTCCGATCAAGCGCGGTATGAGACTGCTTGCTTTTACATAACTCCTATCGGATCTGCGGGCTCTGACGAACGAAAGCACTCGGACCTGATGCTGGGTTCTATCGTAGAGCCTGCTCTTGAAGGATTTGGACTCACTGTTGTCCGCGCTGATCAGATTGACAAGCCAGGCACCATCACTCGTCAGGTTTTTGACTATCTCTTGCGAGCCCGGCTTGTCGTGGTTGATCTTTCGTTCCACAACCCGAATGTGTTCTACGAACTTGCAGTTCGCCATGCCGCTCGCTTGCCAGTCGTACAGATCATTCGTACTGCCGACAGAATTCCATTCGATGTAAATCAGATGCGGACAATCGCAATCGACACCACTGATATCTACAGCCTAGTCCCACAGTTGCAATCATACGTCGCGCAGGTCGCCAGCCATGTCAGGCGAGCCCTCCAAGATCCAGATGCCGTCGATAATCCCCTTGCCACGTTTTACCCTGCGTTTCGCGTACAAATCTAAACTTGGCATTGGCGAGACATGAGGGGCGGGGGCAGAGCCTTTTGCCCCAATGTACGCTTCTTTTGTAGGCAGACGGCTTTGGGGTCACCGACAGCCGTTTTGCCCGCGCCAGTTAGACCTCGCTGCTACGCCACCCAGATCATAATGCGTTTGCGTAGCACTTTGACCTTCAGCGATTGCCCGACATTGAACCCTGCCTTTTCTAACCAAACACCGCGCAGTCGAATCCACGGAATTGCCCGCAGGCCGGTAAAGCCATTGCTGTTGTCTGGAACGACGGGAAAGTAGGAGCGGCTAATCTTGACAGTGCGAATGGGTGTTGGCGAATTTCGTTTCGTCATGACAATCCTTGCGAAGATTGTTAAGTTCGCCCCTGCTCAGAGGGCGGCCAGGTACGTGAACACCGCTCGCAAACGGCCCGCATGTTTCCCCTTTCGGGTCTTGTATCGATGCGCGCTACCCGGCCTTAGCGGAAGCTATGGACGAGAAAACACCGCAGTCTGTCGGGTGCGGTGAGGCCGTTGCGAGTGGTGTGTTCAGCACCAACGGCAAGGCTAAGAGTTGCAAATACTGCCGCCAATGAGACGACTCTGCATTGTGTTACCGCAACCCACGTCCCGATGCCAGCAGTTCCCAGTCATCTAGTCCATCGACTGTCGGAAGTACCTTTCCCCCAAATAGTCGAGATAGGTCCGATACTCTGGCCGACAAGCTGAACAAAGCTCCCCGAAGATCGCCTGGTAACTGATGGCTTTGAACCTCAGTTCATCGCCAATCAGCCCTTGGAACCTCCGGATCTCGTCCCGATGACGCTCGCCGTGTGGTCCCGGCCAATCGAAGTACACGTACCGCAGCACCCAACGGTCTCCGTACTGACGAGCAAGCGCAAGGGCATGCTTAAGTAGCTGAGGCGCGCCAATGTGCCGGAACGCTTCCCGGCCGTCTTGCAGGGCTTCTGCGAGCGCCTGTGCCCGCGGCAACTCGACCTCTTCCCAGCGCCGACGCCCTTTTGCAAGGTATGGCGGCCTGAACGCCTCACCCACCTGCGTTGCCTTGCCACGCAGCCATTCCGTGAACTTGCTCTCCACGCCGGCCATGACGCCGTTCGCCAGTGGCAGGCACACATCCAGGTTGGCGTGACTGTCGACGCCGGTGGAAAGTTTGGATTCGAATAACGCTGCGGTGGAGCAGGAGGGTAGCGCCAGCGCTTTCATCAATGGCGTGGCATCCGCGCAATCGGTCCAGAAATCGAAGATGTTCGCGGCCAGCGCAGAAGACGAATGCAAGGCTCGCATCTTTGCCGGCCTGTCTCCACGCTCCAGCAGCTCGCCACCATTGCCATTTGCAAACGCCGCTAACGTTGCTGGCGAAAGTGGTCGCATCAGATTCAGGTCCAGATGGGAGACATAACCGCGTGCGTCAAAGGCGATGCCCCGGTTCGCTGCCCATTCCTGCTGTTCCCTACAAATGGCTGTTACAGACATGAATCGTCTCCGTCGAGCGCGTTCCCAAGCTGACCGGCGGTCATGCAAGGGATCATGGTTACAGATGGCGATTGTTTATCAGTTGAGAAGGGCAGGGAATCCGCCGAATGGTGGAGCGGGAAATATGCGCTAGCCGATGTCCGACATCGTCCCGCCAACGAGCCAACGTGTTATCGCGACCTCTGACCATGGCTCCATCACCCGCGGCGCCCCCGGCCAACACAGTGCTGACGCGCCCCTCGTGTCTTTGGGATCTTGATCTGCCGTAAAGACAGCACTACGTACGCCACGTATAGAACCTCAGCCCAACGACAAAAGGAGAGGACCATGGCTGATGTTCGAAATGCACTCCGAGACGGGGACGCGACAAGTACCGGCGGAACGCTCATCGGTACCGGCGACATGTGGCACCACAACGTTCGTGTAGCCGTGGACGGAGATTTCGCCACGTGCCCTGTGTGCAAAATGGGTGGAAGGGTGGTCAATGACTGCTATCCGGCCTTTGACCTGATGGGCAAGCAGATACTCGTCGAAGGGGCGCGGGTGTATTGCTCTTGTGCCGTTAAGCCATTTGTCATTCCTTCCCAAAACAACTTCACCATAGAGGTGAATCAAGGAACATCCATTGCAGGCGCGTCATGGAAAGAAGCCAACGCGCCGCAAACATTCAACAAGCTTTCGGAAGGCGTTACCGGCAACGAGCACACTTCGGACGAGGCAAGGATCTGCCCGAGTATGAGCAATGAAATGTTCCACAAGATAATGAGTCGGCTTCGTGATAAGGCGGTTCGCCTTTTAGGCGACCGCCTCGGCGAACTTGAGCGATGGAGCCGTGCGGATCAGGACAAGGTCAGTCTATGGTTCGGCTCTGCATTGCCCGAAACGCGAACTACCCTGCTCGACGGTCTCGTCCGGATCCGCGAAATTATGAAAGGCTTGACGGCAAAGAACTACGAGCGAAGCACGCCCGAAGCGCTTGCGCGGGTCGGATGTGTACCACGATCCGGGTCAGGGCAAATTCCCGCTTCTGCGAGCGTTTGCAAGCCGGACGGTACCTACACGATCTTCATCGGCGACATATTCTGCTCCCAACCAGATGAAAACAATCGCTATGACGGCATGCCTCTTGCAAAGGACTCCAAGCTGGTAACGTTGATTCACGAGGTGTCGCATTTTCCCGCTGCGATGAATACAGATGACCACTGGTACAGTATGACGCGCTCGCAGGAGCGGGCGGCTGCCCGCGATATGTTCTGCTTGAGCAATGCCGACAATATTGCCGCCTACGTGGTGAACATCCCGAACTGGAACGGGGATAAGCCGATTTGGAGGCAGCAATGAAGAGGATTCTCGTCTTGTTGGCACTCCTGCTTGCCACGCCCATACCTTCCTTCGGCTGCAGCTTGGGTAACCTGGAGTTGGATCCCATCTTCGAGCCGGGTGCTTCTCGTTTGTCTGCGCAAGAGATGCTGCGATTGGCCGACTGGCGGTCTGAACTGAGGCTCAGGTTTCCAAATGCGGGCGAGTTCTACGTTGAGGTCCAGGCAAACAAAGCTGCGGGCGTACCCGCTCGGCTTGCGGAAATCCGGCGGATACACCTAATGGAAGCCCTCCGGAACCTCGGCGTCGGGGTGGCTGATATCCAGGTGTCCAGAGTTGTCGAGAGAAGCGTTGACCCAGCGCACCTGGCAAGAACGGACCTGAAGCCGCAGGTAGTCCGCTACATCAATACTGCCGCTATTGCGATCAACCCCAGATGCCCACATGCTTGTTGTCCGGGGCCACAACCTATCCGGCACTGATCCAAGTATCAGGAGTGTCGTGGACCTCGGCTTCGCTCGACGGTGTCGTGTTGCTGCATGACATATCGACATGGGTCGGCGCGGCCGAGTTCTTGGAATGGTGCACATGATTTGAGGCCCGTCACCCGGCACGGATTTCGCATCTGGAGGGGACGCGGTTCAATCCGCCGAACCTTGCGATCAGCGCTGCGTTGAACCTCCGGGGCGTGGCGATGGGGCGCACGGCTATGGTCTGTGACGAGATCAGGGGCGGACGGCTGGTGAATGTCTTTGGCAAGCACGTACGCGCGCCGACGCGCCACATGCTGCTTTGCTCGTGATCCTGAGGATCGGCGTGTGACGATCTTCTCGACGTGAATGAAGAGCGGGCACGCCTAAGGTCGCCTCTATTGCCCCCGCAATAACAAGGAATGCCGCTGCGTGAATGACGACGCCCCATACATTGCAGACCAAGAAATAGCCATGGAATACGCCTTCACTTTCAGATTCCTGCTGTCGCAGGTCGACCACGACATCGAAGCACTGGCCGAACGCCTGGGCGAGGCAGGTTGTGATGACGCACTCGTGGGTACCGGCCTGCCAGGACGCGTGGCGTTGTCATTTGTCCGCGAGGCAGATTCCGCTAAGTCGGCCATGGTAAGCGCCCTTGCCGATGCCCGGCGCGCCATGCCGTCCGCGACGCTGATCGAAGCGGTTCCCGATCTGGTGGGACTCACCGATATCGCCGATGCCGTCGGCATGTCCCGCCAGAACATGCGCAAGTTGATGATCGGCTATCCCGAGTCTTTCCCGGCGCCGGTGCATGAAGGCAGCACCACACTCTGGCACTTGCTGGATGTGCTGGTATGGCTGGATCAGCGCGATTACAGCATTGACCCGATCCTTCTGGATGTCGCCGGCACGGCCATGCAAGTCAATCTTGCCCGGTGCGCCAGTCAGGTGGTGCCTGCCATGGCGCGGGAGTTTCGGGCGCTGGTGGGGTAGGGGCAACGCACTGGAAGACACCCAAGTGTTCGACAGCCGGGGGCGGGCGAGGGAGTCGACCAAGAACGGCGAATCACTCAGCGCTTCCGAACAGACCAATTCCCAGTGGTGGATCAAACGAATCGGCTTCATCGGTCCAACCGTCGAGGTTGCCGCATTTCATCCGGTAGGAAACTACAGCTTTCGTCTCGACGTTGACCAGTCGGCATCGTGTGCCCGGCGGAGCGGTTCCCTTGAAAGGCCCGTGCCGCTGCAATACGTCAAGCGGGTTATCGTGCAGCGGAACGGGGGCTACTGCCGTTCGCCCCGCGACGTCGATGACATAGCCGCTGAACCAAGCGTATGCGAGGCACAACGCAGCAGCACATGCACTCCAGATGAATACCCTACCAATTGCCGGACGCGCCACCCTCGTAACCCTTCCCGTAGAACCTACGTTCGATAAGCCTGTTTGACTTTTCCAGTGCGGCGAGCAACTCCGCAGGGGATACTGGCGTCGGAAAATAGCGGGGGTCATGCGCCATGATGCCAATCATCTCCAGCACATCCGCGACATTCGAACTACATGAGTTATTGAGCACACTATACTCTGCGTCTACCATCACCCGTCTGTCCAGTTCATCGCGGAGAATGGTCTTCTCGCGCGGGGTAACCCATAGGTACAGCCCAGCCACATCGCGCTTGACCCTTTGCGTATTGCTCTTAAGGTATTCCGAAAGCGAGCCCTTGTAGTACCGTTCATGCGCTCGGCTGTACACCGTACCGTCGATTCCTATTGCAACGTGTCCGAAGGCGGAGGCAGGGCGTGGCAAGCTATCGAAGACAAACACTTCTACGTACTCTCGCTCGATATAGACTGACTTCGGTTCGTCATTACTGGCAGGTGTAGTCGTGCGCGTGGCGACCTTTGTCATCCGCTTGCCGTTTGGGGAAATGATCGTATTGGTCATGCTCATCCTTCCACATAAATTGCGACGTCTTCCGATTGCGCGACACTTGATAGCAGGTGGGTACGGCCATCGGCATCTGTCGTGCCATGTTCAACTTCACCATTTCCTCGCTTGATCGCGTAAGCAATATTCGGAACTGGATCCTGCGAGCTCCCGTCGCGAATAACATAGCGCTCGTCATATGCAAGCCCCAAAACACTATCTTCAGATGCTCCGCCATGGACAGCGTTACTCGCAATCTGTGCTTGGCCGTACCCGCTGCGAGAGACCTCGATCGTGAAATCGTGCTGGGTATGGAGAACGACGGGCCTGTTTGCGCACCTGCAATTGACGCGGGCGCCACTCACTAGGATTTGTTTGCCGAGAATGTCGAAAGCCGGGTAGCAATCGTTCATCACCGATCCGGTTGATTTGCAGGCCGGACACGTCGCAATGTCCCCTTCCACGCCGACGCTCACGCCATGGTGGATCATGTGGTTTGTATGGGCGATGAGTTGGCCACCTGTAGTGGTTGGGTCGCCATTCTTTAGTGCGTAACGAATATCTGGCATTGGTTCCCTTCGGCTGGAAGAAGCTCCATCAAGCGTGACAGAGCGCCACCATGGGATAGAACCGCGCGAACGTTGCGACGTCAATAGAGAGAACATCTTCCGCGGCGCCCGATCAACGCAGTGCCGGGGTACCCCCACGCATCTTCGGGATGTTGATCTGCCGTAAAGACAGCACTAAATACACCGCGTATAGAGCTTCTGCGCAACTTCGAGATGAAGGCCCGGATGTGCGATCAGTTCTGCATCGCCGATGCGAACAACATTGCAGGCTATATCGTCAACATCGGAGATTGATCATGCTGCGAAGACTCACCGCTGCCCTGCTGTTCAAGTGGTGCAGCCCCACATTCCCTTGCGCGCTGATCGGCCTCGAGCACGAACTCAGCTTTGGCAACGCCGACAGCGTCTTGCCGGCAGCGGAAGTCCGCAAGCTGGCCGAGTGGAACGCAAGAATGAAGAGAGCTTTCCCAGTGGAGGGCAATATGCCGTCTTTGTCAGGCGAGCATACAGCGGACGGCCATCGATGAATCTAGCCATGATGCGCCTGGAAAGCGCCAAGGCAGCTTTGGGGGCCATCGGTCTGGTGCCGGAGCGGATCGAGCATTCGGAAATCGATACCGCGATTCTTGAGCTTCGGACCAGTGGTAAGAGCGTGGGTCCAGTAAGCGAGGTCTATGTAGCATTTCAACCGGCCTGTCCGCATCCGTGTTGCCTTGGGCCACAGCCAATCCGGTAGAAACCAATCCCGGGACTGGAGGGACCTTCTTGTACAAAAGGAGGCCAGACAAATGAAATAATTTGCTTGCAAGATACCCGGCCTTGCCCTGTCTTCGGTGCTGCTAATGGGTGCCGGAGTCCTGGCCGTACTCCTATATCCATTCTCGCTCTCAAGCGACAATACGACGATCGATGTCATCTACATGCAGTACGCCTGCGGGGACTGCTACGTACAGTACCGGGTGCTAAAGGCTGGTGGAGAGGGTGGCCAGATGCAAGCCAGAACGTTCGATAACGAGAACGATACCCCGACGCGGTTCATTGGCTGGGATGTCGTTGTTCTATACAAGGGCTCTGACCAGCCGCTTATCAAGTACGTGGACCCAAGCACCGCCTCACGCAATGACTGCATGAGCCCCGTCGTCCGGTTGCGGGGGCGGTTCAAGCGCAAGCTGATTAACATGCTCTTCTACACCGGCGACAGATACGATGGCATCTACTTTGATGCAGACACCGCATCGATCGTCCCGAACGGCATCCACGGCTGCAGGCCGAGTCGCGGGGCGTCGATCCGATAGTCTATCGATCCGTAGGGCGCTCCCCGGTCCTTGCCGTGAGACAGGTCGCATAGGCCATGACCATTGATCACGAAACCAAATCGGCTGGCGACGTCGCAATGGTGCGGCGGGCCGTCGCAACCGTCTACGGCATAGACGCGATCGAAGTGCATGAAGTCGTGCACGGGGTGAATCGAACATTCTCGCTGACGGATTCCGCCGATCGGACCTACTACCTTCGTCTGTACAGAACCCATGGACGAGGCGAAGTCGAGATCGACGCCGAGCTGCGTTTGCTAGCGCGAATCGAGCGGGATGATCTGCTGGAAGTATCGAGTGCACATTCAACGCTCCGGGGCGGAAGGCGCTTTCGTCTTGCCTTGTCGGACGGTGCTATACGTCATGCAGCTTTGTTTGACGCGGCAGTGGGACGTCCTGTGGAGATGACCTGTGATGATCTCGCTGCAGCCGCGAACGCGCTGAAGCGTCTTCATGCGCAGCCTGCGTTGGGCGAGCTCGCACCAAGCAGACATATTGCAGAGCTTGGTGAGGCATATCGGACGCTGAACCGTTTGGCCGAAGCGTTCGCCTTTGCCGGTAGCGCAGCAGCGACAGTCAGGGACCGTTGCAAGCACTTGGCGGCTGCCGGTTGGCCGCCTGCCGGTATGCCCATCGGCTTCTGCCATGGCGATTTCCGAATGGCGAATATGCGGATCGAAGGCAGGCGAGTCACGTTGTTCGACTTCGACGACTGTGGATGCGGGCCGCAATGGTTTGACCTGGCCACCATTGGATGGTGGCTCGAGACCGAAGGCCGAGACGATTCAGCGTCTTTGTGGCGTGCGTTCGTCAATGCCTATATGCCAGCGTTGTATGGCTCCCCGGGGTTTCGCCATTCGATCCCTGCTCTGGTCCTGCTTAACGAGATCAGGTCGATCGGCATTCTCCTTGATTACTGTCTACTGGAGGAGACCACTTGGCGCGAGCTGTGCAAACGTGTGGATGATCTGAGCTACCGCGCAGTGTCAGGTCAGTTGGCCATTGACCGTTGGTTCGCGTAAGCAAGAAGGAAATACCAGCGAAGGGGCTCTCATGAAGATTGAGATCCGCACTGCGAGGCATAGCGATCTCGAATGGTACAAGCTTCTGCATTCCGACGAGGCGTTCAACCGATGGATCGCGCGAAGCATCAACGATCCGCAGTCCATGGAGAACGTCCCGGCCAGATTTGTCGGCGAGCGTATCGTTGGTGCTACTTGATACAGCGTTGTACAAAGTGCCTTCCCGGCACACGTTCGGGAGGTGGGCACCCATTCCGCTAGTTGACGTTGCGCCCCTTCCCATCCCAGTACGGCGCCCGCAACTCCCTCTTGAGAATCTTGCCCGCAGCGGACAACGGCATCGCGGTACGGAACTCCACCGACTTCGGGCATTTATAGCCCGCGATGAACTGCCGGCAGTGCTCCCTGATCTCGTCTTCGCTCACCGCTGCACCTGGCTTGGCAACAACGATCGCATGCACGGACTCGCCCCATACCGGATGGGGGATGCCAATGGCTGCGCACATTGCCACGTCGGGATGGCGGCCAATGGCATTCTCGACTTCTGCCGAGTACACGTTCTCGCCGCCGCTGACGATCATGTCCTTCAGGCGGTCGACAATGAAGATATGGCCCTCTTCATCCATGTATGCGCCATCCCCGGTGTGGAGCCAGCCGTCGCGCAGGGCGCGGGCAGTTTCCTCGGGCTTGTTCCAGTAGCCACGGGTGACGCTCGGCCCGCGAACGATCAGTTCGCCCACCGAGCCGCGGGGCAGTTCTGCGCCATCGGCATCGACAATCTTTACGGCGAGTCCGTATGCCGGCCTGCCGACCGAAAGATGCAAGCCGAGTGTGCGGGCGGCCTCGCCATGGTTCTCGGGCGGATTCGTGCAGACAATCATGGTCTCTGTCAGCCCGTATGAGTGCGCAAAGTCCACACCCGGCAGCTTTGCCAATGTCTGCTCAAGTACCGATGCAATGATCGGCGATGCGCCATAGCCGATCCGGCGCAGGGTGGAAAGGTTGCGCTTGCCGAAATCCGGGTGCTGGATCAGCATCTGGATCATTGTCGGCACGAGGCCGAGATCCGTGATGCCCTCGCGTTCGATGGTCTCGAGCGCCTCGCCTGCTTCGAACGACGGCACGATGACGTGAGTCTCGCCGGCGATGAATTGCATCAGCAGCCGGTTCATCGCTGCGATATGAAAGAAGGGGCCGGAGTGCAGCACGCGGCCGTTCCGGATTGGCGGCGTATCGGCCATGCGCTGGATGCAGCCAGTCCACAGGCTCATGTGGGTCATCATGACGCCCTTCGGGAAGCCGGTGGTGCCGCCTGTGTACATCACAATGGCGAGGTCTTCGTAGCCGCGATGGGCATCGTTGGCCGGCGCCGCTTCTCGAATCAGCGTGTCGAACGACAGCATGCCGGCGGGCGCCTCGCCATCGCCGGCATGGATCAGAATCGGTGAGCGCCGGGCGGTCGTGCGGATGCCATCCGCCATGTGCAGGAAGTTGTCGTCGACGATCAGGATGCCGGTGTCGCAGTCATCGAGGGAATAGACCACTTCCGGCACGCTCCACCGCGAGTTGACCGGATTCAGCACACCGCCGCCCCACCAGACGGCCATCGCATATTCGAGATAGCGGTCGGAGTTGAGCGCAAGCATTCCGACCCGGTCGCCGCGCCCCATGCCCAGGGTCTGGAGCGCACCCGCCAGTCTGGCAACGCGGTCACCGAACTCGCGGAATGTGCGCTGGCGCCCGCGGAAGATCGTGGCCACTTTCTCCGGCGATTGCTGAAGGGATCGGTGCAGGGTATCGGTCAGGTTCACGGGAGATGCTCCGTCATGTCATGCTGCAAAGAGAAGCGATTGAACCATCGGGCACGGACTTGCGGCACAGGGTTATCCCGGTAACGAAGGCTGCCCCACCCGATCCGGGTTGGGCGAGCGTGGCATGCGTTCGTGCCGCGGGACGCAAGCAACTCTGTCCTGATCGTCGACACGCCGACGTAGGCATACGCAGGCTCTCCCAGCTCGATGCTGCGATATGTCCAGAACCTTAGCCACCCGAAACAAATGTAATCGTCTGTTAATGCCACGTGCCACCGCTCTGCTTTGGTATCAAAAGCGCGCTTCCCCTTTGGTACGATCCCGCTCTTTCCGCCAGCGCCCGCCATCGTGAATCGCCGCCATGTATCGTTGTTTCGTGAATATTGCGCACGGTGGCTCGCACGCATCCCACCGCTCTGCGCCGCCGGCAGCACCATAGCCAGACGCGGTTTCAACGGCGCGATGCGCCGCCTTCGTCACCCGACGCGACGCGGCATCGTGCTGACGCTCGCCGCATTGCCGGCGCTGTTCCTGCTATATGTGCTTGCGCTCGTGCCATTCACGCCGGGCATCGGAGACATTCGCAAAGCCCGTGTCGACCGGCCAGCGTTGATTGTGTCGGCCGACGGCAGGCTGATAGACGAATTCAAACCGGCCAATCGCGAGTGGGTGTCGCTCCGGCGGATATCGCCGTACATGGTGGAAGCGTTGATCGCAACTGAAGACCGGCGCTTCCGTGAGCATTTCGGCATCGACTGGATGCGTACTGCGTCGGCTGCGCTGCATACGCTTTCCGGTGACCGGCAGGGCGGCTCGACGATCACGCAGCAGCTCGCGCGCAACCTGTATCCCGAGGAGATCGGCCGCGCACCGACCCTCGCGCGCAAGCTCAGGGAAGCGATCACGGCGTTCAAGATCGAAGCCGTGTACAGCAAGGATCAGATCCTCGAGACGTACCTGAATACAGTGCCTTTCCTGTATAACGCCTACGGCGTGGAAATGGCCGCACGCACCTATTTTGGCAAATCGGCCCATCAGCTCGACATTCTCGAGAGCGCAACGCTAGTCGGCATGCTGAAGGCCAACAGCACTTACAACCCTGTGCTCAATCCCGATCGCGCGGTGCAGCGGCGCAATACCGTGCTCGGGCAGATGAATAAGTATGGGAAGCTCAATGCCGATGCCTATAACTGGTTGAAGCGACAACCGCTCAACGTCAATTTCGCATTGCAGACCGCGCAACCGGGCGCTGCGCCGCATTTTTCGGCGCAGCTGCGCAAGTGGCTGATCGCGTGGGCCGATCGCAACGGCTACAACATCTATGCCGACGGGCTGGTCGTGCGCACGACTCTGGATTCCCGTCTGCAGGCGATGGCAACGCAGGCGGTGGACTGGCAGGCGAACCAGTTGCAATGGATCGCGAACGAAGCCTGGAACGAACGCACGGGCTGCTGGCCGGGCAACGAACTGTTCCAGGCATTCATCCGGCAAACGCCCGACTATCGCGCTGCACGCGATGCTGGCCGATCGGACCTGGCAGCACTCAGGAAGCTCGCCACGAACCCTGCCTTTGTCCGCGCGCTTTGCCGGAGCAAGACTCAGGTCCAGGCCGGCTTTGTCGCGATCGATCCACGCAACGGCGATATCAAGGCATGGGTCGGCAGTCGCAATTTCAGCGATGCACCGTTCGATCATGTGCAGCAGGCACGGCGTCAGCCGGGTTCGACATTCAAGCCGTTCGTCTATGGCGCGGCGTTCGCGGACGGGGCGCGGCCGAGCGATACGATCGTAGACCGGAACGTCGTCATTCCACTGGCCGGGGATGCGGTCTGGCGGCCTACCGATGCGGAACCGCCCACCGGCCGGCCGATGACGCTGCGCGACGCGCTGGCGTATTCGCGCAACCGCGTAACCGCGCAGCTCATGCAAAAGGAAGGCCCCGAGAAGGTCGCACGGCTCGCGCGCGCGATGGGCGTGCGCGAGAGTCCGCTCGAAGCGGTGCCGTCGCTAGCGCTCGGCACTAGCCCGGTCACGCTCAAGGAAATGGTCTCCGCGTATAGCACGATCGTGAACCGCGGAGCCTATATCGAACCGCGCATGGTCACTCGCATCGAGGATCACGACGGCAAGGTGCTCGCCGAGTTCGCGAAGGCAGCGCCAGAGCAGGCACTGCCCGCCGGTGCAGCGCAAACGCTCGTCGACGTGATGCGCGACGTCGTCAGCCGGGGCACCGGCGCGGGTATCCGGACGCGCTTCGGGATTCGCGCCGACGTGGCCGGCAAAACGGGCACGACGCAGGACAACACGGATGGCTGGTTCATCCTGATGCATCCGCAACTGGTCGCGGGCGCGTGGGTGGGTTTCGACGATGGGCGTGTGACGCTCGGCAACGATTGGGGGCAGGGCGCGCGCAGTGCCCTGCCGATGGTGGGCGCGTTCTACGACATGGCGTTGCGCGCGCGGGCGATCGATCCCGATGCGCGGCTCGGCCCCGAGAGCCGGCCGTCTCGCACGGTCCGTGCGCAACGGCATCGGCAGTTCCTCTTCTGGAGGTTCTGATGTCGGGCGTTCGCAACGCTCAGAGAATGCTCTTGAACGCTTGCCGTTCGCGATGCGATATACGCGATCGGACGCCTGGACCAGCGCATGGCGATGCGTAATCACGATTAGCGTTGGTACCCGTTGCCGGACGCGTGCGAAGATTCGCGCCTCGCGTTCTGGGCCACGTAGCGCAGCACGGCTGCCTCGAAGACTTCTGCCTTGCCGGCAGAGCGGGTGTAGTAGGTTTTCTTGGAAATGCCGGCGGCGGCAATGGCCTCCACGCTGGTGGCGCCAAAGCCATGCTCGATGAAGAGCCGGGCGGCGTGAACCATGCACTACACCTCTGGCTGTGGCCGATCGCAAGCGGCTGTCCAGGGGCTTAGCCAGCTCTCAGCCATTTGTAGGCTCAACCTTACAATGGCCCGCCGTTGTCCCATCCGCGGCTCGGCTCGGCGACGGGCTCTGATTGAGGAGCGGTCGCTGGCTTCCTGCCACTCTTCCATCCGCGACTTGGCTCGGCTGCAGGCTCAAGTCGAGGCGGCGGGGCGTGGCGGTTCGCTCGCGGCCTGCCAGGCGGCGGGGTCGGAGCGGTCGCTTGCCCCGGCGCGCAAAGGGCGGCGACAGAATCGCGCTCGTCCCCTGTAGCCGTATGGACGATCGCTGTTGCTTCGTCCATGTTCAGGTCATCATCCGCTAGTACGCGCAGACATTCGATTAGATTTTCTCTGGTAGGGCGATAGTGCCCACTGGCGTTGGAGATTTCGCGAAGGATGCCATTTTCGACCACAATCTCGCCAGCGCAGATCACATTATTGCCAGCATTGAGCGACGAGTGATTGAATTGCGAGCTGACGTTGCCGACCAGGCGCCCGTTTTCGGTGCTGTTCTGCACGAACAGGTTTCCGTAGAGATCCATGGCATAGATCGTGATGCCCCTGGGCGTCGAATACCAGGCACCGTTGCGGCTAAGCCGCCCATTTGACACGGTAAGCATCGTTCCAAGGCGCTCATGCTTGCGCATATAGTGGACATACATGCTTTGGCTTGAGATGGGAGCCAGCTTCTCGTAGGCAGTGAAGTCCTCTGGCCTGAACTGATCGAACTGTCGACCTTGGACCAACGGAGATGGCTGCCTTGTGTGAGCATCATGGGCGAAGCTTCCGCCCACCGGCGAAATCGTCTGGTCCAATCCATACGTTCCCGCACGGCGAAACTGGTCCCTGGCTTGATTGAACAGCACTCGCTCGACGGAGTAGCCAGCTTGAAGGGGAACTCCTGTGCGGGGGCCGGAGAGTTGCTTCTTGCGTTCGAACTGCTCGTAGCTCATAAGTAAGAGCACCTGCTTGCGAAGGTCCCGCACAGCAACGCTTCGCAACGCGCTGTTCGTCGATTCTTTCCCCGCCTTAATCTTTATCCACTCGTCACACGCACCCAAGAGGGTGCCAAGATGCTGCATACGCCCATCTGCTGTCGGCGGTGGATTGGTCACCCATGCTTCCAGCAGCATGTCGATTTTCAGTAGCTTCCTCCTGCCTCGGAAGCCGGAAAGTTTGGTCTTACTCTTAAATGCCTCCAGACTGATCAGGGTGGGTTTCATGTGGTGCCTCTTGTAGACTGGAATGATGAGCAGTGCTAGCGCCGGCTTTCGCGCAGCGCTATTGGCTCAGCGAAGGTAGTCCATCATGAGTCCGCACCAGGCCCTGTGCAATACCTGGAAACTGGTAGTAGTGAATGCACCCATTACCAGTGAGAGGACGGCAAGGCCGGGGAACAGGAGTCCGATGGCAACAAAAAAAGTTCTTCGAAGAATTCCGGGGAAGGCTGCGCGGATTTTGAGGAAGCAGGCCAAACTTGTGCGGCGCTATGCCGCTCAGGAAGCTGACGCGTAACCCGTCGGGCCGTCGCGAGAAACACCGCTACAAACAGGCAGACACCAATGGCGTAGGAGAGAGACGCCCGCAACCGTTCGCCCGGCCGGCGCAGATCTATTTCAAGATCTGACCAGAAATAGATCCGTCGCCCTTTGCCGGATGCGGTGGTGACCGTACGCCTAGCGCTAGCCTGCGCAATTACAACGCATTCGCGTGTACCAGGTCCAAGGCCTCACACGTCATTGCCAATTGCTCGGCGAGCACGGTTGAAGCCGACGTCATTGGCAAACGCAGTTCATCAGCCAGCCACCCGTGCCTGGCCAGTAACGTCTTGATCGGACCTGGGTTAGGTTCTGAAAACATGAGCCGAATCAGAGGCATTAGGGCATGGAAAAGGCGGCGTGCGACGCTCAAGCGCTGCTCAGCCACAGCGCGCCACAACGCCGAGAAGAGATCAGGCCGAATGTGAGCGGACGCAACGATGGCGCCCTGACCGCCCATGCACAGGGTGGCAAGCAGTTGGTGGTCCTCTCCCGCGAGGACAGCCAGGCGGCCATCGGCGATTAACGCCTGTGTGGTTTCAGCGTTACCGCCGCAGTCCTTGATACCCCGAATATTGCCGTGATCCGCCAACGAGAGCAGCGTTTCGGCGCTGAGCGTCACACCGGTTCGGTAAGGGATGTCATACAGCACCAGCGGTGCCGTAGATCTATCGGCCAGCTCGCAAAAGTACTTCTTCAATCCTTCCTGCGACGGTCTTATGTAGTACGGGGCAGGCGCCAAGATTCCCGCCAGCGGACGTTCGTCAATCCTGTCCAGACGGCTCAGTACATCCCGGAGATTGTTGCCAGCCAGGCCCATCATGACCGGCAACTCCCCGGCCTCGGCCAGCACGGTATCCAGAACGGCCAACTGTTCCGCCTCATCGAGCGCGGCGGCTTCGCCGGTGCTGCCGCACACCACCAACCCCGCCAAGCCGCTGCTGCGGTAATGGGCCACTAGCCGCCGCAGCGCGACGTGATCAACCTCATGGTTGCGAAAAGGCGTGACCAGGGGTAGCCAGATACCACGATAGAGAGACTTCATTTCTTGCATTGCATGCTCCGGATCGACCGATTCGGAAACCGCACAGGCAAGCGACAGAGCAAGAGGTGCTCAAGACAGTAAGGGAGGGATTGGCAGACCGTCTTCTACACTGATGCTGTTCCGTCGCTCAACTGACGGAACAGCACGCTCCGGTCAGATGAGCGACTGTTTTTTGGATTTGGCGCGCGCGCCCCACTGCGGCTGGTTCGCAGTGAGATCAAGGATGAGGAAGGCAGGGCGGCGGCTCATGGTTTCGTCAATCTATCCGCTTTGCCGCAATCTCGTCAAGCCTGGCTTGGACGGACTCCTTCCAAAGGGGGCGACATACCAGCTTGGCACAATGTGAAACCCCATCGGAAGGGTATCGTTCAAAGGCAGCACCAGATGCGGCGGCAAGTTGCCGCAGATACACTATGCGCACCCGTTCAGCCAGCCAGGCGGTATCGCTCGGGTGCATGCAGGAAATCCAACCTTTTCTCCATACGAAACCGATGAAAGCCATCCTTTCTACTCTGACCCTTGCTCTGCTGGCCCCGGTCGCTGCCCAGGCCGCCAACGAATGCGACAAGTACCGCACCAGCTACGACAAGACCTACTGCTTCGCCAAGCTGTTTCTGGAATCCGACAAGGAACTGAACGGGAGCTACAACGAACTGCGTGGCATGGTTGGAGACAGCGTGAAACAGAAGCTGAAGGACACTCAACTGGATTGGATCAAGTACCGCGACGCGTCATGCGAGTCGGGCGGCGCGATTGACGTGGATTGCAACTACCGCGTGAACCGCGAGCGTGCTGAATACCTGCGCGACCGGGTGCGCGAATGCAAGGCGGGCACCTGCCGCAACGACATGATCGCCAAGAAGGCCTGGAACTGATCCGATGGCGCCGGTGATCTCCGCCAGGCGCCGCGCGCTGCTGGCATGGCTGGCAGCTTGCCTGCCCGCCCTCGCCATCGCTTCGCCGCCAGCCATCGGCACGCGTCCGGCCCGCATCGTCATCGATCCCGGCCACACACCGGCGCAGGGCGGCGCACTGGGCGTGCGTGGTATCCGCGAGGTCCGCTACAACGACGGCCTCGCTTCGCTGCTGGTACAGGCGTTCACACAGGCCGGGTTCGAGGTGGTGCTGACCCGCGGACCGGGCGACAACGTGTCGCTGGAAGAGCGCGCCCGCTTCGCCAACGAGCGGCAGGCCGACCTGTTCCTGTCGATCCACCACGACTCGGCGCAGTTGCAGTACCTCGAAAAGGTCGCAGTCGGCGACCACGATGCATATCGGACCACCCGGCCCATTTCCGGCTATTCGATCTTCGTGTCGCAACGCAATGCGCACTACGCGCAAAGCCTCGCCGTTGCGCAGATGCTGGGGGCGGAAATGCACAAGCTGGGCCGGCCACCGACGCTGCATCATGCGGAGCCAATCGAAGGCGAGTCACGGGAGTTACTGGTGCCAGATCTCGGCATCTACCGCTTCGACGATCTGGTTGTCCTCCGAAAAGCCGAGATGCCCGCCGTGCTGTTGGAAGCGGGTGTCATTGTTGATCCCGCAGACGAGGGTTACGTTAGTGATCCGGGAAATCAGGTCCGCATTGTCCATGCCATCGTCACGGCGGTGCGGGGGTATCTAGCGACGGCTCGGATCGGCTACGCACAACAGTGACAAGGCAGCGGCTGCGGTTTTGGGGGATTTGGGCAACGACTCCGTCTTCGGCCTTCCGAAATGCGGCATCACGCCGCGGCCCTCATGGCTGTAAGGCGCCTGGCGGGGCATCGATTCGATAGCCGTTTTTGCTCGCGAGGTTACGTGGGAAATCCATAGTTGTCTGCGTCGTTGGATAAGTGGAGAATCGCCATTGCCCCCCCGCCACGCCGCCCACCTAAGCGCCGACCATCGTGACGTCCACCGCTCCTTCGCGCACTACCCGCCTGCACTTCGACCTCACCACCGTCCAGCTCTTCATCGCCGTATCCGACTTCGGCAGCATCACCCGCGGCGCCCAACGCCTCCACCTGGCCCCCGCAGCCGCGTCCCGCCGCATCCTCGAACTGGAAGCCCAACTGGGCGTCTCCCTCTTCGAACGCCTGCCCCACGGCATGGCCCTGACCGAAGCCGGCCGCGCATTGCTGGCCCACGCCCGCGGCATCACCCACACCGTCCAGCGCATGCAGGACGACGCCGCCTCCTTTGTCGGCGGCGACCTGGGCGTAGTGCGGGTAGCCGCGCCCAAATCCGCCGTCATCCAGTTCCTCCCCTTCGACATCCAACGCTGCGCCACCGCCTGCCCCGGCGTGCGCATCGACCTGCAGGAAATGAACAGCGCGGAAGTCCAGCAGTCGCTGCGCCGCGGCACCGTTGACATCGGCATTTACGACGGCAGCCTGGGCGTGATCGACCTGCCGACCACGCCCTTTCGGAGCGACGAACTGGTGCTGGTGGTGGCGCGCGGCCATGCGCTGGCGCGGCGCCGCAAGGTCACGCCGGACGACGTGCTGGACTGCGACCTGATCGTGCTCAGCGAGAGTTCGGCGATCTCGATCGTGCTGGAGCGGCTGGCGGAAGAGGCCGGCCGCGTGCTGCGCATGCGCATGCGCGTGGGCGGTTTCGACAGCATGGCCGCGCTGGTGGCGCAGAACCTGGGCGGCGGGGTGATGCCGGAGGCGATCGCGCGCGAGGTGGCGGCCGGCAGCCGCTTTGTGCGGCTGCCCATTGCCGCGGCCTGGGCGCAGCGGCAGTTTGTGCTGTGCCATCGGCCCCATGGGGCACTTTCCTCGGCGGCGCTCAGCGTGCTGGCGGTGCTTGCGCAAAACGCGAAACCAGAATCCCCCAAATAGCGATAGCCCGCGGCGGGTGCATTGCGGATGATGGCTCCATAACTACAGGACGGAGACACGCAATGCAGCGCAGACAATTCATTGTGGCGGCAGCGGCCGGGCTGGCGATACCCAGCCTGGTGCGCGCCGCCGACATCGCCGGCCCGGTGCGCATTGTGGTGGGCTTCGCCCCCGGGGGCGGCACGGATGTGCTGGCACGCGTGATCGGGCAGAAGCTGGGGGTCATGTGGAACACCAGCGTGCTGGTGGAGAACAAGCCCGGCGCTACCGGCGCCATCGCCGCCGCCTATGTGGCCAAGCAGCCGCCTGACGGCACCACCTTGCTGATGGCGCATGTGAACAGCCACGCGATCGCCCCGGCGCTGCTGGACGTCAAGTACGATCCGCGCGCCGACTTCACGCCGATTTCGATGGTGGGCGTCACGCCCAATATGCTGACCTGCCGTCCGGAACAGAAGGTGCGCAGCGTTTCGGACATCGTGGCGCTGTGCCGGCAGAAGCCGGGGAAGATCTCCTTTGGTTCGTCCGGTATTGGTTCGGCGCAGCACCTGGCGCTGGAGATGTTCCGGTTGCAGGCCAGGCTCGATGTGGTGCACGTGCCTTACAAGGGCTCGGGCCCGCTGGTCGCGGACCTGATCGGCGGCCAGATCGACTATGCGTTCGACACCATGACCGCCGCCACGCCGTTTATCCAGCAGGGCAAGGTGATCGCGATTGCGCAGACCCGCCTGAAGCGCGCGGCCAGCCACCCCAATGTGCCGACGCTGGCGGAGTCCGGCTTCCCCGGCCTGGACGCGGCGTCGTGGTACGGCCTGGTGGGCCCGAAGAACATGCCGCCGGCGCTGGTGCAGCGCATGAACGCCGACGTCAACCGCGTGCTGGCCATGCCCGATGTTGCCGAGCGGCTCAAGAGCTTTGGCGCCGAGGACTCAGGCGGATCGAACCAGCAGTTCGCCGCCTTCATCGCCTCTGAGTCCACCAAGTGGGCCAAGGTCGTGAAGGACGCCGGCGTAAAGGCCGAGACCTGAGCGCCGCAAGCCAATGGCCGAGAGCCGACGCACGCGCGCACGCTGCCCCATCCATCTATCCAGGAAGAAGCATCCCATGACAGATTTCCGCGACTCGGGCGCACAGGCGCCTGCCTCCACCTTGCCGCTGGCCGGCGTGCGCGTGCTCGACGTCAGCCAGGTCATGGCCGGGCCCTACGCCTGCATGCTGCTGGCTGATCTGGGCGCCGACGTGATCAAGATCGAACCGCCCGATGGCGGCGACCAGACGCGCGGCGCGATGGGTTTCAAGATGAAGGGCTCGGACAGCATGGGCTTCCTCAACATGAACCGCAACAAGCGCAGCGTCACGCTGGATCTGAAGACCGATTCCGGCCGGCAGGTGCTGTATCGCCTGGCGGAAACGGCCGACATCCTGGTGGAGAACTACCGCCCCGGCGTGATGAAGCGCCTGGGGATCGACTACGAGACCCTCGCCAGGATCAATCCGAAGCTGGTCTACTGCAGCATCTCGGGCTTTGGCCAGAGCGGGCCGTGGGCCGCGCGGCCGGGCTTTGACCTGATGGCGCAGGCGATGTCGGGCGTGATGAGCGTCACCGGCTACCCGGGCGGCGCGCCGGTGAAGGCGGGCGTGCCGGTGGCCGATATCGGCTGCGCGCTGTTCGCGACCTACGGCATGCTGTCTGCCTACATCGGCGCCAGGGAGACGGGCAAGGGGCAGTATGTCGATGCGTCGCTGTTCGACTCCGCGCTGGCGTTCTCGGTATGGGACACCTGCGAATACTGGGGCACGGGCCGCGAGCCCGAGCCGCTGGGCACGGCCAACCGCATGAGCGCGCCTTACCAGGCGATGAAGTCCGCCGACGGCTACTTCGTCATGGGGGCCACCAACCAGAAGCTGTGGCAACTGCTGTGCAACACGCTCGACCGGCCCGACCTGCTGGCGGACGAGCGCTTTGCCACCGTGGCGCTGCGCCTGGCCAACCGGCAGGCACTGATCGCGATGCTGGAGGAGAGCTTCGTCAAGGAGAGCAGCGACTACTGGATCGAGCGCCTGCTCGGCGTCGGCATCCCGGCCGGGCCGATCCTGACCTACCCGCAGGCCTTCGACAGCGAGCACGGCCGCCACCGCCAGATGCGCATCGAAATCGATCATCCGATCGAGGGCAAGGTGCCCAATATCGGCTTCGCGGTGAAGATGGGCGGCACGCCCCAGCAGGTACGGCGCCCGCCGCCGCTGCTCGGCCAGCACACGGAAGAAATCCTGGCGGAGCTGGGTATCCCGAAGGACGAACAACAGTCGCTGGCTGTAGCCGGCGCATTCGGATCATGAAGCCCGCGCTGCCGCCGGAAGGCGGTCCCGGCAACGACGGGCAGGTCACACTCACGATGCAGGGGCAGGTCGCAACGCTGACGTTCGACCGTCCCGCCGCGCGCAATGCGATGACGTGGGCCATGTACGAGCAACTTGCCACGCATTGCCGCGCGCTTGCAGCGCAAGGCAATGGGGGGGCGCGCGTGGTGGTGCTGCGCGGCGCGGGCGGAGAGGCCTTTGTCGCAGGTACTGACATTGCGCAGTTCCAGCAGTTCTCCAGCGGCGAGGACGGGGTGGCCTACGAAGCGCGCATCGACGAAGGCGTCCGCCTTGTCGAGCAACTGCCGATGCCAACGGTAGCGGTTATCGAAGGCTGGGCGGTGGGTGGGGGCCTGGCCATCGCTACGGCGTGCGACTTCCGTGTCGCGACGTCCAAGGCCCGCTTTGGCGTGCCGATTGCGCGCACGCTGGGCAATACGCTGTCGGCGCAGAACCTTGCCAAGCTGCGTGCGGCCTGGGGGCTGCAACCGGTGCGCCGCATGCTGCTGCTGGCGCAGATCCTCGACGCCGAGACCGCGCTCGCGTGCGGGTTTCTTGAGGGTGTGTACGCTGCCGACGCGCTGGAGGCCGAGGTCGTCTCGCTATGCGACCGGCTTGGCGCGCTGGCGCCTGTCACGCAGACGGTGGTCAAGGAGGCGTTGCGGCGCCAGACCGTGCAGTCGGTGGCCGACACGGATGACCTGGTGCGGTTGTGCTACGGCAGCGGTGACTTCCGGGAAGGGGTGGATGCGTTCGTGAACCGGCGCCCGCCGGTATGGAAAGGCAGTTGAACGTCCTGGCCTTGTACGCCAGCCGCCGGTGTTTCACAATTGAAACCATCCGGCTGATTTACCGTGCAACCGACACATCGCGCGAGCGTCACGCGCCCGCTCGTCAGCCTCCCGCCACGGGTGGCCCGCGATATGCATCACATTATTGCTATGGGCGATAAAGACGCTCGAGCCTGCATGCCTGAACCTGTGCCATGCAGTGGGTGTCACCAGCGCGGCTGGCGGTGGAATCGGTGCAAGATGGCATCTGTAAGGTCTGTGCCATCGCCGCGCCGCTTCAACCGTCTGGTTGCCCTCTCAGGAAGGAGCGCGCCATGAAGAACAAGCTTCCCCCGATTGCCACACTGGCCTTCGGCGTCTGCCTGACGATGTCTGCGGCATCGGCCGCCCCGCCGGGCGACATGGTCATGGTCACCGCCGACGAGGTCAAATGGGCGGACCTGCCACTGATACCGGGTGCCAAACTTGCCGTCCTCGAGGGGAAAATGGACAAGAAAGCGCCGTTCACGGCCCGGATCAAGCTGCCCGCGGATGCCAAGGTGCCGGCGCACTGGCACCCAGGCGTGGAGCGGGTGACCGTGCTTTCCGGGACGTTCAACTATGGCATGGGCGACAAGCTCGAACCGGAAAAGACCTCGCCGCTCGGCGCCGGCAGCCTGATTGTCATGCCACCCAAGATGCGCCACTTTGGCTGGACCAAGGAAGAAACCATTATCCAGATCAATGCGTCGGGGCCCTGGGCTTTCAACTTCGTCAACCCGGCTGATGATCCCAGGAAGAAGAAGTAATGCCATGTTGCATGGGCTATGGATGTCTCTGCCATGACATGTGCGCGATTCAATGGCTGGCGGTGAGCCTTGCACACCGCCAGCTACTCGCGCAAGTTTGTCGAAGGCGCGAAATCCGAAGGCCTGGTTGAGGCGGCGCTCGAACGCGCCGCGTTGCGCGGAGTCGTTGCCACTCCGCGTGAATAGTATGCCCTGACACCTGCATCACCCGGCTACGACTTCGTTTCCGCCGTTTCCAGAGTCCTCTCAATGCCCGCTCGGGCACGTCCAAAGACAATGCTCAGATCCACTCGGATTGTGCTTATTTTCTGGTTGTCACTTGACAACCAATCATTGCGCATCTAGTCTCGGAGACACGAATGACCCGCGCCAGGCACCCAAAGAAGGAGATTGAGGCCGCACTCAGGCATGCAGAGCTGCATGGCTGGCGTGTCGAGCAGGCGAAGGGCAACGGTCATGCGTGGGGCCGTATCTACTGCCCCGACAACGACAAGGAATGCCGCTGCGGCGAGTTCTGTGTATCCAGCGTCTGGAGCACGCCGAAGAATCCGGGCAACCACGCCAACGCCATCCGGCGGATCGTGGACAACTGCTCGCATCAGCGGGAAGTGACAACGCTGCGCGTGCTGCAATTCAGGACATGACCATGGAATACGCCTTCACCCTCAAATTTCACCTGTCGCAGGCGGACGGCGATACCGATGCGCTGGTCGAACGCCTGGCCGAGGCGGGGTGTGATGATGCGCTGGTGGGCACTGGCCTGCCGGGCCGCGTGGCGCTGGCGTTTGTCCGCGAGGCGGAGTCGGCGCGGGCGGCCATGGTGAGTGCTCTTGCCGATGCCCGCCGCGCCATGCCATCGGCCACGCTGATCGAGGCGGCGCCGGACCTGGTCGGGCTGACGGATATTGCCGAGATGGTTGGCGTGTCTCGCCAGAACATGCGCAAGCTGATGCTTGGCTACCCGGATTCCTTCCCGGTGCCGGTGCATGAAGGCAGCAGTTCGCTGTGGCACTTGCTGGACGTGATCGTGTGGCTGGGGCAGCGCGGCTACGACATCAAGCCGGAGCTCCTTGAAATCGCGGCCACGGCGATGCAGGTGAACCTGGCCAAGTGCGCCAGCCAGGTGGCACCGGCGACGGCGCGGGAGTTCCGGTCGCTGGTGGCTTAGCGGTCGGCCGTCGACTCCGCTTCCCGGCCCATCCTTTTCGGGTGGTGGTACGAATCCCGGCCTTTGGCCGAGATGCCCGGACAACCGCCCTAGCCGGGCACCACAACCAGAAGTGGAGACAAGATGGCCGAATCAGACGTGAAAGCAGTGATGGGCGAGTTCTTCGCCGTGATGAGTCCGTCTGGACCCTGCCCACCGGCGAATCCGACCCGCATGGACGGGTTGTGCGCGGCAAGGCTGCCGCCACGGCATACCTGAGGCAGCGCTTCTTTGAAGACAAGGCCAATGCGCCGGTGCTGTCCGGGGTCAAGCTTGAGTACACCGGTGATCTGATCCGCTCGAAGGAGGCCTACTGGAAGCAGGTCTCCTGGCCGGACGCCAAGTAAGCGCGACGGGCTGCAACGGCCCTGCTGCAACCGCGGCCTGCCGCGGTCGCCTCCACACTCACGCGGCGTGTAGCGCCGACGGGAGTTCCAGTAGCAACGGCTGCGCCAGCGTGCACTCCTCGCAGTTGTTGCCATCCCCGCCGCGATCGATCACGGCAAAGCGCGCCGGCGCGCCCACGGCCAGCAGCATGTGGTGCCAGACCCCGCGGCGGTAGTTGACGCCCTGCCGCCCGTTGGTGATGAAGGCGCGCAGCGAAGCGGGATCCAGCACGTCACCAGCTGGCGCCACCACTATCACGAAGGGCTGCTCCGATAGCGGGATAAAGGCCTGGCTGCCGAGCGGATGGCGTTCCAGTATTGCGATCTCCAGCGGATACGCGTAGGGCTTGGCCTCGAACAGGTTGATCAGGGCCCGGCCACCTTCCAGTTCCACGGCAGCCAGGTCATGGTGCCGCGTGACCATGCCGCCGTTGATCGGAAAGGCGCCGGGGTCGCCGGCGGGGCGCGCCTCGATCACGTCACCGAACGGCGCAAAGGCGGCCGCGCTCAGCGGCTGCGCAAGCAGGCGCACCAGGACTGATTCCATGAGCGGGGGCGTCGTATCCATCAAAGTCTCCTGAACTGAAGGTCGGGGCCGGCAAGCGGTGGTCTGTGCTGTGGCACGCATCATGCGGTCCATCCGTAACTGGTCAGACCAGTTTGGCCGGATTTTGCAGCAAGTCACGTTTCCGCACAAGTAGCTGTTGTCGGCAGGAACTCAGCCCCAACCGTGGCTCCCGCCCGAATTGTCATGCAGATTCGGGCTTTCCCCAGTCCAATCGATCCTTGACACCGGCTTGGTGCCTCCCTACGATTCGGCATCAACTGGTCCGACCGGTATGACTATAGGGCTTCATGCCGAACGCGATCCAGGCCGTGCCATGCCGATGACTCGAACAAACCAAGGAGACTTCCATGATTCCGACTGAAACCGCCCATGCCGGGCCGGATGCGATTTCCGTGCCGCAGGCGCAGGCACAGGCCAGGGAGGACGCGGTGTACCGCAAGGTTGCCTGGCGGCTCCTGCCGTTCCTGATGCTGTGCTACGTGGTGGCCTACCTGGACCGGGTCAACGTGGGCTTTGCCAAGCTGAGCATGCTGGCCGACCTGCAGTTCAGCGAGGCGGTCTACGGGCTGGGCGCCGGCCTGTTCTTCATCGGCTATTTCTTCTTCGAGGTGCCCAGCAACCTGCTGATGCACCGCATCGGCGCCAAGGCCACGATCTCGCGCATCATGATCCTGTGGAGCCTGATCTCCGCGGCGATGATGTTCGTGCAGACCAGCACGCAGTTCTACGTGCTGCGCTTCCTGCTGGGCGCGGCGGAGGCGGGCTTCTATCCCGGCATGATCCTGTACCTGACCTACTGGTTCCCGTCGCACCGGCGCGCGCGCATGGTGGCGCTGTTCATGGCGGCGATTCCCATCTCTGGCATCTTTGGCGGGCCGCTGTCGGGCTGGGTGATGGAGGCCATGCATGGTGTCAACGGCCTGCGCGGCTGGCAGTGGATGTTCGTGATCGAGGCCGTGCCGTCGTTGCTGGTGGGCGTGGCCGTGCTCTGGTACCTGGACAACAACATCCAGTCCGCACGCTGGCTGACGGCCGATGAAAAGGCGCTGCTGGAGCGCAATATCGCCGCCGAGAATGCGCAGAAGTCCGCCCATATGTCGCTGCGCACGGTGGTGACGGACCCGCGCGTGCTGAAGATGACGATGATCTGCTTCTGCACGGTGATGGGCCAGTACGGGCTGACCTTCTGGCTGCCCTCGCTGATCAAGCAGACCGGCGTGAAGAGCGTGCTGGACGTGGGTCTGCTGACCGCGATCCCGTTTGGCGTGGCGGTGTGTTCGATGATCCTGGTCAGCCGCAGCTCTGACCGCATGCGCGAGCGCCGCTGGCACCTGATCGTACCGTTCTGCTGCGCGGCCACGGGCCTGGTTCTGAGCGCCGTGTTCAGCCACAACACCGCGCTGTCGCTGGCCGCACTGGCGCTGGCCGCCGGTGGCAGCCTGGCCACCTCGCCGCTGTTCTGGAGCCTGCCGACCTCCATCCTGTCGGGCGTGGGCGCGGCGGCGGGCATTGCGCTGATCAACTCGTTCGCCAACCTGGCCGGCTTTATCAGCCCGTACATGATCGGCCTGATCAAGGATGCCACCCAGAGCACGGACGCCGCGATGTTCGTGCTGGCGGCCGTGCTGCTGTGCGGCGCGCTGCTGACCTATTCGGTGCCGGCGAAGCTGGTCAACAAGTAAGGGGCGGGGCAGGCCGGTTTGTCGGCTAGAATTTCCGGCAACTGGCTTCGCGCCCCTTGTGCGTCACCTCTTACTGGTCACCCCCTCACGTATGACAGGATCTTCCACCTCCGTCGCCAACCAGGCTGTCAGCCTTATCCAGCAATGGGTGCGCGACGGCACGTTCCCCGCGGGCACGCTGCTGCCGGCGCAGCGGGAACTGGCGGAGAAGGTCGGCATCAGCCGTGCGTCACTGCGTGAGGCGATCTCTACCTTGCAGGGGATGGGCGTGGTGGTGTCGCGCCCGGGCAAGGGCGTCTACGTGACGGCCGCCGGCGACAGCGCCGCGGCCACGCCGCCCTGGCGTTTTGCTGCCACGCATTCGCTGATCGATATCTACCAGCTGCGCTTTGCGCTGGAAGGGCTGACCGCACGCCTGGCAGCGCTGGCCATCTCTGAAAAAGAGATCGAACAGCTGCGCCAGAACGCGGCCACGATGCAGCGCGCGATCGAGGCGGATGCGTATGACGAAGCCTCGCAGCTCGACTACGAATTCCACACGCTGATCGTCACGGTGTCCGGCAACCAGGTCATCCGCGAGATCCTGCGCGAAAGCGCCGAGGTGATGCGCGAGAGCCAGCGCCTGCCGTACTATCGGCGCGGCGCGCGCAATGCCACCTTCACCGAGCACAGCGCCATCATCGAGGCGCTGGCCGCGCGCCAGCCGGAGCAGGCGCAGCGTGCGATGGAGCGCCACATCATGCTGGCGGCGCGCCGTGCCGGCGTGCATTTCCCCACGGGGGACGAGAAAGAGGATTGAGGCGAGCGGGCGCTAGCCCAGTCGGAATACGCCCACCGCCCGGTTCAACCCCTCTGTCTGCTCCCGCTGCACCCGCGCAGCTTCGGCCGCACCGGCCACCAGTTCCGCATTTTCTTCGAACGCCGCCTGGATCTCCGCCACGCGCCGTGCCATCCCCTCGATGCCGCTGCGCTGGTCGTCGCCCAGCGTCGCGAGTTCTTCCACCAGCGTGGCGAGCCTGCCGATGCTGGCCACCACCTCGTTCATGGTCTCGCCGGTATGGCCGACCAGCTCGGTGCCGGCGTGGGCGCGTTCGACCGAGGTATTGATCAGCCCACGGATTTCCTTGGCCGCGGCGCCGCAGCGATGCGCCAGTTGGCGGACCTCGCCGGCCACCACCGCAAAGCCCTTGCCGTGCTCGCCCGCGCGCGCGGCCTCCACGGCGGCGTTCAGCGCCAGGATATTGGTCTGGAAGGCAATGCTGTCGATCACGCCGATGATCTCGGTGATGCGCCCGCAGGCCTCGTTGATCTCGCCCATGGTGTGGATCACCGACAGGATCTCGCCGCTGCCGCGCGCGACCACGGTGCTGGAGGCCCCGGCCAGTTCGCAGGCGCCGCGGGCCTGGTCGGCGCTGGCGCGGGCGGCCTGGGTCAGCGCCTGCATGTCCTGCATGGTGTGCGCGACGGTGCGCGCCTGTTCGTCGGCCCGACGGGCCACGGTGGCGCTGGTGTCCAGGATGTTGCCAGCCGCGTCGGCCACGGTGCCGGCGGTGTTGCGCACTTGCAGCAAGGTCTGGCGCACGGTGTCCAGCGTCTTGCGGAAGGCGCGGGCGAAGTCGCTGTCCGGGTGGGTGCCGTCGGCGGTCAGCGTCAGGTAGCCGGGTTCGCGCTCGATGCCCGCGGCCAGAGCGCTCAGCTCATCGGTGGAATGGGCATCGCGCTCAAGCCGCCACGCGATCACGCACAGCACGCCGGTCTGCACGATGACGAAGGCGGCGTGGAACAGCACCATATTGAAACTGGGGTCGGTGAAGCAGATGGTGTTCCAGCCCCACTGCTGGAAGAAGTTGAAGCTCAGGTGATGCAACGCGATCACCGCGGCCGCCAGCAGGATCACGCGGAAGTCGCGGTAGGCCAGCAGCAGCGACAGCGAGACGAACACCAGGAAGTGGAATTCCACCTGCCCGTGCGCCTGGTGGATCAGCAGTGCGACGAAGAGCATCAGCAGCACGGCCAGCGCCAGCCGCGTCGCCAGGCGGGCGGGCAGGGTGACCGCCATCAGCGTGCCGAGCAGCGCCATCGGCAAGCCCAGCGTCAGCGTCAGCGCGGTCGACCCATAGTGATTGCCGACGATCAGCGACAGCAGGCCCAGCACCCACAGCATGGCCGTCATCAGCTGGTCTGCGCGATGATGCACGCCTTGCAGCAGCGGGGTGTGCGGCGCGGCTGGCGCAGAAACGGAACTGCCCGCGGCACGGCGGGCAGGGATGGTCGCGGACAGCCGTCCGGACAGGGCGTGGTCAGCGCTGGTCATGGTTCCCTCGCAGCGTAAGTCGAGAAGACGCTGCACCCCGTCCCGCCTGATGGCTTATTGTTTTAATGTCTTAATTTATGGTGTTGCGCGGCAGATTATATCGACGCCTGCCGGCTGGGACAGGCCATGGCGCAGCCACGCAACACTGCGGGCAAATTGCTGCAATTGAGTGATGTTCGGGGCCGGCGCCAGGCGCTACGATGTCCCGGCGCGGCCCGCGGCGCTTTAATCCAGCAGCGCCACCTGGACGTCGCGCGTGCCCTGGTACGGGTTGCGGCCGTGCCAGACCTGCAGGTTGTCCAGCACCATCACGTCGCCATCGCGCCAGGGCCAGCAGTAGGTGGCCTGGTCGCACAGCTGGTCGATATGCGCGCGTTCGGCATCGGTCAGGCGTTCGCCATTGCCCAGCGTGGCGCCGGTCGGGTACTTCTGGCGCTTGCGCCGTTCCAGGTCCTGCTCGGGGTTCTCCACCTGCGGCACCATATGCAGGATCGACCGGTACAGCTTGCGGCCGGTCTGCGGATGCACCACGAACGGCTCCAGCGCATTGAGCACGGTCAGGCTGCCGTCTTCATGCCAGACCGGTTCCAGCCCGCGCTCGGCGCACAGCCGGTTCACCTCGGCCGGGTCCTCGGTATGGAAGGACTGGTTCCAGCCGCGCTCGTCCATATGCGCGTAAGAGGCATCGTCGGCATCGCGCCGCGGGCCGAAGTTGATCGCGGTGCGGCTGCCCAGCGTGGCGAGCCTGCCGGCCAGTTCCGGATCCATGCGCTCGGCCAGGTGGCGCACATCGGTGATCAGGGTTTCGCCGCCCACCTCGGCGGTCTTGCGCGAGAAGAAGGCGATGCGGCGCGGGTAGTCGCGGCGGTAAGCCATTTCGGAATGCACCGCCAGGCGCACGCTGGCCGACAGCCGCGTGGCTTCCATCACGCGGCCGCTGATGGTTTCGCGCGGGGCGCGGCCGCCGGCGTAGCCACCGTCGAAGGCCGGAAACTGCTCGATGAAGTCGGCAAAGTCCTCGGTGCCGGCGGTCGGGAAGCCGCGCAGCACGATCCCGCCATGTTCCAGGATCAGCGCGTCCAGCGCCGGGCGCACCGTGCGCGACCACTGGCGGAACTGCGCGCGGTCCAGCAGGCGTTCGCCGGCCGGTTCGATGAACAGCGGCGGGCGGCCGGGCTGCAGCACGTGGCAGCGCACATCGGGGCCAAGGGCGGGAACGGCTACTGCGAAGGTTGCCGCATCGGCGGCGGCGGCGGTGGCTTGGGTCATGTTGTCTCCAGTCTTGTGATCAGGTCGAAGGCGGGGTCAGTGCCGGTAGGACGGGTCGATGCGATCCAGCTCGCGCCGCACCGCCGCCCATTCGCGGTCGCCGCGGATGGCAACGCGGCCGAAGGCCTTGCGGCTGGCTTCCAGCGATGCCTGCGACGGCATCACCAGTTCGCCGCCGGCCATGGCATCGACCTGGATCTTGCAGGCCGATTCCAGCCAGTAGATATTGAAGAAGGCTTCGGCGATGGTGCGCCCGCATACCAGCAGGCCGTGGTTGCGCAGGATCATCGCGTTGTGCTGGCCCAGGTCCTGCACCAGCTGGCCCTGCTGGGCCAGGTCGACCACCGGGCCGGAGAAGTCGTGGTACGCAATGCGCCCGTAGAACATATGCGCGTGCTGCGACACCGGCAGCAGGCCGCAGGCCATCGCCGATACCGCCGACGATGCGCGCGTATGCGTGTGCAGCACGCACAGCGCGTCATGGCGCGCGGCGTGCACGGCGGTGTGGATCACGTAGGCGGCGGGGTTCAGGCCCAGCTCTCCGGCATCGCCCTCGGGCTGGTGGACGATGTCGCCGTTCAGGTGGATCTTGTACAGGCTGGACGCGTTCACTTCCTGGTACAGCAGCCCGTAGGGGTTCAGCAGGATGTGCTCAGGCTCGCCCGGAACGCGCGCGGTGATGTGGTTGTAGATCAGGTCGGTCATGCCGTACCGGTGGATGGCGCGGTAGAGCGCGGCCAGCTCGATGCGGGTGGCCCATTCGGCGTCCGAAATGGCGGCGGGACGGATGGGATCGGCTTCGCTCATGCGATGGCTCCTTTGCGTGCGTAGGGCTCAGTCCAGCCGGATGCCGAGTTCGGCCACCAGCCGCTTGTCGCTGGCGAATTGCGAAGCGGCGTAGTGCTGGTAGTCGGCGGTATTCATATGGCGGTTGGGCATCGATTCGGATTCGAGCGCGCGCAGGTAGGCCGGGTCCGATGTGGCCTGGCGGAAGGCATCGTGCAGCGTGGCGACCACCGCTGGGTCCAGCGCGCGCGGGCCGGCGATGCCGACTTCGGACTGCACCGTGATGTCGTAGCCCAGCTCGCGCAGCGTGGGCACGGCCTGCCAGCGCTTCAGGCGCTGCGGCTCGGCCACGGCCAGCAGGCGTACCTTGCCGGCTTCGGCCATGGCGCCCCAGCCGGCTTCGATCATTGCGTCGACATGGCCGCCCAGCAGCGCGGACAACGCATCGGCGCCGCCCTTGAAGGGGATGAAGTTGAGCTTGATGCCGGCCTGCTGTTCCAGCCGGCGCACGGTGATCTGGCCGAGCGAGCCGGTGCCGACCGATGCCACGTTGACCTTGCCGGGGTTGGCGCGCGCGTGCCCGACGAAGTCGCCAAAGCGCGTCCAAGGCGAGCCCGCTGGCACCGCGATCCCATACACATAGCTGGTCAGGCCGATGATGTAGGTGAAGTCCTTGATCGCGTCGTAGTTCACCGGCTGCAGGTGCGGCAGGCGGAACAACGCCGGCGTGATCAGCGCCAGCGTGTAGCCGTCGCGCGCCGCGCTGCGCGCCATCGCGGCGGGCCCGAGCGTGCCGCTGACGCCGGGCTGGTTCTGGATCACGATGGGCTGGCCCAGGGTCTTCGATGCCGCCAGGCACAGCGCGCGCATCTGCACGTCGGTGGCGCCGCCGGCGGTGAAGGGCACGATCAGGGTGATGGGGCGCGCGGGCCAGGCCTGGGCGCGCACAGTGGCGGGCAGGCTGAGCATGGCCAGGGCGGGGGCGAGCGCGGCGGCCGGCATGGCCTTGAGCAGCGTGCGCCGGCGGGCGTCGGGTTGGCGGGGCATGTGGTCTCCTTGTTGGTCTACGGCAGTACAGGTGCCGGCGTGGTTGCCGGATGCGTTCGAGGTGTCCCGTGTGTCCGGGCTCTGATCGATCGCCGACTTGTGCGGCCGCGGAAAAGTCTATGGCGCAAGCCCGCGCGCATTGATGCCGGCGCCCGGCAAATCGATTCCGAACGGGAATCGCGGACTAAAATGCTCCCGCCATCGCGGCAACATCGCGCTATATCGGCCAACCACTGGAATCGCATGAAGACCGAAGACCTCAGACTGTTCCTGGCGGTGGCCGAGCACGGCAACCTGCACAAGGCTGCCGGCACGCTTGGGCTGACCCAGTCGTCGCTGTCCAAGGTATTGGCGCGGCTGGAGGGCGAGGCCGGACTGCAGCTGTTCGAGCGCATGCCGCGCGGCGTCATGCTGACGCCGGTGGGCCACAAGCTGCTGGCGCACGCGCGGCGCATCGTGCTGGCCAATGACGATATGGAGAACGAGATCAACGACGAGCGCCAGGCGCGCGTCGGCCAGGTGCGCGTGGCGACGCTGCCGCACGTGGTGCCGTCGCTGTTCTCGCCGCTGCTGGAGCAGTTCCTGGCCAGCCGGCCGCTGGCCAGGTTCTCGATCAGCACGCACCTGAGCCCGCAGCTGATGGCCGCGCTGCAGGGCGGCGAGGTGGACCTGGTCTGCGCCGCCATGCCGGACGGCGAAACCGATGGCGTCGAGTACCTGCCGCTGGGCGCGCTGACGCTGCAGGTGGTGGCGCGCACGGGGCATCCGCGGCGGGCGCGCTTCCGCTCGCTGGCCGATCTGGTTGACGAGCACTGGGTGGCGCCCGCCACCTCGCTCTATGTGCGCAGCGGCTTCGAGGGGCGCTTCACCAGCCGGGGCCTGCCGCCGCCGCGCGTGACCGTGGAAAGCACCAGTTCGTCAGTGTCATTCGCGGACCTGCTGCGCAACACCGACCTGCTCGGCATCATGCCGCAGCGGCTGCTGGGCCAGGCGGTGGCGCAGGGCCTGGAAGCCGTGGAGGGCGACGGCATGTGCTGGCAGTATGAGCTGGCCGTGTTCTGGCGATCCAGCGCCTACCTGTCGCCGCTGTGCCGCGACTTCCGCGACGCGCTGGTGCGCTGGTGCGGGGAAGCCGGCATCTGAGCCGATGCCGGCAGCACCATGCCTCAATCCAGCCGGATATTGTTCTCCTTGATCACGTTGCCCCAGTAAGCCTGGTCCGCTCTGGCCGTTGCCGCGAACGCCGCCGGCTGCGTCGTCTTGACGATCAGCCCCAGCTCGGCCAGGCGCTGGCGGATGTCCGGCGCGGCCATCACCGTTTCCACATCGGCCGAGACCTTGTCGACGATGGCCTGCGGCGTGCCGGCGGTGGTGAACAGGCCCAGCCAGGCCGGGCCGTCCAGCCCCTTGTAGCCGAGTTCCTGGAAGGTCGGCACATCCGGCAGCATCGGCGCGCGGGTATTGCCGGTGACCGCCAGCGGCTGGAGCTTGCCGGTGCGCGCATGCTGGCGCACCGTCATCGGCGACAGCGTTCCCAGCGAGATCTGGCCGCCGATCAGGTCGGTGGCGATGGGGGCTTCGCCCTTGTACGGGACATGGACCAGTTCGGCGCCCGCTCCCTTTAGGAAGACCTGCATGTAGAGATGGGCGCCGGTGCCAATGCCATAGGTGCCATAGGAATACTTGTCGGGCTGGGACTTGGCCAGGCTGACCATCTGCGGCAGCGTGCGCGGCATGGCGCTGCTGGCGGTCAGCACCAGGCTCGAGGTGCACAGCTGGCAGATGGCGGTCAGGTCGCGCAGCGGATCGAACGGCGGCTTGGCCACCATATAGGGCGTCTGCACCAGGCTGGGCAGGCCCAGCAGCAGCGTGTAGCCGTCCGCCGGCGCCTTGGCGACCACGTCGGCGCCGATCATGCCACCCACGCCGGGGCGATTCTCGACGATCACCGGGCGCTGCCACAGCTTGCTGAGCGGATCCCCCAGCGCGCGCGCCAGCACGTCGGTGGCACCGCCGGGCGGGTAGGGCACCACCAGCCGCACCGGGCGCGACGGGTAAGCCTGCTGGGCCCACGCCCGGCTGATTCCAAGAGTCGAGGCGGTGGCTGCCAGGGAACCTGCTCCCAGCCAGTGCAGGGCTTTGCGGCGGTCGGCTTGCATGGTGTTTCCTCCAGTCGTTGACATCGTGTCGGTGCGCGGTACGGGTGCGCCAGGGGCGCCAGTGACCACGGCAACCCGCAGCCTACGAGGCAGCGCCATGGCGGGGCATCGGCGGGATGGACGAAAAGAGTGGGGAGTACTTACCCGGGGACATGTGCGGGAGGGTTTATGCGGCAGTGCCGCAATCCGAGCCGGCATTTCCCTTATGATGGGCGCCGCCGCCGTCTCTGCCGCTTGCCTGCCTGATCCCGTGCGGCGTCCGATCCATTTCTTGCTTGATCCATCATGGCCCGCCTCAAACTCGACCTGCCTGCCGACCAGTTCTGCTACGCCACGCACCTGACCGTGCGCGTGACCGACATCAACTCGGCCAACCACCTTGCCAACGATTCGATGATCTCGATGATCTCCGAGGCGCGGGCGCGCTTCCTGTATGAATTCGGCAGCGAGGACGTGCGGCAGGAAGGCGTCGGCATCATCGTGACCGACCTGGCCACGATGTACCGCAACGAGGCGCATGCGCGCGACCAGCTGCAGTTCGAGGTGGGGGTGATGGACTTCAACAAGTACGGCGGCGACATCATCTTCCGCATCACGCGGCCGGCCGACGGCACGCTGATCGCGATGGCCAAGTCGGGCTTTGTCTTCTTCGACTACGTGGGGAAGAAAGTGGTGGCGATGCCGGCGGGGTTTGCCGGGCGGTTCCCGAAGGTGAACTGGGTGGAGTAAGCGCCTGCGTGGCGCTGTCCTTCAACAGCGCCACGGTTCCTGCAAGAGATTCGGCTTACGCCTTGCGCTCGCCGCCCAGCGCCTCGGTGAGGTCGCCGAGCATGCCGGAGAGTTCGCCGGCCATCATGGTGAAATCGGCGTCGAAGCGCTCGTCTTCATCGTGCGCCGTGCCGTCGGCCTGTTCCTTGATCACGTCCAGCGGCACCACCTTCTTCACCACCAGCCCGTCCGTCAGCACGAACGAGACCCGGTCGTTCCACGTCATCGCCAGGCGCGTGCAGCGCTTGCCGGCGGCGATATGGCGGCGCAGGTCTTCCGGGTCCAGCGGATGGCGCACGTAACGCACGGTGGCCTTGCTTTCCGCGCCGGACTGCAGCTCGATTTCCTGGTCGACAGTGAAGCCGCCCGGTGCCGCATCGCCGGCCAGCCATTCGGTCATGGCCGCCACCGGCGACTGGTTGACGTGCAGGTTGATCAGCGGCAGCGGATCCAGTGCCTTGAACAGCATGCCGCGCACTTCATCGGCCTTGGCCGTGGCGGCGGCGTCGATGGCAAGCCAGCCGTTGTCCGGGTCGATCCACACACGCGTGTCGCGGCGGATGCTGAAGGCGCGCGGCAGCAGTTCTTCGGTGACCTGCTCCTTCAGTTCCTTCATTTGCTTGCGGCCCGGCTTGTAGCCTTGCTGCTCTTCGATTTCCGCGGCGCGGGCGCGCGTGACCTGGTTGACCACGGTGGTGGGCAGCAGCTTCTTTTCCGTGCGCAGCGTCAGCAGCATCTGGCGGCCGACGGTATGGACCAGCGGGCCGTTGTCACGCGGCGAGGCCCAGCCCTGGGTTTGCATCTCGAGGCTGGTACCGGGGAAGAAGGCGTGCTTCGCCAGGCTGGCTTCAACCTCGTCGGCGCTCAGCGACCACGGGGCGGAGAAGCGATGGACCTGCAGATTCTTGAACCACATGGGAATTCGGCCAAAGGGACGAATTCTATCCTCTCGCGGCGCACGGCCGCAAAAAAGAGGGCGCCGCGCAGCACGCCGGCCGCGCGACGGTCACCGAGAGCCCGCCCTTACAGGTCGAGCTTGCTGATCTTGCTGCCCTCGAAGCTCAGGCCCGCCATCAGGCCGGCATTGGTCATGACGAAGCCGACGATGGGCTGCTGGCCGGTGTTGGTGTCCAGCACGCCGTTGGCGCCGACTGTCGCCAGGGCCACGGTGGCATCGACGCCGGCGGTCCAGCCGCTGCTGCGCACGAACTTGTCGTAGGCATCCGGCGTCAGGAACATCAGGATCACGGACTTGGACTGCGCACCGATCTGCCAGCCGACCGAGCCGGAAATCAGGCGGTAGTAACCGCGCGTGGCGCCGCCCGAGCGCAGGGCACCGTCGCCATACTCGCCGCCGACGATAAAGCCGGCCGACAGCGTCTTCGGGAACACCAGGATGCCGCGCGCGCGGTTGCCTAGCTCGCGCGAGCCCTGGACCGAGCCGTACAGGCGCGACAGCGTGGCGTCCACGCCGGAGTCCAGCTCGCGCCGGCGTGCGGCCTTGTCGGTGGGAGCATCGGGCTTGGTGGTGGTGCAGGCACCCATGGCCAGGCTGCCGAGGGCCAGACCCGCGCTGGCCGAAAGGAAGGTTCGACGTTTCATCTCGTCTCCTTGTGTTGTTGTCGTCTTTGAAGCATAGGCGCCGGAAGCACCCGGGCAAATACCGGACCGCGCAGAGACGTTTCCATTTGTGACGAAGGTGGTGCCGGGAGGCCATTCGCGGCAAGAATAGCCAGTCTTGCGCCCGGAACGTCCCATGGCTACACATGGGACGGCCCAATGCGCCGTGACAGCATCATCCAGCCATGAAAAAACTCCTGACCGCCCTGCCGCTGGCCTTCCTGGCCGCGTGCGCTTCACATCCTTCGGGTTCTTCCAATGACGCCGGCGCCGCGGGTGCCGGATCGGCGTCGGCCGTCGACAGCAGCGGCTGGCAGGCGCTGCGCGCCAAATACATGGATTGCGCGCAGAAGAAGGCCAACGATAACCTGTCGGCCAAGGGCCAGCCCAAGGACGTGGCCAACCTGGCGCTGGCCGCGTGCGAGCCTGAGCTGGGCGCCATGCATGATTCCTTCCGCACCTACCTGGATGGGCAGATGTCGTCGTCGCACGGCAAGACCAGCGCGCGCCAGGCAGCGGCGCGCGTGACCACCGACACCCGCGAGAAGGCGCGCAGCTACCTGGTGCGCTACGTCGAGCGCGAGCGCTACGTGGCCCGCGTGCCCTGAGCGCACGCGCCCGGCAGCCTGCTCAGAGCATTTCCAGCGGGCCCGGGCCGTCGGGCGGCGGGAAGATGCGGTCGAGCTCGGCCAGCTGGGCGGCCGACAGCATCTGCGACAGCGCCCCCAGGTTCTCCTGCAGGCGCTCGCGCCGGCTGGTCTTGGGGATGGCGATGACGCCGTCCTGCGCCAGCAGCCAGGCCAGCGCCGCCTGTGCCGCCGTCATGCCGTGGTCGCGCGCAAAGCGCTTCAGACCGGGGTTGCCCAGCAGGCGTGACTGCTCGATCGGCGAATAGGCCATCACCGGCACGCCGCGCTGGCGCAGCCACGGCAGCAGGTCCCATTCGATGCCGCGCCGGCCCAGGTTGTACAGCAGCTGGTTGGTGGCCAGCCGGTCGCCGCCCGGCGCGTCCCACAACGCCTGCATATCGGACAGGTCCAGGTTGCTCACGCCCCAGCGGCGGATCTTGCCGTCGCGCTGCAGTGCCTCCATGGCCTGCACGGTCTCTTCCAGCGGCACGCCGCCGCGCCAGTGCAATAAATAGAGGTCGATGCGGTCGGTGCGCAGCCGCTTCAGGCTGCGCTCGCAGGCCTGCACGGTGCCGCGCCGGCTGGCGTTGAAGGGATAGACCTTGCTGACGAGGAAGGCCTCGTCGCGGCGCCCGGCGATGGCCTCGCCGATCATCTCCTCGGACTGGCCCTCTCCATACATCTCGGCGGTATCGATCAGCCGCAGGCCAAGGTCCAGGCCCAGGCGCAGCGTGGCGATTTCTTCGGCGCGCGCGGCGCGCGACTCGCCCATATTCCACGTTCCCATGCCGAGCGCCGGGACGCGCTCGCCGTCGGGCAGGGTGACTTGCTTCATGTGTCGGCTTCCTGGTTTGCCGGGCCAGGTGCCGGGCGGCACCCAACCACACTAGTTAACAACACCTGGAATGTACAAGCCGCGCGGGCCGGGATTGCTTCAGACCAGTCCGGTCAGAAAATACACCGAGATGACGAAGAACACCGCGGCGGTCTTGATCATTGTGACGGCGAAGATATCGCGGTAGGACTCGCGGTGGGTCAGGCCGGTCACCGCCAGCAGCGTGATCACGGCGCCGTTGTGCGGCAGCGTGTCCATGCCGCCGCTGGCCATCGACACCACGCGGTGCAGTACTTCCAGCGGGATCTGCATGGCCTGCGCGCCCGCGATAAAGGTCTGCGACATCGCAGCCAGCGCAATGCTCATGCCGCCCGAGGCCGAGCCGGTGATGCCGGCCAGCGTGCTGACCGAGACCGCGGCATTGACCAGCGGGTTGGGAATCGCGCGCAGCGCGTCGCTGACCACCAGGAAGCCGGGCAGGGCGGCGATGACCCCGCCGAAGCCGTATTCCGATGCGGTATTCATCGACGCCAGCAGCGCGCCGCCGACGGCGCCCTTGGTGCCCTCGGCAAAGCGCTCGCGCAGGGCGCCGAAGGCGGTCACCAGCACCACGGCGATGCCCAGCAGCAGCGCGCCTTCCACCGCCCAGATCGCGGTCACGCTGGCGATCTTGGTTTCCACCGGCTTGGGCAGGCCCGGCAGCGCCACGCTGTTGGAAGGGCCATACCAGAGCGGGATCATCCGCGTCAGCCAGAAGTTGGCCACGCCCACCACCACCAGCGGCAGCAGCGCCAGCAGCGGGTGCGGCAGCTTACCGGACTGGCTGCGCTCCGGCTCGTTGCGCAGGTTGGTGCCGTAGCCTTCGCCACGCGCCGCGGCGGCGCGACGGCGCCATTCCAGGTAGCTCAGGCCCACCACCAGGATAAACAGCGAGCCGGCCACGCCCAGCACCGGTGCGGCCCAGGACGTGGTGTTGAAGAAGTTGGTGGGGATGATGTTCTGGATTTGCGGCGTGCCCGGCAGCGAATCCATGGTGAACGAAAACGCGCCCAGCGCGATCGCGCCCGGCATCAGCCGCTTGGGGATGTTGCTCTGGCGGTACAGCTCGGCCGCAAACGGATAGACCGCGAACACCACCACGAACAGCGACACGCCGCCATAGGTCAGCAGCGCGCACACCGTGACGATCACCGCGTTGGCGCGCGAGCGGCCGATATAGCGGATCGCCGCGGCGACGATGGACTCGGAAAAGCCGGACAGCTCGACCACCTTGCCGAACACCGCGCCTAATAGGAACACAGGGAAATACAGCTTCACGAAGCCGACCATCTTCTCCATGAAGATGCCGGTGAAAACCGGCGCAACCGCGGACGGGTCGGTCAGCAGCACCGCGCCCAGCGCGGCGATGGGCGCGAACAGGATCACGCTGTAGCCGCGGTACGCGGCGAACATCAGAAAGGCAAGGGCTGCCAGCACGATCAGAAACGACATCGGATCTCCTTCAGGGTTGCCTTGTCCTGAGGTGCGGTCCGTTGCCGCGCGGGGGCTGGCGCTTGTGGCGCCTTGTCTTGCGTCAGTCCATCAGGAAAAGGGATCAGCCGGCGACTGTGCCACAGCTTGGCCCGCGGCGAAACCTCCGGTCTCGCCGCGGGGGCACTGGGATGACAGCGGCCTGCATGAAGGAGATACGCCGTTTCAGCCGTGCTGGTGGCGATACTCCTGCGTGCGCCCGCCGTAGCCATAGGCCGCGGCGCGGGCGTCGATCACGTGCACGTACGACACCGGATGCAGCTTGCCCAGCAGCCCCGACATGGTCTCGAACACGGCCTCGATGAACTGCGCCTTCTCCGCCTTGGTATTGGTTTCATCGGTCACGCTGATGTCCAGGTGGAAGGCGTTGCGGCCCTGCTCCGACAGCGGCACGTCGGCGATGATCCAGCTGTCGTGCGGGATGTACTGGACCGTGATGGCAATCACGTCGCGCTTCTTGCCGAGCACGCGCTCGGTCAGGTCGGCGATCGCCCTGGCGCTGCGGCGGGTGAGGGCGGCATCGGGTTGGCCGGACAGGTGCAGGACGATGTGGGGCATGGCTGGCTCCTTGGCTTTGCGTGGGTGGGTGATGCCATGGTAGGGGGTGGTGTAGTATCGGAAAAGCGGGAATATCCGATGCGGACCATCGAGTTATCCGAAGTAACGCCACCCTTGCCGGAGCCTTGCCATGCGTGGATTCGAAACCGACCAGTTGCGCACCTTTGTCACGGTCGCGGACAGCGGCAGCTTGTCGGCGGCGGCGCCCAGGCTGTTCTTGTCGCAGTCCTCGGTCAGCGAGCAGCTGCGCAAGCTGGAGGAGCGCGCGGGCGTGCCGCTGCTGTCGCGCGGCCGGCATGGCGCGGTGCCGACGCCGGCCGGGGAGCGGTTGCTGGAACACGCGCGGCGGATCCTGGCGCTGAACGAGCTGGCCCTGCAGGAGCTGCGCGGCCACGCGCTGGCGGGCGAACTGCGGCTGGCCGTGACCGACTACTTCCGCCCGGGCGAGATCGCCGGCATGCTGCGGCGCCTGCGCGAGCGCTACCCGTACCTGCGCCTGCACGTGACGGTGATGAAGAGCGCGGCGATCGATGCCGCCGCGGAGATGGACACCTTCGATATCGGCCTCAGCATGCGCCTGCCGGGCACGCGCGGGCAGCGCACGCGTGGCACGGTGCTGCGGCGCGAGCCGCTGGCCTGGGTGGCCGCGCCGGCCGAGGCCGACAGCCTGTCCGCGACGCTGCCGCTGGTGCTGCTGCCCGATACCTGCTCGCTGCATCAGTACGTGGTGCAGCTGCTGCTGCGCAAGCGCCTTCCGTTCGAGATTGCGCACTCCGCGTCGGGCGTGGCGGGGCTGCATCTGGCACTGGCGGCGGGGCTTGGGATGTCGTGCCTGAACGCCTCGGCGATCGGCCCCGGCGTGGCGCCGCTGGACGCCGCCACCATTGCACGGCTGGGGCTGCCGCGGCTGCCTGAGGCGGAGTTTTTCCTGCTGCCCGCGCGGCGCGGGGAGTCAGCGTTTGTAGCCGAGGCGCGCGATGCGCTTGCCGGGCAACTGGGCTAAGGGACGGGCATCCAGTACGACACCTCAAGTCGAGGGAATCGATCACAAGACGGACTGTGGTAACCGCCACTTGTGTCGAAAGCAACATATATTGACCGCGAATAGGAATAATTCGCAATCTCGTTGACCCTGACAATCCTGTAATCGATAATGCGCCCGCGTTTTCAAAACTATTACAGCCGATTACAGTGAAATGAGAATAAAACTTCACCCGATCTGTGCCGCGGTGGCGGGGAGCTTCGTATTTCAACCGATGCTGACGTGGGCCCAGGCCGCGCCAGACGCTTCGGCGCAGTTGCCTGAGGTCACGGTCAGGGCCGATGTCAGCCGCGAGCTTGGCACCGGCTATAACCCGCCCAATGCGGTCAGCGCGACCAAGACCGAGGCGCCGCTGCGCGACATCCCGCAGACCGTCAACGTGGTCACCGCCGATGTCATGCGCGACCAGCACGCCACTTCGATGCAGGATGCACTGAAGAACGTGCCGGGCGTGTCGTTCTCCCACGGCGACGGCCAGCGCGACCAGGTGTCGATCCGCGGCTTTTCCGCCATTGCCGACCAGTTCGTCGACGGCATCCGCGACGATGCGCTGTACTTCCGCGACATGTCCAATGTCGACCGCGTCGAAGTCATCAAGGGTCCCGCGGCGGTGCTGTACGGGCGCGGCTCGTCGGGCGGCCTGATCAACCGCGTGACCAAGAAGCCGGGCATCGACGTCACCGACTTCGCGCTCAGCTATGGCATGTGGGCCGACCGCCGCGCCGAAGCCGACGTGGGCCGCGTGTTCGCCGACGGCGCCGCCGCCTTCCGCGTGACCGGCGCGGTGGAGAAGGCCAACAGCTACCGCTCGCAGCAGTTCCTGGACCGCTCGGCGATCGCGCCGTCGCTGGAGCTGCGCATCGCTCCCGAAACCACCGTGCTGTTCCAGGCAGACTACCTGGAAGACCGCCGCGTGACCGACTTCGGCATCCCGGCCTACAAGGGACGCCCGGTGGACGTGCCGGCCTCGCGCTACTACGGCGCGGCCAACGCGCGCGATGCCGACTACTCGCAGTCGCGCGTGTTCTCCGGCACCGCCACGGTCAACCATCGCTTCAATGAGAACTGGTCGATCCGCAACGCCACGCGCTACTACCACTACTCGCTGGACCGCAACAACACGCTGACCAACACGGTGAACGAGGCGGCGCGCACCCTCACCATGAACCACGGCAATGTCCGCCGCGAGGAACATGGCTGGTTCAACCAGACCGACCTGACCCAGAAGGCCACCTTCCTGGGCATGAAGCACGAGATCCTGTACGGCATGGAGATCGGCCAGCAGAACAAGGACCAGGTCAACAACACCAAGCCGGTGGTCGGCGCAAACGGCCTGCCGATCGCTTTCGACCTGTTCAACCCGGTGTTGGTGGCGCTGCCGCGCCAGGCACCCGGCACGCCGGGCACGTCGAACCTTGGCGTGTTCAATACCCTCGCGTTCTACACCCAGGACATGATCACCTTCAGCGAGCAGTGGAAGGCGCTGCTGGGCGTGCGCTACGACAACTTCCAGCAGGAGACGCAGAACCGCATCGCCGGCCAGCGCAACCTGTCGCGCACCGACACCGCCTGGAGCCCGCGCGCCGGCCTGGTGTGGCAGCCGTCGAAGTCGCAGTCGTACTACGTGTCCTGGAGCAAGTCGTTCCAGCCCTCCGGCGAGGCTTTCGCGCTGGCGGCCAACAATGCCGACCTGGCACCGGAGACCACCAACAACACCGAGGTGGGCGCCAAGTACGACTGGCTGAACGGCAAGGCGAGCACGACGATCTCGGTGTTCAGGCTGGAGCGCAGCAATATCAAGATCGCCAACGCCACCAACACGGCGCTGCTGCCGATCGGCGAGCAGCGCACCGACGGCATCGAGATCTCCGGCGCGGCTGAACTCGGCGGCGGCTGGCGCATGCTGGCCGGCTACGCCTACCTGGATGCCACCGTCACCAAGTCCACCGCCGCGCTGCAGGGCAAGCGCGCCACCATCACGCCGCGCCACTCGGGCAACGCGTGGCTGACCAAGGACCTGGGCCACGGCTTCGGCGTTGGCGCCGGCCTGAACCTGGTGGGCGCGCGCTATGCCGACCCGCTGAACACCGTGACGCTGCCCGGCTATGTCACCGCCGATGCGATGGCCTGGTACCGCCGCGGCGCCTTCGAGGCACAGCTGAACCTGTACAACCTGTTCGACAAGGGCTACATCGTGTCCGCGCATGGCACCAGCCCCAACCTGAACATGCCGGGTGCCCCGCGCAGCGTGATGGCCACCCTGCGCTACCGGATGTAAAGCGCAGCATCGTGGACAAAAAAACCGGGCGGTGATGAACCGCCCGGTTTTTTTTCGACTGCCGTTTCTCCTTCGGCGGGGACACGCAACGGCATGCCCCGGAGAAACCCTGAGTCCCGCGTCGTGCCAGCAGGGTCAGTGGTCGCGTTCCCAGGTCTGGGTGCGGCCGATCAGGCTGATGCCGATGAAGCCGCGCACGTTGAGCTTGTTGCCGTCCTCGGCCAGCGACACCTTGCTCTTGTAGACCTTGCCGTTCTCCGGATCCAGGATCTCGCCGCCGCTCCACTCGTTGTCGCCGGTCTTGCGCAGGCCAGAGAGGATGGTCATGCCGATGACGGGCTGGTCCTTGCGTGCGTCGGTGCACTTGTCGCACACGCGCGGCTTGCCATCGCTCTCGACGAAGGTCTTGACCAGGCGTCCGCTGAAGACGCCGTTCTTCTCGGTGATCTCCACCAGCCCGCGCGGCTTGCCGGTGTTGTCGTCGATGGTCTTCCACATGCCGCTGGGCGTGGCCTGCGCCATCGCCGCGGCGCTGCCGAGCAGGGTGGCGGCAAGCACGGCGGCGCGCAGGGTCGAAGCAAGGGGGGAATGGATGCGCATGATGTCTCCTTTGAGGTTCGTAGCCACGCCAATCTACTGGCGCCGGGAGCGCGCCGCAATCCGGCGCGGCGCGGCGCTCGCCTTTCCGCCGCCATCGCCTGCTACCCGGAAAACCGCATGCAGCCGCCGTTTGCGGGTTATTGTGATGCAGCAAAAGGTGCCGGCGGGCGGGCGCTGAAGCAATCCTCTAAGCGGACGTACGACGCGCTGCCGGCAGGGCGAGGCGAGTGGTGCGGAGAGTCGTGAGGGTGAGAGCGCGAACACGCGAGGCACGGCGCGCGCGATCCGGATCGCTCGGCAAGCGCGCGGATCGAACACCCATGCCGATGGCTTGATCGAAGCGTCTGCCGAAGTGTTGCCGCGATGCTTCGCGAGCGTCGCGGCTTGGCTCGATCGCAACGCTTTGATGACCTCGCGATGCCTTCGCGCTGTTGCGTCGATGCAAACCGTTGCGTGCACGCATCACTCTTGGACGGTGTGTGCGACGGTGCCGCGCGAAGCGCGAAGCGAGCATGGCCGCGGCTTGCTCGCATGGCGGCGCGTGCGTGCGCTGCCGACTGTGCAAAGCATGCAGGGCGGGTATCGCGCAGCGCGGCGCGCGCGCGATCAGGAACGCGTCCGCGTGAGTCGACGGCAGCCGCGCGCGCATCTGTGTATCGCCCGCAAAGCCTTTGTCCATGCGGCTTTTCGGAAAACGCGATGACGCGCGCAGCGGCGTTGCGCAGTGGTCAGGCGCGCGTTGCGATGCTGGTCGTCGGGGTTTGTCGCGGTGTGTAAAAGCTGCGATGCGCGGTGTGTGCGATGGGGCGTCGCACTGTGTGTGCGAGCGTGCGAAACGAACATCCGCACCAGCGTGCGAGCGACGCGTTGCGATGCTATCGGCAACGTCTTCGTGACACCGCGCGTGAGAACTAGTTCGAGCGATACATGCAGGCAAGTTTTTTTGCACTTTTTTCTTAACATCATCGTGCAAACGAATTATGATTCGCCTTGACAAGAGTCTCACTTCATTGCAGAGAAGCAGGAAGCAAGATGGAACGACGAGCGCGATGCGCGCTTCGATGCAGTGACGAAGGTAGTAGCTGAGGAGCACGAGAACTTTGACGCAGACCAGGCCGGACCGGCTTCTTAAAACGCGTGCAGTCTCCCTTGGTCCATTAACGGGTTGGACCCGCTACCACCGAATGAATGCCGCCTGCCGTGCGCGAGGCCAAGCCCGCACCGCAGGCCAGCTGTCCGATATCTCCTCATTTCTGGCCGTGCGCCGGCTCAACGGGCGGTGCGGGCTGATCGAATATTCCAGGGCGCGGCACGTGCCCGAGACCCGCTTGCGGGCTCGCTCCGGCCGCCAAGTCACCGCCAGGGGCGGTGCGCCTGCAACCAAATTCATTAGCGTGCAGCAGTGGTCGGGCCGCACGCCGATGAATCGCTCGCTCGACTGGGGCCGCGCTGCTGTAATGCGCCTCGGGTCGGTCGGGTCGCCAACTTAGGTCATTCGATATTCACTCTCTAGTGAAGGAGTTATCCATGGCAACTGCTGCAAAGAAAAAGCCGGCGGCTAAGAAGGCCGCCAAGCCGGCCGCCAAGAAGGCTGCTGTGAAGAAGGTAGCCGCCAAGAAGGCAGCACCGGCCGCCAAGAAGGCACCGGCCAAGAAGGCCGCTGTGAAGAAGGTCGCCGCCAAGAAGGCACCGGCCAAGAAGGCCGCCGCCAAGAAGGCACCGGCCAAGAAGGCCGCGGTGAAGAAGGTAGCCGCCAAGAAGGTAGCGACCAAGAAGGTTGCAGCCAAGAAGGCCCCGGCCAAGAAGGCCGCAGTGAAGAAGGTAGCCGCCAAGAAGGTCGTGGCCAAGAAGGCTGTCGCCAAGAAGGCTCCGGCCAAGAAGGCTGCAGTGAAGAAGGTTGCTGCCAAGAAGGCTGCACCGGCCAAGAAGGCTGCCGCCAAGAAGCCGGCTGCCAAGAAGGCTGCTGCCAAGAAGCCGGCTGCCAAGAAGCCGGCTGCCAAGAAGGCTGCCGCCAAGCCTGCCGCGGCCCCTGCCGTTGCTCCCGCTTCGGCTGCCAAGACCGCGCTGAACCCGGCTGCTGCCTGGCCGTTCCCGACGGGCAACCGTCCGTAAGCTGCTCCGCCACGGAGTGGACCTTACACGTTCCGCAAGGAACCGCACCGGCACGCAGCGCGTGCCCGCATGACCGGATACTGCGTATCCGGTCCGCAAGACACCAGGTCTTGCCGACCCGCCGATGGCATCCGCCCGGCGGGTTTTTTCATGGGCGCGCGCCCGCGCGCGGAGCGGTCCGCCGCAATGTTACGGAATTGCAAAGCCGAAAAGAAAAAGCGCCGCGACCCTTGCGGGTGCGGCGCGCTTTGCTGCGCTCTGGCGCGGCCCTGCGGGGCCGCGAGGGCTCAGTGCGTGACCCGGGTCACGCCGCCGGAGGACAGCAGCCGCACGCGTTCGCCAGGGCGGAAGGCTTCGTCGGCCTCCTGCGTGATCGCGCGCATCTCGCCGTTGTCCAGGCGCACGGTGATTTCCAGCCCGCGGCGCTGGTTGATCTTGTTCTCGGCCGCGCTGCCGGCAATGCCGCCGAGCACCGCGCCAAGGATCCCGGCCGCCACCGCGCCGTTGCCGCCGCCGATGGTGCTGCCGGCGGCAATGCCGCCGATGGCACCGCCCGCGAGCGTGCCGGCGCCGCTCTGGCCACCCTGGATGGTGACCTCGCGGATGCCTTCGACCACGCCGTAGCGCACGGTCTGTTCGCGCTGCGCCTGGCCGGTGCCATAGACGCTGCTGGAGTTGGATTGCGTAGCGCAGCCGGCAACCAGGGCGGTGACGGCAAGGACGGCAACGGCACCGCCACGTAGCTTGTTGTTCATGTCGTTTCCCGAGAAGAAGCCACGCGCTGGCCGCAGGTCAGGCGTAGCGGTACCCGAATGCAGACTGGAACCGGTTGCCGATTTCCTCGCGCGACAACCAGTGATTCTGCGGACCCTGTTGCGCGATCTTGACCGAACCCATCAGCGATGCCAGGCGGCCAGTCGTTTCCCAGTCTAATCCGTTTTCAATGCCGTAGAGCAGGCCGCCACGGAAGGCGTCGCCACACCCGGTCGGGTCCACGATGCGCTCGGCCGCAACCGCCGGAATCGCGTACTGGCGACCATCGGCAAAGATGCTGGCGCCGCGCTCGCCGTGCGTGACGATGAAGGCACGAACCTTGGCGGCAACCTCGGCGCTGGTCCATGCGGTGCGGGACAGCAGGACCTGCGCCTCGTAGTCATTGACTGTCACGTAACTGGCGAGTTCAACGAACTCGCGCAGGTCTTCCCCGTTGAACAGGGGCATCGCCTGACCCAGGTCAAAGATGAATGGCACGCCGGCTTCGGCGAACTGGCGCGCGTGGTGCAGCATGCCCTCGCGGCTGTCGGGCGCGACGATGCCCAGGCCCGGCGCGCTGGCGCCGCCGAGCGCATCCTTGACGTGGTTCAGCTGCGACTGGCTCATTGCGCCAGGGTGGAAGGCGGTGATCTGGTTGTTGTCCAGGTCGGTGGTGATCATGGCCTGCGCCGTGAAGGTCTCCGGCAGCACGCGGATGTGGCCGGTGGCGATCTCCAGCTTGCGCAGGTAGTCCAGGTAGGGTTCGGCATCGGCGCCGACGGTGGCCATCACCACGGGATCGCCGCCCAGCATCTTCAGCGTGTAGGCGATGTTGCCGGCGCAGCCGCCGAACTCGCGGCGCATGCCGGGCACCAGGAACGAGACGTTCAGCATGTGGATCTGGTCCGGCAGGATGTGTTCACGGAAGCGTCCGTCGAACGTCATGATGGTGTCGTAGGCGACGGAGCCGCAGATCAGGCTGGCCATGCTCTCTCCAGGTGTTGGGGTGATTGGGTGGAACGGAGCCCTTGCGGGCAGTATCGGTCGGGCAGAAAACAAAAAGCGGCCGCCCCGGGATGCGGGCGGCCGCTGCCGTCCGGGAACCCGCGGGTTCCCGGGCGTGCCGCTGATTTACTTCAGCGCGGCCAGGGCGGCGTCGTAGTCCGGCTCGGTCTTGATTTCCGGCACCAGCTGGCTGTACTTGACGGTGTCGTTCTCGTCGAGCACCACCACGGCACGTGCGGTCACGCCGGCCAGCGGGCCGGACTTGATGTCCACGCCGTAGTTGCCCTTGAACTCGGCGCCGCGCATGGTCGACAGCGGCACCACGTTGGCCAGGCCTTCAGCGGTGCAGAAGCGGCCCATGGCGAACGGCAGGTCGGCCGAGATCGTCAGCACCACGGTGTTGGCGAGGCCGCTGGCGGCTTCATTGAACTTGCGCGCGGAGGCCTGGCACACCGGGGTATCCAGGCTCGGCACGATGTTCAGCACCTTGCGCTTGCCGGCGAAGTCGGCCAGCGTGACGTCCTTCAGGTCCTTGCCGACCAGCGAGAAGGCGGGGGCCTTGTCGCCGGCTTGCGGGAACTTGCCTGCGACTTCGATGGCGTTGCCGCCGAGGGTGACGTTGCTCATGTCTACTCCTTGTTGTCTGATGGATTTCCGGTTCGTGTCCGGAGCGGGGGGCGCGGCCTGCCGCCGGACTCGGATTCGGTCCGGCGGCGGGCCAGGGATTCAGGGGTAAAAAATCAGCACGCGATAGTTGGCTGGCGCCTGCTGCGTCCGGAATCGTACCCGAACCGGCAGCTCCATGCCCGCGCGAAGACCCTGCGCGGCAAAGGCCTTTTGCGACGGCTCCAGGTACTCCGCGGGTTGCAGCACGCGGCGCAGCAGCAGCTGGTCCTGCAGGTCGGTCATCACCAGCTCGATCGCGGGCAGGGCGGTGCTGGCGCGGCCCAGGTTGCGCAGCGTGACCGCCAGCAGGTAGGTGTCGCCGTCTTCATCCTGGCGCTGCAGCTGCGAGGTCTCGATGCGCAGCGCATCGATGTCGCGCCACGGCGGCACGTCGCAGCCCAGCGGCGCGCAGGCGGCCTCGAGTGCCGGGCGCAGCATCGGGAACTGGCCGGCCAGCTGGCTGCGCGCCAGGTAGACCACTTGCACGGCCGCGGCGATGGCAAGCACGACGGCGGCCACGCGCCAGGCGGAGCGGGGCACCGTCACGGGCTTGCGGGGCTGCCGTTCGCGTTCGCGCTCACGCGCGTGGCGCAGGAAGTCGGGGGCGAAGACCGGGCCGGCCGGTGCTTCGGTGCGTGCCCAGCGGCGCGTGGTCTGCTCGCGCGCGACGGCGCCGCCGGTGACGCTGGAGGGCTGTCCGGTGTCGGGGGCGTTGCCGTCGTCGCCAACGGTGGGTGAGGCGGGCGCGGCAGGCGAGGCGGCACGGCGGGCCGATGCCTCATCCGGCCATGCGGTCGGCTCGGACCCGGCATCGGCTGACGCCGCGCGCAGGAACTCGCTTGCGCTGGGGATGTTGGCCGCGGGTGTCACCGGCGCGGGCCCGGCGTCAGCATCAGCGGGTTGCGGTGCTGCCGGTGCCGCCGCAGCGGCCGGGGAGGGGGCCGGTGCGGCCGGGGTATCGAGCGCGCCGTGATCGAGTGCCGGCCAGGCGGACGCGGACGCCGCTTGTGCCCGCTGTGCCGGCGCATCCTCGGCGGGTTCCGGTGCCGTGACGGGGGCGGGCTCGGCCGCCTCCGGGCCGGCAGCCTGGCGTTCCGCCTCGCGTGCATCGCGATGGGCGACGGCTTCGTTGGCTTCGCGCAGCGCCTGTTCGATCTCGGCGTCTTCCATGCCAGTGGGTGCCGGCATGGCCATGTCCTCCGGCGACGACATCAGCATCGTCGGCGCATCCAGCGCCGGCACGTCATAGCCGGGGTCGATGGTCGGGGTGAAGGCAGGCTGCGGCGCAGGCGCGGCTTCCGCCGATGCGGGCGGCGCCGGGGGAGCGGGAGGGGCGGCCGGCGAAGCTGCCGCAGACGGCGCCGACGACGCCGACGACGCCGATGATGCAGCGCCGGCCGGCAGCGGAATCTCGATCAGGTGCTCGCGCGCGTCGAACACCGTTTCGCACTGGCCGCAGCGCACCAGCCCCTGGCGCAGGCGCAACTGGTCGGCGACCAGCCGGAAGGCGGTGCGGCAGGCCGGGCAGCGCGTGACTAGCTTGACGGCGGCCATCGGTGTGAATCAGGGTCGGGCGCCGCGGGTGCCATGCAGGCACACCCAGCCTTCCTCGCTGCGCCACACCGTCAGCGGCAGCCAGGGCGCGTAGGCCGCGGCGACTTCATCGGCCTGGCGCTCCAGCACGCCGGACAGCACCAGCCGTCCGCCGGCGCGCACGCGCGCGCTCAGCATGGCGGCCATCAGCTTGAGCGGATTGGACAGGATATTGGCGACCACCAGGTCGTAGCTGGCCTCGGACACCGATTCGGGCAGCGCGAACGAGGCTTCCACGCGGTTGCGCTCGGCGTTGTAGCGCGACGCTTCCACCGCGTTGGGATCGATGTCGATGCCGACGGTATCGCCAGCGCCCAGCTTGCGCGCCACGATGGCCAGGATGCCGGAGCCGCAGCCGTAGTCGAGCACGGTTTCGCCCGGCTTCAGGTTCTGCTCCAGCCACTGCATGCACAGCCGCGTGGTGGGATGGCTGCCGGTGCCGAAGGCCAGGCCGGGGTCCAGCTCCAGCACCACGGCATCGGGCTCGGGTGCGTCGTGCCACGACGGCACCACCCAGATGCGCTCGCCGATGCGGATCGGCTCGAACTGGGATTGCGTCAGCCGCACCCAGTCCTGGTCCTCGACCGCGCGCAGCTGGTAGGCCGGCACCGGGTCGATGCCCAGCTGGTTGGCGGCTGCCGCCACCACCACGGCCGGATCGGCATCGTCGCCGAACAGCGCCACCACGCGCGAGCGGTTCCACGCGAGTTGCTTCGGTTCCAGCCCGGGCTCGCCAAAGAGCGGCTGCTCGTCGGGCGTGTCGGCATCGGCGTCTTCCACCGAGACCGACAGCGCGCCGAGGTCGAACAGGGCATCGGACCAGGCTTCGGCCTGGTCCTGCGCCACTTCGATCACACATTCCTGAAATGCCACGGGCTTCCTTGCTTGCTGCTTGTGTATTGCGGGTAACGTTGCGTCAGGCCTTCGCGCGCTCCGCCAGGCGATGCTCGAGGTAGTGGATGCTGGTGCCGCCTTCAACGAAGTTGGCATCCATCATCAGCTCGCGGTGCAGCGGCACGTTGGTCTGGATCCCGTCCACCACCATTTCCGACAGCGCGATGCGCATGCGGGCAATGGCCTGCTCGCGCGTGGCGCCGTAAGTGATGATCTTGCCGATCATCGAATCGTAGTTGGGCGGGACGAAGTAACCATCATACGCGTGCGAGTCGACCCGCACACCCGGGCCGCCGGGCATGTGCCAGGCGGTGATGCGGCCCGGCGACGGCGTGAACTTGAACGGATCCTCGGCGTTCACGCGGCATTCGATCGCGTGGCCACGGAACTGCACATCCTTCTGGCGCAAGCGCAGCTTCTCGCCGAAGGCGATGCGGATCTGCTCCTGCACGATGTCGATGCCGGTGATCATCTCGGTGACCGGGTGCTCGACCTGCACGCGCGTGTTCATCTCGATGAAGTAGAACTCGTTGTTCTCGTACAGGAACTCGAACGTGCCGGCGCCACGGTAGCCCATCTTCTTGCAGGCCTCGGCGCAGCGGTCGCCGATGCGCTCGATCAGGCGGCGCGGAATGTGCGGTGCGGGAGCTTCCTCGATCACCTTCTGGTGGCGGCGCTGCATCGAGCAGTCGCGCTCGCCCAGCCAGATCGCCTGGCGGTGCTGGTCGGCGAGGATCTGGATTTCCACATGGCGCGGGTTCTCGAGGAACTTCTCCATGTAGACCTCGGGATTGCCGAAGGCGCGGCCGGCTTCTTCACGCGTCATGTTGACGGCGTTGATCAGCGCGGCTTCGGTGTGCACCACGCGCATGCCGCGGCCACCGCCGCCGCCGGCGGCCTTGATGATCACCGGGTAGCCCACGCGGCGCGCGGTGGCCAGGATTTCCTTGGGGTCGTCGGGCAGGGCGCCGTCTGAGCCGGGCACGCACGGCACGCCGGCCTTGATCATGGCTTGCTTGGCCGACACCTTGTCGCCCATCAGGCGGATGCTGTCGGCGGTCGGGCCGATAAAGACGAAGCCGGATTTCTCCACGCGCTCGGCAAAATCGGCGTTCTCGGACAGGAAGCCGTAGCCGGGGTGGATGGCCTGCGCGTCGGTCACTTCGGCGGCCGAGATGATGGCCGGCATGTTCAGGTACGACAGCGGCGACGGGGCCGGGCCGATGCAGACGGCTTCGTCTGCCAGGCGTACGTACTTGGCCTCTTTGTCGGCCTCGGAGTACACCACGACCGTCTTGATGCCCAGTTCGCGGCAGGCGCGCTGGATGCGAAGAGCGATTTCGCCGCGGTTCGCGATCAGAATTTTTTCAAACATGGTCTCTCTCTGCGAGAACAGTAGCGGTCCCGCTGCGCGCCGCAATGGCACGCCGGGCGCACGGCCCGGGGGCTGTTGCCGCCGCGGCCGCCATACTGCGCGGAACTGCATGGAACTGCACGGAACGGGCCGCGAAGCCCACAACGTCCCTGGCGCCAAACAACGCCATGGCTTGCCGCGCGGGCGCTGCTGCGGGGGCCACTTGCGTGGCCGGTGGCAGCGTGCGGCGTGGCATGCCGGTCAGGATCAGCCGATCACGAACAGAGGCTGGCCGTATTCGACGGCCTGGCCGTTCTCGACCAGGATTTCCTTGATGACACCGGCCTTGTCGCACTCGATTTCGTTGAGCAGCTTCATGGCTTCGATGATGCAGACGGTCTGGCCTTCCTTGACCGAGTCGCCGACGTTGACGAACGGCGCGGCGCCTGGCGACGGCGCACGGTAGAACGTGCCCACCATCGGCGAGGTCACCACATGGCCGGCGGGCAGCTGGGCGGCGGGCTCTGCAGCCGGAGCCACGGCACCGGCCGCCGGTGCGGCGGCCGCGGCGGGCGGCAGCGCCTGCATCTGCGGCATGGCCATCGGCGCCGCGACGATTTGCGGCGGTTGCTTGACGATGCGTACCTTGCCGTCGCCTTCGGTGACTTCCAGCTCGGAGATGCCGGATTCGGCCACCAGGTCGATAAGCGTCTTCAGCTTGCGCAGGTCCATCTTTTTATCCTCCTGAATCGGGTTATCCGGCCGCTGCCCGGGACGGGCCGCGGCGGAAGAATCGTGTTGCCGGCCACCGGAAATCCACGCCCGCCGTGCCGAGGCACGCCAACGGGCGCAGGCCGCCGGGCGGCGCGCGCAGGTTGTCGAAAAAATCTTGGGAGTTCAGCTCCCCGAACTCTCGGGTGGCGGCTGCTCCTGGCCCAGCACATAGTCCAGCGCCAGCAGGTAACCCTGCCAGCCAAGCCCGCAGATCACTCCGACCGCCACCTCGGAGAAATAGGAGTGGTGGCGAAAGCTTTCGCGCCGGTGCACGTTGGACAGGTGCACCTCGACGAACGGGATCGCCACGCCGGCCAGGGCATCGCGCAGTGCCACGCTGGTATGCGTGTAGGCAGCCGGGTTGATGATGATGAACTCGACCCCTTCCGCGCGTGCGGCGTGGATGCGGTCGACCAGTGCCCCCTCATGGTTGGACTGGAACGTATCCAGCGAAATGCCGGCTTTTGCCGCGCGTTCGGCCAGGGCCGCGTCGATATCGGCAAGCGTCGTGTGCCCGTAGGTTTCCGGCTCGCGCGTGCCCAGCAGGTTCAGGTTTGGCCCATGCAGGACCAGCACCTTGCGGTAGCGGGCTGAGCGACGGATAGAGCGGGTTGCAGTCACGGCGGCTCGACCAGATCAACGAAATTGCGCGGAGATTACCGTAGCTTAGAGGGATTTGTCTAGCGCGCGATACAAGGCTTGACGACCTTGCGCGGCGCTTTGGCGGCCCTTTAAGCACTTTCTGGCCGTTTTGGCGCCCCGGCGAAACAAATCGCTGAAGAAAAACGAAATTCAGCGAATTTGGCGGAAGAATACGCTCAGGCTCGTGGCAGCACGGCCCGCAGTTCCTCGGCCGTCACCCGTCCCATCTTGCGGTACTTGACCGATCCGTCCGGGTTGATCACCACCGTGTAGGGCAGGCCGCCGGCGCTGTTGCCGAAGTTGCGCGACAGCTCGGTGCCGGCAAAACCGGCCACGGCGAGCGGGTAGGCCACCGGGACCTTGGTGGTGAACTGCTGGATATTGGCGGCTGAATCGATGCCGATGCCGACAAACTCCACCTGGCGATTCTTGTATTCCTCATGCAGCGCGGTCAGCTCCGGCATTTCCTCGACACACGGCCCGCACCAGGGCGCCCAGAAGTTGATCACCACGGTCTTGCCGCGCAGCTTGCCCAGGTCCAGGTCGGCGCCGGCGGCGTCGGGCAGGCGTGTCTGGAAGAAGGTTTCCACCGCCTGGTCGCTGGCGGGCTTGGGCGAGAACACGAAATGGCCGGCCAGTGCGCCGGCGGCGCAGGCGACCACGGCCACGGCGATCCAAAGCCAGAGGCGGGAGCGGCGGGCGGGCGAGGAAACGGTTTCAGTCATGGGGATGGCTTGGACCAGTGAAGTGGGGGCAGGCATCAGGCCGGGTCGGCATCGCCGGGCGCGTCCATCAGCGCCCGTACCGCCTGCACGTCGGCGCGGGCCGGGCGGCCCGAGGCGTCGGCACGCACGGCGCCGCGTTCGTCGACGGCATCATACAGTGCAATATGAATGCCGACTGGGGCACCCAGTTCCGCGCGCACCTCGCCGGCGAGCAGCCGGGCCTCGCGGCGGTCGGGCCACTGGCCCTTCCACAGGAAGCTGAGGGTCTCGACCTCGCCGCGGCCGCCGAAATGCCGGCTCTCGCTGGTCTCGAAGTCCACGCCGGCGTTGATCAGGTGCAGTGCCGCGTCCTTGGCGCTGTCGCAGAAGCACTGCAGATAGATATCGGAGTGCTCGGTGGCGGTGCCGTTGAGCACGGCGCCGACCAGGTAAGGCCGGAACGGCGCCAGGTCTTCCATGGCCAGCACCGCCAGCCGGCGCAGCAGCGCCAGCACGCGGGGCTGGCTGTCGGCGTGGAACAGCGCCTGGTAGGCGCGCACTTCGGCTTCGACCTGTTCGTTGTCGGGCAGCCATTCGCCGGGCACGCGCTGCTCGCCCAGCACCTGGCGGGCGGCCTTGCGCTTGGCGGTGGCGTAGTCGGCACCGTCCTCGGCGATCATCCGGGCGGCAGCCTGGGCGATTTCCTCGCGCAGGCGGGTGGGGTCGGGGGTGGTGCGTCGGGTCATGCCCCATGATACCGGACGCTCCCGCGCAACCGGTGCGCGCGCTGCCGCAGTGCAGCGAAGGCCGCGGGCGCTCGGGTACAATCGGAGGCTTCCTGCCCGGCCACCGCACCGCAAGACTCGGCCTGAAACAGCCGCCATGCCGCCGCGCCACGCCGGGTGCCGAATCCCCACGCCTGCGGGCTTCAAGTCTTTCCGGGAACCCATGCATATTCATATCCTTGGCATCTGCGGCACCTTCATGGGCGGCCTGGCGGTGCTGGCCAAAGAGGCCGGCCACCGCGTCACCGGCTGCGATGCCAATGTCTACCCGCCGATGAGCACCCAGCTCGAGGCCCAGGGGATCGAGCTGATCGAAGGCTTCGACCCCGCGCAACTGTCGCTGGAGCCGGACCTGTTCGTGATCGGCAACGTGGTCTCGCGCGGCAATGCGCTGATGGAGGCCATCCTCGACCGCAACCTGCCCTATGTGTCGGGTCCGCAATGGCTGGGCGAGCACGTGCTGGCGCGCAAGTGGGTGCTGGCGGTGGCCGGCACGCACGGCAAGACCACCACCACGTCGATGCTGGCCTGGATCCTGGAGGATGCCGGCTACAACCCCGGCTTCCTGGTGGGCGGGGTGCCGCAGAACTTCGGCATCTCGGCGCGCGTGAGCGAATCGGACTTTTTCGTGATCGAGGCCGACGAGTACGACACCGCCTTCTTCGACAAGCGCAGCAAGTTTGTCCACTATCGCCCGCGCACTGCGATCCTGAACAACCTGGAATACGATCACGCCGACATCTTCCCGGATCTGGCGGCGATCGAGACCCAGTTCCACCACCTGGTGCGCACCGTGCCCGGCCAGGGCCGGGTTGTCGTCAACGGCCTGGAGGAAAGCCTGGCACGCGTGCTGGAGCGCGGCTGCTGGAGCGAGGTCGAGCAGTTTGGCGTGGGCGACTGGCGCGAGAGCGATGCTGCCGCCACAGCGGCGCCCGGCAAGGACGCCTTCGACGTCTGGTTTGGCGATACCGTCCAGGGTACCGTGGTGTGGGACTTGCAGGGCACCCATAACCGCATGAATGCGCTGGCCGCGATCGCCGCCGCGCGCCATGTGGGCGTGCCGGCCGCGCAGGCGATCGAATCGCTGTCCCGCTTTGCCAACGTCAAGCGCCGCATGGAAGTGCGCGGCGTGGCGGGCGGCGTGACCGTCTATGACGACTTCGCCCACCATCCGACCGCGATCCAGACCACGCTGGACGGGCTGCGCCGCCGCGTCGGCGATGCCCGCATCCTGGCGGTGCTGGAGCCGCGCTCCAACACCATGAAGCTGGGCGTGATGAAGGCGCAACTGCCGGCCAGCCTGGAGCAGGCCGACCTGGTGTTCGGCTACGGCGCCCCGGCCGGCAAGGACGCGCTGGGCTGGGACCTGGCCGGATCGCTGGCGCCGCTGGGCGACAAGGCCGCCGCCTTCCAGGACCTGGGCACGCTGGTGCAGGCCGTGCGTGCCGCGGCGCAGCCGGGCGACCACGTGCTGGTGATGAGCAACGGCGGCTTCGGCGGCGTGCACCAGAAGCTGCTGGACGCCCTGGGCCAGGGCGCCGCAAGCTGACCGGCGGGAAGGACCACCATGCTGCTGTACCTGCACGGATTCCGCTCCTCGCCCCAGTCGTTCAAGGCCCGGCTGGTGCAGGAGCGCATGCGCGAGTGGGGCGTGGGCCGCTACTACGCCTGCCCCACGCTCAATGTCTCGCCCGAAATGGCCATTGCCCAGGCGCAGGCCGCGATCCGCGCCGCGCAGGCCGGCGGCGACCAGGAGATCGCCATCGTCGGCTCGTCGCTGGGTGGCTTCTATGCCCGCTGGCTGGGCGAGCGCCATGGCTGCAGGACCGTGCTGCTCAATCCGGCCATCCATCCCTGGACCGACCTGGAAGCGTACCTGGGCGAGCAGCCGCTGTGGCACGGCGGCGGCTCGGTCACGGTCGAGCGCCGCCATCTGCAGGAACTGCTGGACCTGCGCGTGGACACCATCACCGATCCCGGACGCTATTACCTGCTCGCCGCCACCGGCGATGAAGTGCTGGACTACCGTGAGATGGTCGCGGCCTGCCCGGGCGCAAACATCCGCGTGATCGAGGGCAGCGACCACGGCATCAGCGAATTTGCCGACTACGTCGACGATGTGCTCGCCTTCTGCGGCTATGGCCCCGGCGGCAAGGTGCCGGCAGGCGCAGGCCCGGCATGAGCGCGCAGTCCGCGCGCCGCTGCAGCTGGAGCCCGCACCTGGCCTTTGATGCAGCCATCACGCCCAACCTGCGGCGCTGGGTGACCGGTGACGACGGCTCGCTGACCGCGCGCCTGGTGGCAGCATCGGAGCGCTTTCGCGTGGCGCGCCTGCTGCAGCGCCCGCAGCGCCCGCTCGCCGATGAATGGCAGGTGCTGGGCCAGCACGACCGCACCCCCGCGCTGACGCGCGAGGTGCTGCTGATCTGCGACGATATTCCCGCCATATTTGCCCATACTGTGGTGCGCCAGCGCCATGCGCGCCGCGACTGGCCGTTCCTGCGCGGGCTGGGCGAGCGCCCGCTGGGCGGCCGGCTGTTTGTCGACCCGGCGGTGGCGCGCGAGCCGTTCCAGTTTGCGCGGCTGCTGCCGCACCATCCGCTGCGCCAGGCCTTGCAGCGAGTGCTGCCGGCCATGGCGCCACTGCCCATGCTGCCGGCGCGGCGCTCGGTGTTCCGGCGCGGCGACGGCGTCATGCTCGTGACAGAAGTGTTCCTGCCGGACCTGCTGTCGCGGCCATCCCCGGGGACCGAGGCGATTCCGCATCCCAGGTATTTGCGGACGACAGACCGAAGCCCCTCTACACACACTACCGAAACCAAGAAAGAGACCACGAGATGAAACTGCAGGGTCGGGTTGCCATCATCACCGGTGCCGCCGCCGGCATCGGGTTTGCCACCGCGCAGCGCTTTGCCGCCGACGGCGCCATTGTCGTCCTGTGCGACGTGCAGGAAGAGCGCGTGCGCGAGGCCGCCGACAAGCTGGCCGCCACCGGCGCCACCGTGTCGGCCTACCGCGTCGACGTGACCCGGCGCGACGAAGTCGATGCCATGGTGGCCGCCGTGCTGGCCGCGCACGAACGCGTCGACATCCTCGTCAATAACGCCGGTATCACCAAGGATGCACGCCTGGCCAAGATGACCGAGGCCCAGTTCGATGCCGTCATCGACGTCAACCTGAAGGGCGTGTTCAACTGCGCGCAGGCCGTGGCCGGCCTGATGAGCGAGCAGGGCAAGGGCGTGATCCTGAACGCTTCCAGCGTGGTCGGCCTGTACGGCAACTTCGGCCAGACCAACTACGCCGCCAGCAAGTTCGGCGTGATCGGCTTCACCAAGACCTGGGCGCGCGAGCTGGGCCCCAAGGGCGTGCGCGTGAACGCGGTGTGCCCGGGCTTCGTCAATACCGAGATCCTGCAGACCGTGCCGGAAAAGGTGCTGGACGGCATGAAATCGTCGTGCTGGCTGCGCCGCCTGGCCGAGCCGGCCGAGATCGCCAGCATCTACGCCTTCCTGGCCAGCGACGACGCCAGCTACGTCAACGGCGTGGCGATCGAGGCCAGCGGCGGCATGTCGCTCTGAACTGCGTGGGTGCACGCACCCCGCCGGGGCGCCGGCCCCCGCAGGCGCCGGAGCGGGGTGCGGTATCATTCCAGGTCTCAGGCCGTATCGATACGGCGTGGCCCGCGGCCAGCGATTTGCACCCCGCGCGCCGCACTCGCTTCCGTTCGCACGCATTTGCGCCCGGTTGCACCATTTCTCCCACAGGACCCGCCCCGGCGCTGCCTCTTGGCGGCCAGACGCGGTTCCGCGCATTTCTGAAAGTACCGATCGATGCAGTTGCTGTTCGAAGAAGGCGGCGAAATCCGCGCCGGCACCGTGCTGAACCAGCAGGGCGAGGCTTACCAGGTGGAGCTGCCAGCCGGCAAGCGTACCAAGGTCAAGTCGCGCGACGTGCTGCTGCAGTTCGCGCAGCCGTCGGCAATCGAGCTGGTGCGCCAGACCGGCGACATGATGGCCGAGATCGACCTGGACTTCCTGTGGGAATGCGCGCCCGAGGCTGAATTCGGCTTCGCCGAGCTGGCCGCCGAATACTACGGCGCCGAGCCCGGCCCGGTGCAGCAGGCGGCGCTGGCGATGGCGCTGCACGGCAACCCGGTGTACTTCCGCCGCAAGGGGCGCGGCCGCTACCAGCGCGCGCCCGAAGACCAGCTCAAGGCGGCGCTGGCCGCGCTCGAGCGCAAGCGCCAGCAGGCGCTGGTGCAGGCCGAGTACGAAGAGCAGCTCAAGGCGCTGACGCTGCCGGAGACGTTCCGCAACAAGGTGCTGCAACTGCTGTTCAAGCCGGACAAGAACAGCCTGGAATACAAGGCCATGGACGCCGCCTGCACCGCGCTGGGAATGACCCCGATGCGGCTGATGGTGGCCGCCGGCGGCGTCGCCAGTGCGCGCGCGCTGCATGAGGCCAAGTTCCTGGCCGAGTGCTTCCCGAAGGGAACGGGCTTTCCGGAAACCGACGTGCCCGAGCCGCCCGCCGACCTGCCGGTGGCCGACGTGGAGGCATTCTCGATCGACGACGTCACCACCACCGAGATCGACGATGCGCTGTCCGTGACCAGGCTGCCCGACGGCAAGCTGCGCATCGGCATCCATATCGCCGCGCCCGCGCTGGGCATCCGCCGCAGCGAACCGCTCGATGCAGTCGCGCGCCAGCGGCTGTCCACGGTCTATTTCCCGGGCGACAAGATCACCATGCTGCCCGACGCCGTGGTGGAGCGCTACACGCTGCAGGAAGGGCGCACGTGCCCGGCGCTGTCGCTGTATGTGACGGTGGACCCGACCGTGTGGCTGATCACCGGCAGCGAGACCCGCGCCGAGATGGTGCCGATCGCCGCCAACCTGCGCCACAACCTGCTCGACGATGTCATCACCGAGGCTGCGCTTGCCGCGGGCACCGGCGACTACCCGTTCCGCGACGCGCTGACGCAGCTGTGGCACTTTGCCGGCTACCTGTACGACGAGCGCCAGAAGGCGCGCCTGGCCAGCGGCCTGCGCCCCGAGACCCACAACCGCGCCGACTTCAATTTCTACCTGGACGACCAGGCCGACGGCAGCCAGCGCGTGCGCATCGAACAGCGCAAGCGCGGCTCGCCGCTGGACAAGATCGTTGCCGAGCTGATGATCCTGGCCAACAGCACCTGGGGCAAGCTGCTGGCCGACAACGGCGTGCCGGGCATCTACCGCACGCAGAAGGCGTGGGGCATGCACCGCACCCGCATGCAGACCTACCCGGCACCGCACGAGGGCCTGGGCGTGGCGCAGTACGCTTGGAGCACCTCGCCGCTGCGCCGCTATGTCGACCTGGTCAACCAGTGGCAGATCCTGGCGGTGGCCCAGCACGGGGTGACCGCCAAGCTGGTGGCGCCGTTCAAGCCCAAGGACGCCGACCTGCTGGCCGCGGTGGCGGACTTCGAAGGCACTTACGCCGCCTACGCCGACCACCAGTCGACCATGGAGCGCTACTGGTGCCTGCGCTGGCTCAAGCAGGAAAAGCGCGAGCGCATGGTGGCCTCGGTGCTCAAGGAAGGCGCGGTGCGCTTTACCGAGATCCCGCTGGTCACGCGCGTGCCCGAACTGGTGCAGGCGCAGCGCGGCACGCAGGTGCTGCTGGAGATCGGCGAGACCGACGAGATCACGCTGGAAGTGTCGTGCCGGGTGCTGGAGATCTTCGCCGGTGAAGGCGAAGTGCCCGAGGAAGAGCTGGAAAGCGACGAGGAAGCCGCAGAGCTGTCCGCCGAAGCCGCTGCCGATGCAGCCGCCGAGGAAGCGGCCGAGCAGGCCGCCGGGGTCTCGGACGAAGCCCCGGCCGAAGCGGGCGACGACGATGCCGGCGCGGCGTCGGGCGAGCGCGACACCGGCACCCCGGCCGCCGGCTGAAGCCTTCGGAAATCGGCGGCGCTCACTTACAATGCCTGTCTGATCCGGGGCCCGCCGCCCCGGTCTTGCCAGGCCGCCGGCCCGGACCGGTTCGGGCCGCCGCCCGCCCTTCAGCCACCCTCCATCCATCGTGAACGCCACACTCGCCGCTCCCCGCCACTGGTGGCATGCCAGGTGGCACAACAGCAGTACGCTGGCCAAGGCGCTGGCCATTTCCGTGGCCGTGCACGTGCTGCTGCTGATGGTGCGGGTGGCTGCGCCCGAGGTGTTCGAGATCAAGCGCAGCGATGCCGCGCTGGACGTGGTGCTGGTCAATGCCAAGTCGGCGCAGAAGCCGCGCAACCCGACCGCGCTGGCGCAAGCCAACCTGGACGGCGGCGGCGACCATGACCTGCAGCGCGCCACCACGCCGCTGCCCGCGCAGACCCAGACGCAGGAAGGCGACCTGGTGCGCCAGGTGCAGCGCCGCGTCGAGCAGCTGGAACAGGAGCAGCAACGCCTGCTGACCCAGTCGCGCGAGGCCGCGCCGTCGGTGCGCAACCAGCCGCTCAAGCCCGGCGAGAAGCGCCAGGACACCCCGCAGCGCGGCCAGGACGAGCGCACCTCGACCGACGAGATGGCCAGGCTGGAGGCCGAGATCGGCCGCAACCTGGACCACTACGCCAAGCGGCCCAAGCGCTTCCAGCTGACCGCCACCAGCGCCCAGGCGGTCGACTACGCGCAGTACTACGACCGCCTGCGCCACAAGATCGAGGCGCGCGGCACCACTGACTTCCCGCAACGCAACGGCAAGCCGCTGTACGGCCAGCTGATCCTGGTGATCAACGTCAACCGGCTCGGCAAGCTCGGCTACAACCGCGACGGCTACAACGTCGATGCCATCGACGTGGTCAAGAGCTCGGGCGATCCCGCGCTGGACCGCCAGGCCGTGGCGATCGTGCGCGCGGCCGCGCCGTTCGGCCCCTTTACTGCCGAGATGGCGTCGCGCCAGGACATCCTCGAAGTCATTTCCACTTTCAAGTTTTCGCGCAACGGGCTGGAAACCCGCTTGCAGGCACGCTGATGACATCCACTGATTCTTCCCAAGCCACTTCCGACCGCTATGTGGTGATCGGCAACCCGGTTGCGCACAGCCGTTCGCCGGCGATCCACGCGGCCTTTGCGCGCCAGACCGGCGAGGCCGTGCAATACGACCGCCTGGAGGCGCCGCTGGACGGGTTTGCCGATGCCGTGCGCCAGTTCTTTGCCGAGGGCGGCTATGGCTGCAATGTCACCGTGCCGTTCAAGCTCGAAGCCTATGACCTGGCCGACCGCCTGACCGAGCGCGCCGAGGCCGCCGGCGCGGTCAACACGCTGTGGATCGAAGAGGGCCTGATCCATGGCGACAACACCGACGGCATCGGCCTGGTGCGCGATATCCAGGACAACCTCGACACCCTGATCGAGGGCAAGCGCGTGCTGCTGCTGGGCGCCGGCGGCGCCGCCATGGGCGCGATGCTGCCGCTGATCGAATGCCGGCCGTCGCGCATCGTGGTGGCCAACCGCACCGCCTCGCGCGCGAGCGACATGCTGGAAGAGTTTGTCGAAGCCGCCGACCAGTACGGCGTGGAGCTGTGGGGCGGCGGGCTCGATGCGCTCGACGGGCTGTCCGAGGACGAAGCCGTCGACGTGGTCATCAACGCGTCGTCCAGCAGCCTGCATGGCGAAGTGCCGCCGGTGCCCGAGTTCCTGCTGGGCGAAGGCGTGCTGGCCTACGACATGATGTACGGCGCCGAGCCCACGGTGTTCCTGCAGTTCGCCGCGCGCTGTGGCGCGCGCACCAGCGACGGCCTGGGCATGCTGGTCGAACAGGCGGCTGAAGCGTTCTACAGCTGGCGCGGCGTGCGCCCCCGCACCGCCCCCGTGCTGGCCGAGCTGCGCGCCGCGCTGCAGGCCGAACGCAAGGGCTGACCGGGGCGCCGCCAGCCGTGGCCAACCGCAACCGCGCAGCCAGCGCCAGCCGCGGCGCAGCCCCCGCACGCACGGTGTTCAACCCGGTCCGCTGGCTCGGCTACCTGCTGGGCTGCGTGGCGGCGGGCGTGGTGGCGATGCAGCTGTACTTCTTCGTGCAGATCGCAAGCTGGCAATACATCAATCCTTCGACGACCACGTTCATGCGCGCCGAGCGCTGGCGCCTGTGCGGCATCAACCTCTGGAACTGCGGCATCGACCGGCAATGGGTACCGTACGACCGCATCTCGCGCAACCTCAAGCGCGCGGTGATCGCCAGCGAGGACGCCGACTTCGTCAACCATCCGGGCTATGAGCTGGATGCCATGCTCGATGCCTGGGAGCGCAACAAGAAGCGCGGGCGCATCGTGCGCGGCGGTTCCACCATCACGCAGCAGCTGGCCAAGAACCTGTTCCTGTCGTCCGAGCAGCAATACCTGCGCAAGGGCCAGGAGCTGGCAATCACGTGGATGCTCGAGTTCTGGCTGGACAAGCAGCGCATCTACGAGATCTACCTGAATTCGGTGGAGTGGGGCGAGGGCGTGTTCGGCGCGCAGGCCGCGGCGCAGCACTACTTCCGCACCAGCGCCGACAAGCTCAGCGTGGGCCAGTCCGCGCGCCTGGCCGCGGCGCTGCCGGCACCCAAGTGCTTCGACAAGAAGGAATACTGCGCCAACGTGCGCGTGAATTTCCGCGCCAAGGCAAGCACCATCGCGCGGCGGATGGGGGCAGCCACGCTGCCCGACTGAGCCCCGCGGGGCTCAGCTCAGCCAGCCCTTCCTGCGGAAATACACCAGCGGGATCGCCGCCGACACCGCCATCAGCGCAATCGCCCACGGATAGCCCGCGCCCCAGTCCAGCTCCGGCATGAACTTGAAGTTCATGCCGTAGATGCTGGCGATCAGCGTGGGCGGCATCAGCGCCACCGACACCACCGAGAACAGTTTGATGATCTTGTTCTGGTTGATGTTGATGAAACCGACGGTCGCGTCCATCAGGAAGTTGATCTTGTCGAACAGGAACGCGGTGTGGTTCTCGATCGAGTCGATGTCGCGCAGGATCTGGCGGGCCTCGTCCTGCTGCTCGGCCGACAGCAGCTGGCTGCGCATCAGGAAGGACACCGCGCGGCGGGTGTCCATCACGTTGCGGCGGATGCGCCCGTTCAAGTCTTCCTCGCGGGCGATGGTTTCCAGCACGTCGGCCGCGGCGGCATCGGTCACGTTCTCGGCCAGCACGCGGCGGCTCGCTTCTTCGAGCCGCTCGTAGATTTCCTCGATCGAGTCGGCGGAATACTCGGCGTCGGTCGCGTACAGGTCCATCAGCACGTCCTTGGCATTGCGCACCGAGCCCGGGCGCATGCGTGCGCGCAGCCGCACCAGCCGGAACACCGGCAGGTCTTCGTCGTGGATGGAGAACAGTACGTCGCGCGTCAGCACGAAAGCCACGCGCACGTTGCGCGACAAGGCCTCTTCCTCGTCCAGCAGGAAGTCGGTGCGGATATGGATATTCTCGTCCTCGCCCTCGAAATATCGCGCGGACGCTTCCAGGTCGCCCAGGTCTTCCAGTTCGGGAAGGGCGACGCCATAGGCTTCCTTGATCCAGTTCAGTTCCTCGTCGTCGGGATTGACGACATCGATCCAGATCGGCTTGTGCTGCAGCAGCTCATTGCGCTCGTCGACCTGCTCCTGGGCAAGCCGGCCTTTCTGCAGGACGAACAGGTTGATCATCCCCGGGATTCCTTATTGCTGATTGCGACGAAAAACAAAGACAAGCGCGAAGACAAGCGCAGGCGGCTCGCCGCATTCCCAGGTAGTCCGTCATGCCCTGCATGGCCTGGCGAGACGCCGGAAGGCGCCCTGCCAGGGCCGGGCCACGGGCAAGCGTGATCGCGCTGTACCGCGGCTGCCGGACGCAACGGACTCGGCGGGCGGTACAAGGCGATGGCGTTTGCCTGGGTTGGCTGGCTAGCCGGGAGAGGGAAAATCCGCACGCGGTGCGGCGCGCATGGATGGCGCCGCCGGTGGCACGGAAAGACACTCGCCCGCAGTGTTCTGCTGCGGGCGAGGCCGACGAGGCGCGGAGCCGGGTGCTCCGGGCGGGTCGTCGTTACGCAGCCCGCAGTGACATGGCATTCGCAGAGGTCGCAGCGCTGCTGCGGCAACTCGAACACCCGATGCTACTGCCCACGTAATTTCTCCGGGATTGTGATGGCCGCGAGTGTAGCCCAACGTAGGGTGGCTTGTTAAGTGAAATCTCCGCGCACGCGGCCCGCTGTTGCCCGCTCACGACCGGCGGCGCGCCCACCTGGCGATCAGCCCAGCGCGCCCTGCAGCCGGCGCCACAGCAGCGGCGCCAGCATCACCGAGGACAGCGCCAGGAACATCAGCACGATCGCCGCGTAGTCCTGCCAGTGCGGCTGCTCGCCCAGCATCCACATGCCCGAGAACACGCCGACTACCGGAATGAACATGATCGACAGGCTCGACACCACCGGCGGCAGGCTGCGCGCCAGCCCGAACCAGACCAGGTGGCAGAAGGCGAAGACCACCACCGCGTTGTAGGCGATGGCGCCCCATTCGACGGCGGTGGGCATGCGCCAGCCGTCTTCCAGCAGCAGCGAGCCGACCGCCAGGAAGGGCAGGGTCACGGCCAGCATCCAGAACGTCATGGCGCCGATGGGCACGTCGGTCGGGGTGCGTTTTATCAATTGGGTGCCGAAGCCCCAGCCGGCCGCGGCCAGCAGCATCAGCAGCGTGCCGGCCGGGCTGCCGGTCAGCGCGGCGAGCTCGCCGGAAAGCAGCAGCACCGTTCCGGCCAGCGCGCAGCCGATGCCCAGCCAGGCCCAGGCGCCGATGCGCTCGCGGAAGAACACCAGGCCCCAGACCACTGCCCAGATCGGCATGGTGTAGCCCAGGATGGCGGCCCGGCCCGAGGACAGCATCTTGACCGCGCAGATCGCAAACAGGTGCCAGACCACCATGTTGGGAATGGCCAGGCGGACCACCGTGCCCCATTCGCGCCGCGGCACGGCCAGCGAATCGCCGCGCAGTCGCAACGCCAGCCCCAGCGCCACCAGCCCGCCCGCCATGCACAGCAGGCGGAAGCCCATCGCCGGAAAGTGCGCTACGCCAACCTTCATGATGGGCCAGTTGATGCCCCAGGCAAGGGTGAGCACGACAAGCAGGAAGATACCGCGGCGATCGAGAGACATGACGGGACGCGGCTGTGCGTCATGCCGCGCTTTGTTTTGAGAGGAAGCGCAAAACCATAGCACGCAGCGGGTAAAATTGCCGGAAGCGACATATGCTGCAGGGATGAAAGGTTTTCACGCCGCTGCGGCCAACCGCGCCGGCCGGGCCAATGGGGCGCCGGCGCCACCAGGATATTCCGAGTACCCATGACTTTCACCGAGCAGCTTGCTGCCGCCTGGCAGCGCAACGATTCCCTCCTGTGCGTCGGGCTCGATCCTGACCCGCAGAAGCTGCCGCTGTCCCTGACCGGGGCGGGCGGCGCCATCTTTTCGTTCTGCCGCGAGATCGTTGACGCCACCGCCGACCTGGTCTGCGCCTTCAAGCCGCAGATTGCGTACTTCCACTCGCAGCGCGCGGAAGACCAGCTCGAGCAGCTGATCCACTATATCCACGACGCCCACCCCGGCATCCCGGTGATCCTGGACGCCAAGCGCGGCGACATCGGCTCGACCGCCGAGCACTACGCGCTGGAGGCCTTCGAGCGCTACCACGCCGACGCGGTCACGGTCAGCCCGTACATGGGCTTCGATTCGATGCAGCCGTACCTGGCCTATCCCGACCGCGGCGTGATCGTGCTGTGCCGCACCTCCAACCCGGGCGGCTCGGACGTGCAGTTCCTGCAGGTCGACGGCAAGCCGCTGTACCAGCTGGTGGCCGAGGCCGCGCGCGAGCGCTGGAACACCACCGGCCAGATGGGCCTGGTGGTCGGCGCGACCTTCCCCAACGAGATCGCGCGGGTGCGCCAGATCGTCGGCGACATGCCACTGCTGATCCCGGGCATCGGCGCCCAGGGTGGCGACATCGAGGCCACGGTCAAGGCGGGGCGCACCGCGGACGGCACCGGCATGATGATCAATTCGTCGCGCGCCATCCTCTACGCCAGCCGCGAGAAGGATTTTGCGGCGGCGGCGCGCAATGTCGCGCTGCAGACGCGGGAGACCATCAATCGCTATCGCCACGGCTGAAACCGGGCGTAGACAATAAAAAACCGCGCCGGAGACGGCGCGGTTTTTTTATTGGGCGCAGATTGCCGGGCGCCGGCCTCAGGCCTCGTTCCGGATCAGCTCCAGCAGCCCCCGCATGGCATGCTCGGCCGCCTGCCGGCGGATCTGGCCGCGGTCGCCGCGAAAGCGTTGAGTCTCGGTATTGGTGGTAATGCGGTTGCTCCAGCCGAAGCAGACCATGCCCACTGGCTTTTCCGGGGTGCCGCCGTTGGGCCCGGCCACGCCGGTGATCGATAGCGCCACCTGGGCGCGGCTGTTGAGCAGCGCGCCTTCGGCCATGGCGCGCGCCACTTCCTCGCTGACCGCGCCGTGGTCGCGGATCAGCTTGGCCGGCACGCCCAGCATGGTGGACTTGGCCTCATTGGAATAGGTGACGAAGCCGCGCTCGAACCAGCCGGACGAGCCGGATACGTCGGTAATGGCGGCAGCCACCAGCCCGCCGGTGCAGGATTCGGCAGTGGCCAGCATCAGGGATTTGTCGGCAAGGGCGACGCCGGCCTGGATGGCGAGCTGGTCGAGCAGGCGGCTGACAGACATGGTGGATACAGGTAGTTTTGAGGGGAATCAGCTTGCAATGGCTGGCGATGCGGGGCTCAGAACGAGCGCCACAGCGCAAACACCAGCAGCGTGTAGAAGGCCGCGAAGATGTCGTCGAACATCACGCCAAAGCCGCCGCGCAGGCCCGGACCCTTGAGCGTGCGGTCATAGTGGCCGATCGGCGCCGGCTTGGCGATGTCGAACAGCCGGAACCACAGGAAGGCGGCGAACTGCCCCCAGAAGCCGGTCGGCATGACAAAGGCCAGCACCAGCCAGAAGGCGACGATCTCGTCCCAGACCATGCTGCCATGGTCGTGCACGCCCATGTCGCGCGCGGTGCGCGCGCACGCCCACAGGCCGACCAGGAAGCCGCCGGCGATGATCCACAGCCAGGTGGTGGGCTCGATCCACAGCGAAATCACTACGAACGACAGCCAGGCGTAGAGCGTGCCGACCGTGCCCGGCGCAACGGGCGACAGGCCCGAGCCGAAGCCGAAGGCGATCAGGTGGGCCGGATGGGACAGCATGAAGCGCGCGCTCGGGCGCGTGACCTTGACGGTCTGGCCGGCTTCCAGGGTCAGGGCGGGGTCGCGCGGCGCGGCCCCGGGAGGCAAGGTGGACATCAAAATTGGCTCGTGTGATGCAGATACTGCTTATGGTTATGGCCGGCTTGCGCTGCCATGCTTGCGGGACTCCCGTGCCCGCGCAGCGCGCCGATGCCGGCATCATGACATGCCCGCGACCCGGTGTCAGGGGGCAGCGAAGTGGTCGAAGCTGGCGCCTTGGTACCGGGTCGGGTTGCCGGTACTGTCGACCAGCCGCAGGCCGGGCTCGGGCGTGATCGCGCCGACACGTGCGAGCGGCAGCGCCAGCCGTTCGCTGATCGCCGCAATGGCGTCGCGACTGCCGGCGGGCGCGGTGAAGCACAGTTCGTAGTCGTCGCCGCCGGCCAGCACGCATTCGCGCTGGATGGCATCGGGCTGGCTGGCCAGCACCGCCGAGCGCGGCAGCGCATCGACGTCGACCAGCGCGCCGACCTGCGAGCGTTCCAGGATATGGCCCAGGTCGCCGACCAGTCCGTCGGAGATGTCGAGTGCGGCATGCGCCACACCGCGCAGGGCCATGCCCAACGCCACGCGCGGCGTGGGCGTGTCCATGCGCGGGCGCACCTGGCTGAACTCGGGCTCAGGCAGCAGCCATTCGCCGCGGCAGTCGCCCAGCGCCAGGCGGGCGTCGCCAAGCCTGCCGGAAATCCAGATATCGTCGCCGGGCCGCGCGGCGTCGCGGCGCAGCGCGGCACGCAGCGGCACGTCGCCGAATACCGTCAGCGAAAGCGTCAGCGGGCCGCGCGTGGTGTCGCCGCCGACCAGTTCGCAGCCGTGGGCGTCAGCCAGCGCCAGCATGCCATCGGCCAGCTCGGCCAGCCAGGCGGGGTCGGCCTCGGGCAGGGCCAGTGCCAGGGTGAACGCGCGCGGCTCGGCGCCCATGGCGGCCAGGTCGGACAAGTTCACGGCCAGGGCCTTGTGGCCGAGTGCGCGCGGCGCCACGTCCGGGAAGAAATGCCGGCCGCTCACCAGCATGTCGGTGCTGATGGCCAGGTGGTGGCCGGGGCGGCCCTCGATCAGCGCGCAGTCATCGCCCACGCCGAGCGCGGCCTTGCGCACCGGCCGCGTGAAAAAGCGGCGGATCAGGTCGAACTCGGAAAGCGGGGCTGGCTGGGCGTGGGACATCGTCGTCGGGAAGATTCGCCCGCCGGGTGGGACGGGATTGGGGGCTGCGCGTTGCGCGAAGATGAATGGCGATCCGGGGCAATCCCGCGGCGCCTGCGCAGCGCGTCAGGATGGGGCGCGTCCGGCATTTCAGCAAGATACTGCCGCGCACGACAGCCATGACCATCGCGCGGTACGCCGCTTCTGCCGGCAGGCGCTACGCTTGCTGGTATTGCCCGGGGGGATGGGGCATATTGTACCGAATCGCAAAGGTGCCCCAAGTAAAAGGCTTATTGTGAAATAGTATTTCACTATATAAAATGCTGGGTTCCAAAGGAAGAGAAGGGCGGACACGTGGAGCCGGTCCGCCGATCGTCCCCCGCCTCGTCAATGACGGCTCCACCGATTGGAAGATGCGCCGATGACCAGCCCTCAGCAGTCCCCGTCCCAAGACGATCTGAAACAGCAGCAGCGTGAGGCGCTGCGCAAAGCGGCGCTCGAGTACCACGAGTTTCCCACCCCCGGCAAGATCTCGGTCACGCCGACCAAGCCGCTGTCGAACCAGCGCGACCTGGCCCTGGCCTATTCGCCGGGCGTGGCCGCCGCTTGTGAAGAGATCGTTTCCGATCCGGCCAATTCCTTCCGCTACACCGCCCGCGGCAACCTGGTCGCGGTGATCACCAACGGCACCGCCGTGCTGGGCCTGGGCGACATTGGCGCCGCGGCTTCCAAGCCGGTGATGGAAGGCAAGGCTGGCCTGTTCAAGAAGTTTGCCGGTATCGACGTGTTCGATATCGAAGTCGACGAGAAGGACCCGGAAAAGCTGGTCCAGATCATCGCCGCGCTGGAGCCCACCTTCGGCGGCATCAACCTCGAAGACATCAAGGCACCGGAGTGCTTCTACGTCGAGCGCAAGCTGCGCGAGAAGATGAAGATTCCCGTCTTCCACGATGACCAGCACGGCACCGCCATCGTGGTGTCCGCGGCCATCATCAACGGCCTGAAGGTGGTCGGCAAGGACATCAAGAAGGTCAAGCTGGTGGCCTCGGGCGCCGGCGCGGCCGCGCTGGCCTGCCTGGACCTGCTGGTCGACATCGGCCTGCCGATCGAGAACATCTGGGTAACGGACCTGGCCGGCGTGGTCTACGAAGGCCGTACCGAGCTGATGGACCCGGAAAAGGCGCGCTTCTCGCAAAAGACCGACAAGCGCAAGCTGGCCGAAGTGATCGACGGCGCCGACATCTTCCTGGGCCTGTCAGCCGCGGGCGTGCTCAAGCAGGACATGGTCCAGCGCATGGCCGACAAGCCGCTGGTGCTGGCACTGGCCAACCCCAACCCGGAAATCGCGCCGGAGCTGGTCAAGGAAGTGCGCCCCGACGCCGTGATGGCCACCGGCCGCACCGACTACCCGAACCAGGTCAACAACGTCCTGTGCTTCCCGTTCATCTTCCGCGGGGCGCTGGATTGCGGCGCCACCACCATCACGCGCGAGATGGAAATCGCCGCGGCCAATGCCCTGGCCGAACTGGCACGCCAGGAGCAGAGCGACATCGTCGCCACTGCCTATGGCATCCAGGACCTGTCGTTCGGCCCCGAGTACCTGATTCCGAAGCCGTTCGACCCGCGCCTGATCGTCAAGGTGGCGCCGGCCGTGGCCGAGGCCGCGATGAAATCCGGCGTGGCCGCCCGTCCGATCGAGGACATGGACGCCTACCGCCTGCAGCTGCAGCAGTTCGTGTACCACTCGGGCACGCTGATGAAGCCGATCTACGCCGCCGCGCGCAAGGTCGAGATGGATAAGAAGCGCATCGTCTTCGCCGAAGGCGAGCAAGAGCGCGTGCTGCGCGCGGTGCAGGTGATCGTCGACGAAAAGCTGGCCAACCCGATCCTGATCGGCCGCCCGGCCGTGCTGCAGCACCGCATCGAGCGCTTCGGCCTGCGCCTGCGCGCCGGCGTGGACTTCACCGTGGTCAACCCCGAGCACGATGAGCGTTTCCGCGACTATTCCGACGCCTATTACCGCATGATGGCGCGCGAGGGCATCACGCCCGAGTATGCCAAGCTGGAAATGCGCCGCCGCACCACGCTGATCGGCGCGATGCTGGTGAACAAGGGCGAGGCCGACGGCATGATCTGCGGCACCGTCAGCAACACCGCGGCGCACCTGCGCTATATCGACCAGGTGCTGGGCGGCACCAACAAGGTCTACGCGGCGATGAACGGACTGGTGCTGCCGGGCCGCCAGATCTTCCTGGTGGATACGCACGTCAACGTCGACCCGAGCGCCGAAGAGCTGGCCCAGATCACGCTGATGGCCGCCGAGGAACTGAAGCGCTTCGGCATCGAGCCCAAGATCGCGCTGCTGTCGCATTCGAACTTCGGTTCGTCCGAAGCGCCTTCGGCCCGCAAGATGCGCGAAACCCTCGCCATCCTGCGCGATCGCGCCCCGGACCTGGAGATCGACGGCGAAATGCACGGCGACAGCGCGCTCGACCAGAAGCTGCGCGACCAGCTGGTGCCGGACGGCGCGCTCAAGGGCGAAGCCAACCTGCTGGTGTGCCCGAACATCGACGCGGCCAATATCTCGTACAACCTGCTCAAGGTTGCCGCGGGCAACAACGTCGCGATCGGGCCGATCTTGCTGGGCGTGAAGGCGCCGGTGCACATCCTGACGCCGTCGGCCACGGTGCGGCGCATCGTCAACATGACCTCGCTGGTCGTGGTGGACGCCGCTGCCAAGCGCTAAACCGCTGGTAGCGCCGGTTGCATGGCCGGTAACAGGCCAATGCGACGAAAAGCCGGGCTCGCCCGGCTTTTTTTACGTCCATATGTGCATGGTTAGTATGCGCACACATACGCTTAACATATTGAAACAATTGAAGAATTACCGCTGCCGCTGGGCCGGGATTGATTAATTGCGTGCATGCGCGTAACCTTACGCCTTTGATACAGGCGCTCGCCATGAGCGCCCCGGTGCGGCCGGCATCCATCGCGCTCCTCTACGGGTGGCGCAGGGCGCTGGCCAGGGTGGCCCGGACAGATCGTCTACCCAACCAGCGGCAGGCTCGATTTCCGGTTCAACCAAGACAAGCAACGTGGGTTTCCAAGTTTCTCTGATGCGGCACGCAACGCGCATGCTGGCCCGGTCCATGACCGGCGCGGCGCTGGTGCTGGCCCTGGCGCAGCCGACGCTGGCGCGGCAGGCGCAGACCGAAGGGATGGGAACCATTGCAGTGCAGCAGTTGCCCAACGATGCACGGCAGACCTTGGAGCGCATCGAAGCCGGCGGCCCGTTCCTGTATGAAAAGGACGGATCGAGATTCGGCAACTACGAACGCATCCTGCCTCAACGTGAACGCGGGTATTACCGCGAATACACGGTCAAGAGCGCCAGGAGCCGGAACCGGGGAGCCAAGCGGATCGTCTGCGGCGGGGAACAACGCGCTGCCAACGATTGTTACTACACGGAAGATCACTACAACAGCTTCAAACGGATACTCAAATGATGACTGACATTTTCGGATTGGGCGACGCCCTTGCCGCCCGCGAAGAGCGCGGCGCCGGAGATGGCTGGCAGCGGGCTCAGCAGCAGGCCCAGAACCTATACGACAACGTGCTGATGATGCCGAGCCAGGAGCTCATGCAAAAACTCCCGCCCGCGACCGCGCCCGTGGCCATGCCCGCCGGTCCCGGTTGGAACGACGGCACCAGCGAGGGGGCCATGAACCTGTTCAAGACGGTGCGTCCGAACATCGTCCAGTCGATCCGCGCCTTCCGCGTGCCTGAGCTGGCCCAGGCGGCCGCCGATCTCGGGCAGCATTTCCTCTATGCCAATTGCGCCCATTGCGCGAGCAAGGCGGAGGTACTGGAAACCATCGCCACGTCGTTCACCTTCCCGAAGCACTTCGGCAAGAACTTCGACGCGCTGGCTGACTGCCTGACCGACATGATCTACAAGGCCGGCCCGCAGCCGGGCTTTGTGATCGTGCTGGAAGGACTGCCGATTGCGCAGAAGTTCGACAAGGAAGGGCGCGAGGTGCTGCTCGACGTATTCCGCGACGCCGCCGAGTTCTGGGGCGAGCGCAAGGTGCAGTTCCGGGTGTTTTATTCGTTCGCCTGAGCGCACTGCCTGAGCCCTTGCAAGGCGAATCAAGCAAAAAGCCCGCAATTGCGGGCTTTTTGCTTTCCGGCGAGGTGCTGGTCTTATGCCTGCGCCGGCAGATGGCCATGGGGCGTGAGGCGGTCGATCAGCTCCGGCAGCCCTTCGCTCAGTTGCGCGGCCACGTCGTCCTGCGACATGCCGGTGGTCTGTGCCAGCGATTCGAGCGCGCCGGTGTCGCCCAGCGCGCTGCTCAGCGCCGACGGCGTGACCGGCTGGTTGGCGCCGCTGCCGATCCACGAGTTCACCTGTTCGCCCAGCCCGGCCTGCGCCAGGATCTGCTGCAGCGCGCCGATGCCGCCGGCGGCCGCGCCCAGTGCCTGGCTGTTGGCCGGCGCGCCACCCTGGCCGCCAAGCAGGCCGCCGAGCAGCGAGCCAAGGTCCAGGCCGCCGGTGGCGCCGCCGGGCGCAGCGCCGGCACCGCCGCCGCCGAGCATGCCGCCCAGCAGCCCGCCGAGGCTGCCCAGTCCGCCCAGGCCATCATCGACAGGCGCCGCATCGCCGGCTTGCCCGCGGCCGCGCATGGCCAGCGTTGCCAGCAGACCAAGCGCCATCATCAGCTTGGGGTCGAGCCCTCCGGTACTGCCTGCCTCGCCACGCGCGCCGCCGAGTTGTCCGAGCACACCGCCCAGCACGCTATCGAGTAGTCCCATGGTCGACTCCTTTCAGTCAGGGTTGCAAGGTTGACGCGATGACCGGATGGCCGCCGTCGTCAGAATCCGCCAAGCAAGGCGTTAAGGGTTGCCAGGCATGCCAGCCCGGCGGTTTCAGTGCGCAGGATGCGGGGGCCGAGCGACACGCCGGTGAAACCCGCCTGTCTTGCCGCCTGCTCTTCCTCGGGCGCCAGGCCGCCTTCGGGGCCGATCAGCAGCGTGACGCCGCCGGCCAGCAAGGTTTCGCGCTGTTCGGCGATGAACGCTGGCAGCGAGTGCGTGGCGCGCGGCGATACCAGCAGCCTGGCACCGCCAGCCGCGGACTGCGCCAGCCATGTCTCAAAGTTAGCGACCGGCGCAACCTCCGGCAAGCGATTGCGGCCGCATTGCTCGCAGGCGGCCTGCACCAGCGCCTGCCAGTGCGCGTGGCGCTTGTGCGCGCGCTCGCCCGACAGGCGCACCACCGAGCGGCTGGCCTGCAGCGGCTGGATTGCCGTGACGCCCAGTTCGACTGCCTTTTCGATCAGCCAGTCCATCTTGTCGCCGCCGGCCAGGCCCTGGGCCAGCGTGACACGGAAGGGCGGCTCGGCTTCGGCCGCGTCATGCGCGCCGATGCGCGCCAGCGCGTGGCGCTTGCCCAGCTCGACCAGCGTGGCCGCGTGGCTGCCGCCGCGGCCGTCGAACAGCGTCATGGCGTCGCCCGGCGCCAGGCGCAGCACCTGCGCGTGGCGTACCACCGGCTCGGGCAGCGGGAAATCGGATTCGGCGGCCAGGACGGTATCGGTGCCGCCGACGAAGAAGCGTGGTGCCATCAGCTTGCCTGGCCTGCTGCCTGTTCCAGCGGCTTGCCGAAGCCCCAGCGGTAGCCGTCGGGATCTTCGACCATGCAGTAGCGGTCGCCCCAGAACTGGTCGGCCGGCGCCATCAGGCTGACCGCGCCGGCGTCGACCGCGCGCTGGTGCATGGCGTCGACATCGTCGCAATAGACATAGAAGGTCTGCGGGCACTCGACGCCCAGCGAGCGCGGCGTGCGCGCGGTGCTGCCCCAGGCGCCCTCGGGCGCGAACATCACCACCAGTTGGCCCTGGTAATGCATCTCGGCATGGGTCGGCACGCCGTTTTCGTCGACCACGTTGCCGGCGGTGAAGCCGAAGGCGCGGCTGTAGAAGTCCAGTGCGGCGCGCCCGTTGGCGACGGTCAGGTAGGGGGTGAGCCAGGGGGTGTTGGCCGGTCTGGTCATGATCGTCTCCTGAGTGCGGGAAACCCGGCGCGGCTGGCGTGCCGCGCGGTGCGAGAGTGCATCTTACGCGTGCCGCGCTACGCTGTCGAAGTGCGGCGCAGCGGCGAAGCTGGCGCTGTCGGGGTGAGGTATCAGGCATGTCAGGGCCTGGATAGTTCCGGTGCCGGGGGCGGGGCCGTGCCAGGCGGCCTGCGGTGATCGCGCGGACTGCGCCGCGGGGGCTGTCCGGGAGTCCGGAAAACCCCCTAGCTTCTGCTAAAATTGCGGTTTTCCTGCCGTCACCGTCAGGCTCACGCCCGCTCACGTCCAAGACCGCCCGCATGTCCGCCCTTGCCCATCCCGCCACAAGCCCTTTTGCTTCCCAGCCCGCCAAGCTGATGGCCGACGCCATCCGCGTGCTTGCCATGGACGCCGTCCAGCAGGCCAATTCCGGCCACCCCGGTGCACCGATGGGCATGGCAGACATCGCCGTGGCGCTGTGGGGCCGGCACCTGAAGCACAACCCGAGCAACCCCCAGTGGGCCGACCGCGACCGCTTTGTGCTGTCCAACGGCCACGGCTCGATGCTGATCTATTCGCTCTTGCACCTGACCGGCTATGAGCTGCCGGTGGAAGAACTGAAGAATTTCCGCCAGCTGCACAGCAAGACCGCCGGCCACCCGGAATACGGCATCACCCCGGGCGTGGAAACCACCACCGGCCCGCTCGGCCAGGGCATCACCAATGCAGTCGGCATGGCGCTGGCCGAACGCCTGCTGGGTGAAGAATTCAACCGCCCCGGCTACGACATCGTCAATCACCACACCTATGTGTTCCTGGGCGATGGCTGCCTGATGGAAGGCATCAGCCACGAGGCCTGCTCGCTGGCCGGCACGCTGAAGCTGAACAAGCTGATCGCACTGTGGGACGACAACGGCATCTCGATTGACGGCGACGTGGTGCACTGGTTCAACGACGATACCCCGAAGCGTTTCGAAGCCTACGGCTGGAACGTGATCCGCGGCATCGACGGCCATGACGTGACCGCCGTCGACATGGCGATCTCGCAGGCCAAGGCCAGCGACAAGCCGACCCTGATCTGCTGCCGCACCAAGATCGGCAAGGGCGCCCCGAACAAGGAAGGCGGCCACGACGTGCACGGCGCCCCGCTGGGCGGCGCCGAAGTGCTGGCCACGCGCGAGGCGCTGGGCTGGGCCCACGCCCCGTTCGAAGTGCCGGCCGAGGTCTACGACGCCTGGGACGCCAAGGCCAACGGCCAGGCGCTGGAGCGTGCCTGGAACGCGCTATTCGATTCGTACGCCGAGCGCCACCCGTATGAGGCCGGCGAGTTCCGCCGCCGCATGAAGGGCGAGCTGCCGGGTTCCTTCGACGCCGCCGTTGAAGCCTTTATCGCCAAGTGCGAGGAAAAGGCAGAGACCATCGCCACCCGCAAGGCCAGCCAGAACACCATCGAGGCCTTCGGCCCGGTGCTGCCCGAGTTCCTCGGCGGCTCGGCCGACCTGACCGGCTCGAACCTGACCAACTGGTCGGGCAGCCAGGCCGTGCGCGTGGATGCCTGGGGCAACCATATCAACTACGGCGTGCGCGAGTTCGGCATGAGCGCCGTCATGAACGGCATCACGCTGCATGGCGGCTACATCCCCTACGGCGCCACCTTCCTGACCTTCTCGGACTACAGCCGCAATGCGCTGCGCATGGCGGCGCTGATGAAGATCCGCTCGCTGTTCGTGTTCACCCATGACTCGATCGGCCTGGGCGAAGACGGCCCGACCCACCAGTCGATCGAGCACGTCGCCAGCCTGCGCCTGATCCCGAACATGGATGTCTGGCGCACCGCCGACACCACCGAGACCGCCGTGGCCTGGGCCGAGTCGATCCGCCGCGAGAACGGCCCGAGCTGCCTGATCTTCAGCCGCCAGAACCTGCCGTTCCAGCGCCGCGACGACGTCACCCGTGCCAATATCGCGCGCGGCGGCTACGTGCTGCGCGACAGCGTCAACCCGAAGACCAACCGTCCGGACGCCGTGATCCTGGCTACCGGCTCGGAAGTCGGCCTGGCCGTCGGCGCCGCCGATGCACTGGCCGCCGAAGGCGTGCACGTGCGCGTGGTCTCGATCCCCGCGACCACCGTGTTCGACAAGCAGGACACCGCCTACAAGGCCAGCGTGCTGCCGGCCGGCGTGCCGCGCGTGGCGGTCGAGGCGGGTGTGACGGACTTCTGGTGGAAGTACCAGGTCCAGGCGGTGGTGGGCATCGACACCTTCGGTGAATCGGCCCCGGCCGGCGTGCTGTTCAAGCACTTCGGCTTTACCGTCGACAACGTTGTCCGAACGGTAAAGGACACCCTTATCTAAGCATCCGGGCGCTGGAGCCGCGTGGTGCGCCGCGCGGCCGGTGCGGCGCCCACCGGTTTCAATCGATCCTCAGGAGAGACAGTCATGACCATCAAGATCGGCATCAACGGCTTCGGCCGCATCGGACGCATGGTGTTCCGCGCCGCAGTCGCCAACTTCAAGGACATCGAAGTCGTTGGCATCAACGACCTGCTGGAGCCCGACTACCTGGCGTACATGCTGAAGTACGACTCGGTGCATGGCCGCTTCGACGGCGAAGTGTCGGTCGACGGCAACACCCTGGTCGTCAACGGCAAGAAGATCCGCCTGACCGCGGTCAAGGATCCGGCCGAGCTGAAGTGGGGCGAGATCGGTGCCGACGTGGTGGTCGAGTCGACCGGCATCTTCCTGACCAAGGAAGGCGCGCAGAAGCACCTCGACGCGGGCGCGAAGAAGGTGATCATGTCGGCTCCGTCCAAGGACGACACCCCGATGTTCGTGTACGGCGTGAACCACGAATCGTACAAGGGCGAGGCGATCATCTCCAACGCCAGCTGCACCACCAACTGCCTGGCACCGGTGGCCAAGGTGCTGAACGACAAGTGGGGCATCAAGCGCGGCCTGATGACCACCGTGCACGCTGCCACCGCCACCCAGAAGACCGTTGACGGGCCGTCCAACAAGGACTGGCGCGGCGGCCGCGGCATCCTGGAAAACATCATCCCGTCGTCGACCGGCGCCGCCAAGGCCGTGGGCGTGGTGATTCCGCAGCTGAACAAGAAGCTGACCGGCATGTCGTTCCGCGTGCCGACCTCGGACGTGTCCGTGGTCGACCTGACCGTCGAGCTGGAAAAGCCGGCGACGTACGAAGAAATCTGCGCCGAGATGAAGGCCCAGAGCCAGGGTGCGCTCAAGGGCGTGCTGGGCTACACCGAAGACAAGGTCGTCGCCACCGACTTCCGCGGCGACGCCCGCACCTCGATCTTCGACGCCGAAGCCGGCATCGCGCTGGACGGCACCTTCATCAAGGTCGTGAGCTGGTACGACAACGAGTGGGGCTACTCGAACAAGGTGCTGGAAATGGTCCGCGTCGCGGCCAAGTAATCCGGCAGCTTCCGCGGTAAAGGAAAACGCGCCTTCGGGCGCGTTTTTCATTTTCCGGCGCTGTGATATTCAGCCAGCCGGGCGGGGCGCCAGCGGGCGCGCGTCGATTGCGTCGCCGTCCACCAGGAAATGGCCGCCAGCCACATGGTGGATGGTGCGCAGCGCATCATGGCCGTTGAAATGCCAGCGCCCGTTGCTGAACACGCGCGAGTCCGCCTGCGCGGCCACGACTTCGCCAAGGAACAGGTCGTAGGTCTGCTGCGTGGCCGGCTCCGGCAGCAGCCGGCATTCCAGCCAGGCCGCGCAGCCCTCCAGCAGCGGCGCGCCCACCGCCGTGCCGGCAAAGGTGTCGAGGCCGTAGGCGTCGAACTTGTCGGTGCCTTCCTGCTCCATCAGTGCCAGGCCCGAGCTCGAGCCCAGCGCCTCGGTCAGGTCGACCTGGCTGACGGTAGGGACCTGCAGCACAAACTCGCCGCTGTCTTCCAGCAGGCGCCGGGTCCAGGTGCTCTTGTCCAGCACCACTGCCACCTTGGGCGGAGCGAAGTCGAGCGGCATGGCCCAGGCGGCGGCCATGATATTGCGCTTGCCGCCGGCGGCGGCGCTGACCAGCACGGTGGGGCCGTGGTTCAGCAAGCGGTAGGCTTTCGGGAGTGGTACGGGCAGGCGGAAATGTTCAGGCATGATGGCCGGGATCGAGCCGTCAGAAAAGAATGATAAAAATGGGAACGGCGGATCCACTATACCCCGATGCACGAGTGCATGTTGCGGCGCGGGAAATGTTCACATATGCGGTCAATAGTGGAAAAAGAGCGCAATTTTTCAGAAATATGGCGTAGACGGCCATTTCAGAAATGCCGAATTTGCTTTCCGAGCTTGTTTTTTCCTCTTACACTATTAAGACGCCGTTGAAATCTGATGTGCAGCCAGTGCAAGTGGTGGGGCCATCTAGCTAAGAATAATCCGACCGAGGCCTGATCATGGTGAACGTAGACACGAAGCTTTTAGTGATCTTCACCGAACTACTGAGCAAGCGAAACGCCACTTATGTAGCGGAAAAGATGCATATGACCGCACCGGCCGTATCGCACTCGCTGGGCAGGCTGCGTGAAATCTTTGACGATCCGCTCTTCATTCGCGTCCCGCATGGCCTGACGCCAACGCCGCGTGCGCTGGAACTGGGGCCGAAGATCCGCGACATGCTGGACTTGTGGTCGTCGATCAACGAGGGCGATGCCGACAATTTTGATCCGGCCACTGCCACCGGCACGCTGAGCATCGGCTTTGCCGCCGAGCTGGGCGACACGGTATTCAACCGTTTTGTGCTGCGTATCAAGCAGCTGGCGCCGGACCTGCATATCAAGCTGGTCGAATCCCATTCATGGGAAACGGACGTCGCCTCGATGCGCGCCAACGAACTTGACCTGGCCTTTTCGCCGTTCCCGACCCGCCACCCGGAAATCGTCGAGGAAATGGTGACGTCTCTGAACCTGTGGGTTTGCGCGCGCAAGAGCCATCCGGTGCTCAAGAACCACTGCTCGCTGGAGCAATACCTGGATTGCGGCCATATTTTCATGGCGCATTCCGGCGGCTCCGGCCGCCCGGCGCCGTCGCTGATTCCGCTCGACTACGCGCTGCAGCAGCGCGGGCTCAAGCGCAATGCGACGCTGACGGTACATTCATGGCGTGCCCAGGCCGAACTGGCCTCGCAGACCGACATGATCTTCACCGTCAATGCGCTGACCAAGGACATGGCCTGCGAGACCTATGGCCTGAAGGCCTTCCCGCTGCCGTCGGAACTGAACACCACGCTCGGCCTGAACATGTTCTGGCACCGCAGCCGCAACACCCATCCGATGCTGGTGTGGGCGCGCAACCTGTTCCGCCAGGTAGTGGGCGAGTTTGTCGGACTGCCGCCGGCACGCCCGGCACGGGTGGTCACCGAACAGGACCTGCAGGACCTGCAGGCGCCCTGAGCAGCATCCTGCGGCGAGCAGTCGAAACAAAAAACCGGCGCCTGGCGCCGGTTTTTTGTTGCCCGTCTGCGCTCCGCGCTGGAGCGTGCAGGCTTATCGTTTGGGTCTGTGGGGACAGTCTGTTTTGGTGCAGTTGCCGTACAGCGACAGTGCATGTTCCTGCAGCGTAAAGCCGCGCTCGCGCGCAATGCTTTGCTGGCGGTGCTCGATTTCAGAGTCGAAGAACTCCTCGACGCGGCCGCAGTCGAGGCACACCAGGTGGTCATGGTGCTTGCCTTCGTTGAGTTCGAAAATCGCCTTGCCGGATTCAAAGTTGTTGCGCGAGAGCAGGCCTGCCTGCTCGAACTGGGTCAGCACGCGGTAGACGGTGGCCAGGCCGATATCCATATGCTCGTTCAGCAGGATACGGTAGACGTCTTCCGCGCTCAGGTGCCGCTGTTCACTGGTCTGAAAAATTTCAAGAATCTTCAGCCTGGGCACGGTCGCCTTCAGGCCGATGTTCTTGAGGTCCGCCGGACTCGGCATGTGGGTGACTCCCTAGAGTACAATGACTGGATAGTTGAATCATAAGGGTTTTGGCAGCAAAAGTCGCTCGCGGTAGTGATGTCCCAGGTCGACGTCACGCGCCCGGCACGGTTGCCGTCCCATGTGGTTGTCGCGGCAGGCGCAACAGGCGTGTGTGGTGCAATCGGCGCATATTGCGCCGTTTTTGTGCCCGCTTTGCAGTACCTTGCCGCGGTACTTTTCTTTCCCTCCCGGAAGCGAGATACATGCGTTCTATCCGTTCGTCCGCCATGCGCCCGACGCTGGTTGTTTCCCTGCTGGCCGCGGCCCTGCTGGCCGGCGCCTGCTCAGCCTACGATTCCACCTCGCGCAAGGTAGCCAACGCCATCACGCCGTACCGGATCAACATCGTGCAGGGCAATTTCGTCTCGCGCGAGGCCGTATCGCAACTGCGCGAAGGCATGACGCGCGACCAGGTCAAGTTCCTGCTCGGCACGCCGCTGCTGAATGACGTGTTCCACGCCGACCGCTGGGACTATGTGTTCTCGTTCCGCCGCGGCAACACCCCCGTGGTGCAGCAGCGCCGCTATACGGTGTTTTTCGAAGGCGACCGGCTGGTCAAGTTCGGCGGCGATGAACTGCCGTCCGAGTATGAGCTGATTGCCGAGATCGACGGCATGAAAAAGGCGCTGAAGGACCAGACGCCGGGCAAGATCTCCACCGGCGCGGCAGCCGCCGCGGCCGCCCCGGCCGAAGCGCAGACCACGGTAGAGAACTTTGTGCCGCGGCAGGCGCAGCAGCCGGAAGCGGCACCCGCCGCTGCGGCATCGCCGGCCGCTCCCGCCGAGGCAGCGGCGCCGGCCCAGGCCCCCGCGCCGGCCGAAGCCCCCAAACCGGCCGCCAACTGATCGGCCGCACGGCGCGCCGGCGGCGGCGCGCCACCAGTTTTCCGGGCCGGTCAGGCATGGCCGGCTCGATCACTTTCCGCGCATTGCGCATATTCCGCTGAGCCAGACACCATGAACATCGCCATTGCAGGCGCATCGGGCCGCATGGGCCGCATGCTGATCGAACAAGTGCTGAACACCGAGGGCGTGAGCCTGGCGGGCGCGCTCGACGTGCCGGGCTCGCCGGCGCTAGGACAGGATGCGGGCCTGCTGCTGGGCCGGCAGACCGGCGTGGCGATCAGTTCCGATGTGGAAGCGGTGCTGGCCGGCGCGGACTGCCTGATCGACTTCACCCGCCCCGAAGGCACGCTGGCCCACGTGGCCGCGGCGAAGAAGCTGGGCGTGAAAATGGTGATCGGCACCACCGGCTTCGACGAGGCCGGCAAGGCCGCGCTGGCCGAGGCCGCCAGGTCGATCGGCATCGTCTTCGCCGCCAACTTCAGCGTCGGCGTCAACGCCACCTTCAAGCTGCTGGAAGTGGCCGCCAGGCTGCTGTCGACCGGCTATGACATCGAAGTGATCGAGGCGCACCACCGCTTCAAGGTCGACGCCCCGTCGGGCACCGCGCTGAAGATGGGTGAAGTGATTGCCGATGCGCTTGGCCGCGACCTCAAGACCTGTGCCGTCTATGCCCGCGAAGGCCACACCGGCGAGCGCGATCCCAACTCGATCGGTTTTGCCACCGTGCGCGGCGGCGATATCGTCGGCGACCACACCGTGATGTTCGCCGGCATCGGCGAGCGCATCGAGATCAGCCACAAGTCGTCCAGCCGCCAGTCGTATGCCGACGGTGCCGTGCGCGCCGCCCGTTTCCTCGCCGACAAGCCCAACGGCCTGTTCGACATGCAGGACGTGCTGGGCCTGAAGTAAGGCGCCGCGGGGCGCGCAGGGCCGAAACTGGCCTGCCGCCACGGTTATAATCGTCTTCTTTCGCATTGCACGCCCGGCGGGCGCCGCGCAAGCGGCGCGCCCGCTGCTCTCATCCCAACGATTCCCCCGGATGCCGGCAGGCCAGTTGCCGCGCAAACGTTGTCCTGACTGCTGTCCCGACCATGCAAGACAAATACCTTCCTTCCGCCGTTGAACAAGCCGCCCAGCAGCACTGGCAAGCCATCGACGCCTATCGCGTGTCGGAGCATGCGGCCGGGGCCGACGGCAAGGAAAAGCCCAAGTTCTACGCCTGCTCGATGCTGCCGTATCCGTCGGGCAAGCTGCACATGGGCCACGTGCGCAACTACACCATCAACGACGTGATGGCGCGCTACCTGCGCATGAACGGCAACAACGTGCTGATGCCGATGGGCTGGGACGCCTTCGGCATGCCGGCCGAGAACGCCGCGCTGAACAACGGCGTGGCGCCGGCGGCCTGGACCTACGACAACATCGCTTACATGAAGAAGCAGATGCAGTCGATGGGCCTGGCGATCGACTGGTCGCGCGAAGTCGCCACCTGCAGCCCGGACTACTACCGCTGGAACCAGTGGCTGTTCCTGAAGATGCTGGAAAAGGGCATCGCCTACCGCAAGACCGGCACCGTCAACTGGGACCCGGTCGACCAGACCGTGCTGGCCAACGAGCAGGTCATCGACGGCCGCGGCTGGCGCTCCGGCGCGGTGGTGGAAAAGCGCGAGATCCCGATGTACTACCTGCGCATCACCGAATATGCGGAGGAACTGCTGGGCGACCTGGACCAGCTGGGCTGGCCCGAGCGCGTCAAGGTGATGCAGCAGAACTGGATCGGCAAGAGCGTGGGCGTGCGCTTTGCGTTCCCGCACGACATCCCGGGCGAGGACGGCAAGCCGATCAATGACGGCAAGCTGTACGTGTTCACCACGCGCGCCGACACCATCATGGGCGTGACCTTCTGCGCGGTCGCCGCCGAGCACCCGCTGGCCACCCACGCCGCGCTGAACAACCCCGAACTGGCTGCCTTCATCGACGAATGCAAGCACGGCTCGGTCATGGAAGCCGACATGGCGACCATGGAGAAGAAGGGCATGCCGACCGGCCTGCAAGTGGTGCACCCGCTGACCGGCGAGAAGGTCGACGTGTGGGTCGGCAACTACGTGCTGATGAGCTACGGCGACGGCGCCGTGATGGGCGTGCCCGCGCACGACGAGCGCGACTTCGCCTTCGCGCTCAAGTACAAGCTGCCGATCAAGCAAGTCATCGACGTGAAGGGCCAGCCGTACTCGACCGAAGCCTGGCAGGAATGGTACGGCGACAAGGAAAACGGCACCTGCATCCACAGCGGCAAGTACGACGGCCTCGGCTACCAGGCCGCGGTCGAAGCCATTGCCGCCGACCTGGGCGCCAAGGGCCTGGGTGAGAAGAAGGTGACCTGGCGCCTGCGCGACTGGGGCATCTCGCGCCAGCGCTACTGGGGTACGCCGATCCCGCTGATCCACTGCGACAGCTGCGGCGTGGTGCCGGTCCCTGAGAAAGACCTGCCGGTGGTGCTGCCCGAAGACCTGGTTCCGGACGGCACCGGCAACCCGCTGGCCAAGGATGCGCGCTTCCTGCAGTGCACCTGCCCGTCGTGCGGCAAGCCGGCGCGCCGCGAGACCGACACGATGGATACCTTCATCGACTCGTGCTGGTACTACATGCGCTATACCTGCCCGGATGCGGCCACCATGGTCGATGCGCGCAACGATTACTGGATGCCGATGGACCAGTACATCGGCGGCATCGAGCACGCGATCCTGCACCTGCTGTACGCACGCTTCTGGACCAAGGTCATGCGCGACCTGGACCTGGTCAAGTTCGACGAGCCCTTCACCAACCTGCTGACGCAGGGCATGGTGCTCAACGAGACCTACTACCGTGAAGACGCGTCGGGCAAGAAGCACTGGTACAACCCGGCCGAGGTCGACCTGCGCACCGACGAGCGCGGCCGCCCGGTGGGCGCCACGCTGATCGCCGACGGCCAGCCGGTGGTGATCGGCGGCGTCGAGAAGATGTCGAAGTCCAAGAACAACGGCATCGATCCGCAGGCGCTGATCGACCAGTACGGCGCCGACACCGCGCGCCTGTTCGTGATGTTCGCCGCGCCGCCGGAGCAGCAGCTGGAATGGAGCGGCTCGGGCGTCGAGGGCGCCTCGCGCTTCCTGCGCCGCGTGTGGAACTACGGCTATGCCAATGCCGCGGCCATCCGCGACGGCGCCGGCGGCAAGCCGACTGCCGATGACGCCGACCTGCGCCGCGAGATCCACGGCGTGCTCAAGCAGGCCAACTACGACTACCAGCGCATTCAGTACAACACCGTGGTGTCCGCCACGATGAAGATGCTGAACGCGCTGGACGACGCCAAGACCGCTTCGCCGGCCGCGCGCCGCGAGTGCTTCGGCATCCTGCTGCGCGTGCTGTACCCGGTGGTGCCGCACGTCACCCACGGCCTGTGGGACCAGCTGGGCTACGCCGCCGAAGCCGGCGACCTGCTCGACGCGCCGTGGCCGCAGGTCGATGAAGCCGCGCTGGTGCGCAGCGAGATCGAACTGGTGCTGCAGATCAACGGCAAGGTGCGCGGCAGCATCACCGTGCCCGCCGAAGCCGACCGCGCCGCGATCGAGGCAACCGCCGCCGCCAGCGAGACCGTGGCCAAGTTTGCCGAGGGCAAGGCGCCGAAGAAGATCGTGGTGGTCCCCGGCCGCCTGGTCAACGTGGTGTTGTAAGCTGGCCCCGGAACCTGACAAGGAATCGCCAAGAATGAAGCGACTGAACATGGGGCGCCGCAAGGTGCTCGCGGCAATGCTGGCAGTGCCGGCAACGGGCCTGCTGGCCGGTTGCGGCTTCCACATGCGCGGCAACGCGGATTTCGCCTTCAAGCGGCTCTATATCGGGATTCCGGCCAATTCGCTGATGGGCGCGGACCTGCGCCGCGCCATCCGCGGCGGCTCCGACACCCAGGTCGTGGCCGACCAGAAAGAGGCCGACGCCCTGCTGGACGTGCTGCAGGACACCCGCACCAAGTCGATCCTGTCGATCACGACCGAGGGCGTGGTGCGTGAATACCGCCTGACGCAGCGCTTCACCTTCCGCCTGCGCGACCCCGCCGGCAAGGAACTGATCGCGCCGTCGCAGCTGGTGCTGACGCGCGACCTGACCTACAACGAAGCCAACACGCTGGCCAAGGACTACGAAGAGCAGCAGCTGTACCGCGACATGCAGCGCGATATCGTGCAGCAGCTGATGCGCCGGCTGGCCGCCGTCAAGGCCATCTGATCACGGCATGCAGCTCAAGCTCGACGGGCTCGACGCGCACCTGAGGCAGGCCAAGGCCAAGGGCCTGGCACCGCTGTACGTGGTGCACGGCGACGAACACCTGCTGGTGCTGGAAGCCGTCGACCGCCTGCGCGCCGCGGCGCGCGAAGCCGGCTTCTCCGAGCGCGACGTGCTGGTGGCCGAGCGCGGCTTCCACTGGGGCCAGCTGGTCGAGGCGCAGCAGTCGATGTCGCTCTTTGGCGACCGCAAGATCGTTGAACTCCGCATCCCGTCGGGCAAGCCCGGCAAGGACGGCGGCGAGGCGCTGCGCGCCGTGGCCGCCCAGCCGTCGCCCGACGTGGTGCTGCTGGTGACGCTGCCGCGGCTGGATTTTGCCGCGTCCAAGTCGGCCTGGTTCCAGGCGCTGGAAGGCGCCGGCGTGTCGATCAAGGTCGACACCGTGGACCGCACCCGGCTGCCGGCCTGGGTCGGCGAGCGGCTGTCGCTGCAGCAGCAGCGCGTCGAAGGCGGCGAGCCGGGCCGGCGTGCGCTGCAGTTCATCGCCGACAAGGTCGAGGGCAACCTGCTGGCGGCGCACCAGGAAATCCAGAAGCTGGGGCTGCTGTACCCGCCCGGCGAACTCACCTTCGACCAGGTGCACGATGCGGTGCTGAATGTGGCCCGCTATGACGTGTTCAAGCTGTCTGAATCGATGCTATCTGGCGACGTGCCGCGGCTGGTGCGCATGCTCGAAGGGCTGCGCGGCGAGGGCGAGGCCACGGTGCTGGTGCTGTGGGCGCTGACCGAGGAAATTCGCGTATTATCCAAGGTCCGGCAAGGGCTGGCGGCCGGCAAGCCGGCGGGTGTGCTGATGCGCGAGCTGCGCGTCTGGGGCCCGCGCGAGCGGCTGGTGCCGCAGGCCGCGCAGCGCCTGGCGCAGCCAAGGCTGGAAGCGGCGCTGGCGCTGGCGGCGCGGCTGGACCGCCAGGTCAAGGGCCTGTCGGACCTGCCGCCACCGGGCGGCAGCCCGCTGCCGGCGGAACCATGGGACGGGCTGCAGCAGCTTGCCCTGATGATCGCGCGCTGAACGCGCAACTCTACAGGTTTGCTTCCCCCGCCGCGTGCGGCGGGGGGACGGAAAACACACTGACGGCCACCACCCCAGGGCCACTGACATGAACGAGCTCGACCTCAACCAATACATGGACCGCGTCGGCCGCCAGGCCCGCGCCGCGTCGCGCGCCATGGCGCGTGCCTCCACGGCCGACAAGAACCGTGCGCTGCTGACCATTGCCGCGGCCATCCGCCGCGATGCGGACAAGCTCAAGGCGGTCAACGCGCGTGACCTTGAACGCGCCCGCGCCAACGGCCAGGACGCCGCCTTCATCGACCGCCTGACGCTGTCGGACAAGGCCATCGCCACCATGGCCGCGGGCCTGGAGCAGATCGCCGCGCTGGCCGACCCGATCGGCGAGATCTCGAACATGAAGTTCCGCCCGACCGGCATCCAGGTCGGCCAGATGCGGGTGCCGCTGGGCGTGATCGGCATCATCTACGAGTCGCGCCCCAACGTGACCATCGACGCCGCGGCGCTGTGCCTGAAGTCGGGCAACGCCACCATCCTGCGCGGCGGTTCCGAGGCGATCGAATCGAACACTGCGCTGGCCGCGCTGGTGGCCGAAGGCCTGGCCGAAGCCGGCCTGCCGTCCGAGGCCGTGCAGGTGATCGAGACTACCGATCGCGCCGCCGTGGGCCGTCTCATCACCATGACCGAATACGTCGACGTGATCGTGCCGCGCGGCGGCAAGAGCCTGATCACGCGGCTGATGGAAGAAGCGCGCGTGCCGATGATCAAGCACCTGGACGGCATCTGCCACGTCTATATCGACGCCGATGCCGACCTGGACAAGGCCGTGCGCGTCTGCGACAACGCCAAGACGCAGCGCTATGCGCCGTGCAACACCATGGAGACGCTGCTGGTGTCGCAGGACATCGCCGCCGCCGCGCTGCCGCCGCTGTGCCGCATCTACCAGGAGAAGGGCGTCGAGCTGCGCGTGTGCCCGGCCACCCGCGCCACGCTGGAAGCCGCCGGCTTCGCCGGCCTGGTCGATGCCGCCGAGGAGGACTGGCGCCTGGAATACCTGGCGCCGATCCTCGCCATCAAGACCGTGGCCGGACTCGACGAGGCCGTCGCCCATATCAACGAATACGGTTCGCACCATACCGATTCGATCATCACCGAGAACTACTCGGCGGGCATGCGCTTTATCCGCGAGGTCGATTCGGCCAGCGTGATGATCAATGCCTCGACCCGCTTTGCCGATGGCTTCGAGTATGGCCTGGGCGCGGAGATCGGCATCTCCAACGACAAGCTGCATGCACGCGGCCCGGTCGGGCTGGAAGGGCTGACCTCGCTGAAGTACGTGGTCTTTGGGCACGGCGAGATCCGCACCTGACGCTCGCGCGCCAACAACAATAACAATCGTTCTCGAACGTCTCTCTGCCGATGCTCTGGGTCAAAGCGCTGCATATCGTCTTTGTGGTCTCGTGGTTCGCCGGCCTGTTCTACCTGCCGCGCATCTTCATCAATCTGGCGCTGGAAACCGACGCCGCCAGCACGCAGCGCCTGTTGCTGATGGCGCGCAAGCTGTTCCGCTTCATGACCATGCTGGCGGTGCCGGCGGTGGTGTTCGGGCTGTGGCTGTACCTGGGCTACGGCATCGGCCGCGGCGCGGGGCAGGGCTGGATGCACGCCAAGCTGGCGCTGGTGCTGGTGCTGATCGGCTACCACCACGGCTGCGGCGTGCTGCTGCGCAGGTTCGAGGCGGGGCGCAATACGCGCGCGCACAAGTTTTATCGCTGGTTCAATGAGCTGCCGGTGCTGGTGCTGCTGGCGGTGGTGATCCTGGTGGTCGTCAAGCCGTTCTGAGCCTGGCGCCCGGTCTGTTGTTGCCAATCCTGTTGCGGAACCGAAATGAGCAAGCTGGTTGACTATTACCTGACGCCGCAGTCGCCGTACGTCTACCTGGGCCATGCGCGCTTTGCCGCCATCGCCGAGCGCCATGGCGCGCAGGTGAACCTGAAGCCGTGCGACCTGGGCAAGGTGTTTTCCGTCTCCGGCGGGCTGCCGCTGTCGCAGCGCCCGCCCCAGCGCCAGGCCTACCGCCTGGTGGAGCTGGCGCGCTGGAGCGAATTCCTGGGCCTGCCGCTGCATCCGCAGCCGACGTTCTTCCCGGTATCGGGCGACGCGGCCAGCAAGCTGATCATCGCGGCGCAGCTGGCGCACGGCACCGCCCGCGCGATGCAGCTGACCGGCGCCATCGGCGCGGCAGTGTGGGCGCAGCAGCGCAATATCGCCGATGCCGCCACGCTGGCGCAGATCGCCGACGAGGCCGGCCTGGACGGCGCCAGCCTGCTCAAGGCCAGCGAGGCGCAGTCGGTGCAGGCCGCCTATGCGCAGAACACCCAGGACGCGATTTCGGCCGGCGTGTTCGGCGCGCCGTGGTACGTCCATGACGGCCAGCCCTTCTGGGGCCAGGACCGGCTGGATTTCCTCGAGCGCGCCCTGGCGGCGGCTTGAGCTAAGCTTCGGATAGATCCCCGTCCGCTACGGCGGACGTTTTTGTTTGCAGGAAACCCAACACATGACCCAAGCCTTCTTTGCCCCTTGCCCGCGCGGCCTGGAGAGCGCGCTCGCCGAAGAACTGCGCGAGATCGCCGCGATGCCGGGCATGGCCGCGCTGGCGCCGTTCACGGTGCACCAGGAGGTGCCGGGCGGCGTCAATTTCTCGGGCGAGATGGCCGCCGCCTATGCGGTCAACCTGCATTCGCGCATTGCCAGCCGGGTGCTGATGCGCGTGGCCGCGCGCGGCTACCGGCATGAGGACGACATCTATACGCTGGCACGCGGCGTGCGCTGGGAGCAGTGGTTTTCGCCCGATGAATCGCTGCGCGTGGACATCACCTCGCACAAGTCGCCGCTGCGCAGCCTGAATTTCACCGCGCTGCGCGTCAAGGACGGGGTCTGCGATGCCCTGCGCGAGCGCGTGGGTGCGCGCCCGAGCGTCGATACCGCCAGCCCGGATGTGCGTATCTATGCCCACCTGACCGAGCGTGACTGCACGCTGTACCTCGACACCACCGGCGAGCCCCTGTTCAAGCGCGGCTGGCGCACCGAGAAGGGCGAGGCGCCGCTGAAGGAAAACCTGGCCGCCGGCATTCTGCGCCTGGCGGGCTGGGTGCCGGGCCAGACCTTCCGGCCCTTCTACGACCCGATGTGCGGCAGCGGCACCTTCCTGATCGAGGCCGCGCAGGTAGCGCTGGGCATCGCGCCGGGCGGCAGCCGCAGCTTTGCCTTCGAATGGCTCAAGGGCATGGACACCAAGGCCTGGCAGAAGCTGAAGTCGGACGCGCAGCGCGCCCGCATGCTGGCCTCGGCCGATGAGCTGCAGGTGGTGGGTTCGGACATCTCCACCGACATGCTGGCCATCACGCGCGCCAACTGGGAGCGTGCCGGCCTGCCGGGCGAGGCGCGCACCAAGCAGGTGGATGCGCGCTTCGTGCAGCCGCCTTTTGATGAGCCGGGTTTGCTGTTGATGAATCCCCCGTACGGCGAGCGCATCGCGGTGCGCGGCCAGCGCCGCCTGCCAGAGGAAGAGATGCCGCGCGACGAGGTGGAGGAGGCCGCCGCCAACCAGTTCGCCAGTGCCTTCGCCGCCACGCTCAAGCAGCATTTCGCGGGCTGGCAGGCGTGGGTGTTTACCGGCGACATGGGCTTCCCGCGCCGGCTGCGGCTCAAGGAGTCGCGCCGCACGCCGCTCTACAACGGCAATATCGAGTGCCGGCTGTTCCGCTTCGACATGGTGCGCGGCGCCAACCGGGCGCCGCAGGCTGACTGACGGCGCCGGGCCGCCGGGTCAGGGGCGCTTGCGCCCCGTCAGTGCGTCAGGATTGCGGCTGAAGTCCGCCAGGAAGCCCTGCAGGCTGACCACCGGCTCCTGCAGCAGGTGGCGCGGCAGGTCGAACAGCGCGTAGATGAATTCTTCATTGCCTTCGCAGCGCTCGGCCGGCAGGCAGTATTGTTCCCAATCCACGCACGCCGGCGTGTACATGCCGTTGCCGGGCCAGAAGAACGGCACCAGCCGGCCTTCGCGCAGGCCTTCGATCAGTGCCGCCGGGGCGTCGTAGGCCTCGGCCGATTCCACCTGGCTCATCAGCCCGGCGCGGGTCTCGATCACCATCAGCGTGGCGTGGCCCTGCGCGGTCAGCAGCAGGATGCCGGCCGGGTTGGGGTACAGGTAGTACTCGACAAAACCATAGCGCGCGATCAGCTGGCGCACGCGCTCGGTGATGGCCGGATCGGACAGGAACGAGAACGAATGCCGCGTCAGCAGCTCGCGCAGCGTGCGCGACAGCGTGGCGAAGTACGCCTGCTGCATGGCCTCGATTTCCTGGTCCAGCCGCTCGACCATATTGCTTTCATGCTTCTTCACGTAGCGGTCGATCAGCCCGTGGTTGAAGCCCTGCACGGCGATGCTCTCGTCGGCGGTGCCGGTCAGCAGGATGGTCTTGCAGGGCAGGTCCTGCAGCGCCTGGCAGAATTCCAGCCCGTCCATCTGCGGCATCGAATAGTCGACCACCACCACGCCCGGCTGCAGGAAGCGCTTGAAGTCGTGGATCTGGCGGTAGATGCGGTCGATGTCGAGCTGCACGGTGCGCCGCTCGGTCAGGAAGGTCAGGTCGTCGTGCGTCACGCGCACCGGCAGGAAGCCCGGGAAGCGGGTGGCATAGGCCTCGCGGATCCATTGCAGCGCTTCACGCGGGTCGGTGAAGGTGATCACCGCGCGCGAGGCATCCATCTGGAACGCCAGGCTGTCGATGAACGACTTGCTGTCATCGACCAGGACGGTCAGGACCGGGTGATGGAAGACCGACAGGTTCCTGTCGTGCGGGTTGAAGGTCATGGAGCGGCGGGCAGGGGTTCGGCGCAGTGGTTCGGCACGGGCGTGGCGCAAGCGGCAAGCCAGTGTGCGCATTCGCAGGCCAGTATAGCGCGCCACGGCTGCCTTGCAAGGCACGCCTTGCAGCCAGGGCCGGCGGCGGGAGGAGCCCGGCGGGCGCCGGGCTGGGGAAGCGCCCGCGGCAGGACCCGGGATGGCCCGGGCCTGCGCGCGGCGCGCTGACGGCCTTAGTCGACCGCCTTGAACATGTCCTCGACCACCTTCTTGGCGTCGCCGAACACCATCATGGTCTTGTCCATGTAGAACAGCTCGTTGTCCAGCCCGGCGTAGCCGGCCGCCATGGAGCGCTTGTTGACGATGATGGTCTTGGCCTTGTAAGCCTCCAGGATCGGCATGCCGGCAATCGGCGACTGGGGGTCGTTCTTGGCCGCCGGGTTGACCACGTCGTTGGCGCCCAGCACCAGCACCACGTCGGCCTGGCCGAACTCGCTGTTGATGTCTTCCATCTCGAAGACCTGGTCGTACGGCACTTCGGCCTCGGCCAGCAGCACGTTCATATGGCCCGGCATGCGGCCCGCCACCGGGTGGATCGCGTACTTCACGGTCACGCCCTTCTCGGCCAGCTTCTCGGTCAGTTCCTTGAGCGCGTGTTGGGCGCGCGCCACGGCCAGGCCATAGCCCGGCACGATGATCACGGTCTCGGCGTTGCCCATCAGGAACGCGGCATCGTCGGCGGAACCCGACTTGACCGGGCGCTGCTGCTGGTCGCCCGTTGCCGCCGCCGCGGTCGCGCCGCCGAAACCGCCCAGCAGCACGTTGAAGAACGACCGGTTCATCGCCTTGCACATGATGTACGACAGGATCGCACCGGAGGAGCCCACCAGCGAGCCCGCGATGATCAGCATCGGGTTGTTCAGCGAGAAGCCGATGCCCGCCGCTGCCCAGCCCGAGTACGAGTTCAGCATCGACACCACCACCGGCATGTCGGCGCCGCCGATCGGGATGATGATCAGCACGCCCAGCACGAAGGCGATCGCCAGCATGATCAGGAACGGCAGCCAGTCCTGCGACAGGAAGAAGATGACGCCGAAGCCCACCATTGCCACCGCCAGCAGCAGGTTCAGCCAGTGCTGGCCGGCAAACACCACCGGCGCGCCCTGGAACAGGCGGAACTTGTAGCGCCCGGCCAGCTTGCCGAAGGCGATCACCGAGCCCGAGAACGTAATCGCGCCGACGAAGCAGCCGATGAAGAGCTCGATGCGGTTGCCCAGCGGGATCAGGTGCGAGCCTGCCGGGCTGATGCCGAATGCCGCCGGCTCGGCCACCGCCGCCACCGCAATGAAGACCGCGGCCAGGCCGATCAGCGAGTGCATCGCCGCGACCAGCTCGGGCATCTTGGTCATCTGCACTTTCTTCGCCACGTAGGCGCCGATGCCGCCGCCGACCACGAGCGCGGCGAAGATCAGCGCCAGGCCCGTGCCCACCGACGACTGGGCCGTGCCCGCCGCGAGGAATTCATTCTTCAGCTTGATGATCAGGACCAGCGTGGTCACCACGGCAATGGCCATGCCGATCATGCCGAAGGCATTGCCCTTGCGCGCCGAGGCCGGGTGCGACAGGCCCTTGAGCGCCTGGATAAAGCAGACCGAGGCCACCAGGTAGAGCAGGGTGACGAGGTTCATGCTGACAAGACCAGTCATCACGCACCCTCCCTGGCCAGCGCCGGCTTGGCCTCAGACGCCTTGGCCTTCGGTTCCTTCTTCTTGAACATCTCCAGCATGCGCTGGGTGACCAGGAAGCCGCCGAACACATTGACCGCGGCCAACGCCACCGCCAGCGTGCCCATCACGCGCCCGACCCCGCCTTCGGTCAGGCCCGCGGCGAGCATGGCGCCGACGATGATGATCGCCGAGATCGCATTGGTCACCGCCATCAGGGGCGTATGCAGGGCTGGCGTTACCGTCCAGACCACGTGGTAACCCACGTAGATTGCCAGCACGAAGATGATCAGGTTGATCACCGTGTGGTTCACCATCTCCATCGACTTCTCCTCCGTTGCTTTGAATCCGGGATGCCGCTTGTCTTTTGCTGTATTGCGAACGACCGGGATGCTGCCGCGCAGGCAGGCCGACAGACCTCTGTGCGGGTCATGGCTCTAGGCGACCAGCTGCGCGACCCCTCTCCCGCCTGCGGCAGAGGGGTGGGGAGCAAACCCTCAGAACTTCTTGATTTCCTTGATGCCGTTCTTCTCGTTCACCAGGATGACCTTGGGCTTGTAGGCGGCGATTTCCTCGTCGCTCATCGGCGCGTAGGTACAGATGATCAGCTGGTCGCCCAGGTGCGCGCGGCGGGCCGCGGCGCCGTTCAGCGAGATCTCGCCGCTGCCGCGCTCGCCCTTGATGATGTAGGTGGAGAAGCGCTCGCCGTTGTTCACGTTGTACAGCTCGATCTTCTCGAACTCCTTCATGTCGGCAGCGTCCAGCAGGTCCTGGTCGATGCCGCACGAACCCTCGTAGTTGAGGTCCGCCTGCGTCACGGTGACGCGGTGGAGCTTGGCGCGGAGCATGATGCGTTGCATGGGTGATACGTCCTTATATTTGATGCAAAAGCAGTGGGCGCACGGCGCCCGTGGAAATTACGCCGCCTCTCGCACGACCTTGCCGTCCCTGCACATCAGGCAGGCCGCGACGATGTCGTCTTCAAGGTTCAGCGTGAACTGGCCGTCCTTGTCGACGACCAGCTTGAGGAAGTCCAGCACGTTGCGGGCATAGAGCGCCGAGGCGTCGGCCGCGACCATGCTGGCCAGGTTGGTGTGGCCGATGATGATGACGCCGTTGTGGTTGACCACTTCGTCAGCCACTGTCAGCGGGCAGTTGCCGCCCTGTGCCGCAGCCAGGTCCACCACCACCGAGCCGGGTTTCATCTGCGCCACGGTGGTTTCCTGCAGCAGCACCGGCGCCTTGCGGCCCGGGATCAGTGCGGTGGTGATGACGATGTCGGCCTGGACCGCGCGCTGGTGCACCAGCTCGGCCTGGCGCTTCATCCAGTCCGGCGGCATCGGGCGGGCATAGCCGCCCACGCCCTGGGCGATCTCGCGCTCTTCATCGGTGAGGAAGGGCACGTCGAGGAACTTGGCGCCGAGCGATTCGATCTGCTCCTTGACCGCGGGGCGCACATCGGAGGCCTCGATCACCGCGCCCAGCCGCTTGGCCGTGGCGATGGCCTGCAGGCCGGCGACGCCCGCGCCCAAAATCAGCACGCGCGCGGCCTTGACGGTGCCGGCGGCGGTCATCAGCATCGGCATGAAGCGCTGGTAGTGGTGCGCGGCCACCAGCACGGCCTTGTAGCCGGCGATGTTGGCCTGCGACGACAGCACGTCCATGCTCTGCGCGCGCGTGGTGCGCGGCGCGGCTTCCAGGGCAAAGGCGGTGATGTTCGCGGCGGACATGCGCGCGTTGTTCTCGGCGTCGAAGGGATTGAGCATGCCGATCAGCACGGCGCCCGGCTTCATCTGCGCCAGTTCGGCGGCGTCCGGTGCGCGCACCTTGAGCACCAGCTGGGCGCCCAGAGCTTCGGCGGCGGTACCGATGGTGGCGCCGACCGCCTCATACGCGCCGTCGGGCTGGCTGGCGCTTACGCCGGCGCCGGCCTGCACGACCACCTTGTGGCCCTGGGCGACGTACTTCTTGACTGTCTCCGGGGTGGCGGCGACGCGAGTCTCGCCGGCCCGCGTCTCCTGCGGGATGCCGATGTACATCGTCAATTTCTCCTTTAGCTGGCGTCTTGTGTGGTTGGGCGGACCGACGTCTGGCCCGTGCGCGCCGCAGGCTTAAGCCGCAGCGCAACAATTTTTTCGCAGCTTACAGGAATCTGACGTTCAATGGTGACCGGCCGGTCGGCTTTTGCGGCGACCGCCAAAGAGGGCGTTGCAGCCGCCATTCCAGCACCAGCCGAGCTCACCGGCCGGGGGCCGTGGCGGGCCGGCAGCGCTGCACGATGGGCCCGCAACCGGTAGAATGCGGGATTGCCTAAAAATTGAGCATCATGTCAAGTGACTGGAATGCCAGCGTGACCGTTGCCGCCGTGATCGAGCGCGGCGGACGCTTCCTGCTGGTCGAAGAGGAAACCGCCGACGGGCTGCGCCTGAACCAGCCCGCCGGGCACCTGGACCCGGGCGAGAGCCTGATCCGCGCCGTGATCCGCGAAACCCTGGAAGAGACCGCGCACACCTTTGAGCCGCGCGCGCTGCTGGGTTGCTACATGGGCCGTTCGCTGTCGTCGCGCACCGGCACCGATGTGACCTATGTGCGCTTCGCTTTTACCGGCGACCTGGGCTCGCTCGATGCGGGCCGCCAGCTCGACACCGGCATCGTGCGCACGGTCTGGATGAGCGCGGAAGAACTGCGCGCCTGCACGGAGCGTCACCGTACGCCGCTGGTGATGGCCTGTGTCAACGACTACCTGGCCGGCAAGCGCTTTGCGCTGGACGCCTTGTACACGCACCCGTCGGCGCTGGCCGCGGCCGTCCCGCTGGGAGCGCAGCCGTGAGTGGTGCCGGAAAACGTGTCGTGGTGGGCATGTCGGGCGGGGTCGATTCGTCGGTCACCGCGTGGCTGCTCAAGCAGCAGGGCTACGAGGTCATCGGCCTGTTCATGAAGAACTGGGAGGACGATGACGACAGCGAGTACTGCTCAACGCGCCAGGACTGGCTGGACGTGGTCTCGGTGGCCGACCTGATCGGCGTCGACGTGGAGGCGGTCAACTTTGCCGCCGAGTACAAGGACCGGGTCTTTGCCGACTTCCTGCGCGAATACTCCGCCGGGCGCACGCCCAACCCCGACGTGTTGTGCAATGCCGAGATCAAGTTCAAGGCCTTCCTCGACCATGCCATGTCGCTGGGCGCGGAAACCATCGCCACCGGCCACTATGCGCGTGTGCGGCAGAACGCGGCCGGCCGGTTCGAGCTGCTCAAGGCGCTCGACCATACCAAGGACCAGAGCTACTTCCTGCACCGGCTGAACCAGGCGCAGCTGTCGCGCACGCTGTTCCCGCTGGGCGAGATCCCCAAGACGCGCGTGCGCGAGATCGCCGCCGAGATCGGTCTGCCGAACGCGAAGAAGAAGGACTCCACCGGCATCTGCTTTATCGGCGAGCGCCCGTTCCGCGATTTCCTGAACCGCTACCTGCCGACCAAGCCGGGCCCGATGAAGACGCCCGAGGGCAAGATCGTGGGCGAGCATATCGGCCTGGCCTTCTACACGCTGGGCCAGCGCAAGGGCATCGGCCTGGGCGGCAGCCGCGACGGCAACGGCGACGCCTGGTACGTGGCGCGCAAGGATATGGCGAACAATACGCTTTACGTGGTGCAGGGCCACGACCACCCGTGGCTGCTGACGCCGGTGCTGACCGCGTCGGACCTGTCCTGGGTGGCCGGCGAGCCGCCCGCCGCGGGCGCGGCGATGGCGGCCAAGACGCGCTACCGCCAGAGCGATGCGGCCTGCACGGTGCAGGCGGTGGCCGGCGACGCGCTGACGCTCCGGTTTGCCGAGGCGCAATGGGCGGTCACGCCCGGCCAGTCGGCGGTGCTGTATGACGGCGACATCTGCCTGGGCGGCGGCATCATCCAGTAAGCGCTGCCGCTGCACGAAAAAACACCCGCTCGAGGCGGGTGTTTTCTTGTCGGCCGCCGTGGGTCAGCCGCGCGGCGGTTCCGTATCGATAAACGACTGGCGCTTGGACAGCTTTTCCTCCAGCGCCGCCAGGTTGGGATGGCGCTCGCGCCAGGCGATCTCGGGGAAGCGGAAGTCCAGGTAGGACAGCGCGCAGCCCACCGCCACGTCGGCCAGCGAGTAGTGCGTGCCGGTGCAGAAGGGGCGGTCGGCCAGGCCGTGCGCCATGGCCACCAGCGCCGCGTCGATCTTGCCGCGCTGGCGCTGCACCCAGCGCTCGCTGCGCTCATGCGGCTCGCGCTGGGTTGCCTCCAGGCGCACCAGCAGCGCTGCGTCGAGCAGGCCGTCGGCCAGCGCCTCCCAGCAACGGACTTCCAGGCGCTCGCGCCCGCCCTGCGGGATCAAACGGCTGACCGGCGTCAAGGTGTCGACATATTCGACGATCACGCGCGAATCGAAGATTGCGCCGCCGTCTTCCATGACCAGGCAAGGCACTTTGCCGAGCGGGTTGAACTGGCCGATCCTGGTCTCGGGCGACCAGACATCCTCTTCGATGAGCTGGCACTCGATCTTTTTCTCCGCCATCACCACACGCACCTTGCGCGCGTAGGGACTGGTCCGGGATGCATACAGCTTCATATTCTCCCCTTGAGCTTGTTATGAAGTGCATCGTCGCTCTGTGGCAGCGGCGGTGGGGCGCGCGGCTTGCCCGATGCACTTCATAACAGGCTACTGGAACGGCGTGCGCGAGTATACCCGTGGTGCATGGCGAATGCGGGCTTGCGCACCGATGCCCCGCGGCGGCGCTTTACCGCTGCCCGGAGCCGGGGCAGGGGTGGTAAAATCCCGCGTTGCGCAGCGCCGGCGGGCCTGCCGGCGCGGCGTTTTGGACGCATCCGGCCGCATAAGGTCGCTTTTCCGGTCCTCCCGCCGCCAACGCTGACAGCGCCAGCCCCCGCGGCGCTTCTTGTTCGTCGCCTTCTTCCATTGCCTCCCTTTTTCCCGGTTTCCAGCATGACCTCCTCTTCGCTTTCGCCGCTCACCGCCCTGTCCCCGATCGATGGCCGTTACGCCGCCAAGGCCGATGCGCTGCGCGAATGGCTGTCCGAGGCCGCGTTCATGCGCAACCGCGTCAAGGTCGAGGTGCACTGGCTGATCGCGCTGGCGCAGGCCGGCCTGCCCGACATGCCCAAGTTCTCGGCCGCCTCCGAGGCCGCGCTGCTGGGGCTGGTGGACAAGTTCAGCGAGGCCGACGCCGCCCGCATCAAGGAAATCGAAGCCGTCACCAACCATGATGTCAAGGCGGTCGAGTACTGGCTCAAGGAACAGGTCAAGGGCAACGCCGAGCTGGAAGCCGCCAGCGAGTTCATCCACTTCGCCTGCACCTCGGAAGACATCAACAACACCTCGCACGGCATGATGCTCAAGGGCGCCCGCGAAGGCGTGGTGGTGCCGGCGCTCAAGCGCGTGCACGCCCGCCTGGTCGAGCTGGCCAAGCTCAATGCCGCGCAGCCGATGCTGTCGCGCACCCACGGCCAGCCGGCCAGCCCGACCACGCTGGGCAAGGAAATGGCCAACGTGGCCGCGCGCCTGGCGCGCGCGATCCAGCGCATCGAGCAGGTCGAACTGCTGGGCAAGATGAACGGCGCGGTGGGCAACTACAACGCGCACCTGTCGGCCTACCCGAGCTTCGACTGGGAAGCCTTCTCGAAGCAGGTGATCGAGACCCGCCTGGGCCTGGTCTTCAACCCCTACACCATCCAGATCGAGCCGCACGACTACATGGCCGAGCTGTTCGACGCGATTGCCCGCGCCAACACCATCCTGCTCGACCTGAACCGCGACGTCTGGGGCTATATCTCGCTGGGCTATTTCAAGCAGAAGACCAAGGCCGGCGAAATCGGCTCGTCGACCATGCCGCACAAGGTCAACCCGATCGACTTCGAGAACTCCGAAGGCAACCTGGGCCTGGCCAACGCCGTGCTGCGCCACTTGTCCGAGAAGCTGCCGCTGTCGCGCTGGCAGCGCGACCTGACCGATTCGACCGTGCTGCGCAATATCGGCGTGGCCTTCGGCTACAGCCTGCTGGCCTATGAGGCCTGCCTGCGCGGCCTGGGCAAGCTGGAAACCAACCCCGAGCGCCTGGACGAAGACCTGGACAACTGCTGGGAGGTGCTGGCCGAGCCGGTGCAGACCGTGATGCGCCGCTTCGGCGTGCCCAACCCGTACGAGCAGCTCAAGGAGCTGACCCGCGGCAAGGGCATCTCGCGCGAGGCGCTGCAGACCTTCATCAACGGCCTGGCGATCCCCGACGACGCCAAGAAGCTGCTGCTGGACATGACGCCCGCCAGCTACATCGGCAAGGCCGTGGTGCTGGCCGAGCGCATCTGACGCCACATTTCGCCCCTGAACCGGGGCGACGTGCTGCAAAAGCCATCCGCGAGGATGGCTTTTTGCTTTTCTGGCGCAGCGCGGCGGGCAAGTCACTGCGGCTTTGTGCCGCTTGCGACAGAATGTCACTTCAAAGCATTTGAATAACTTAATGAAGGACTGTCCTTCACCGGCGCACAGCCCGCCGCAATAATGCGAGAATCGTAAGCGCACGGGCGGGCCAGCCCCCGCCGGTGCCTTCCCCAAAATTGTGAAACGCTCCTGCACGGGGCGAGAGGAATCCGATGCGTTCTACCGCCAACGCCCCCACCGGCTACGGTGCCACCGCGATCGCCTTGCACTGGGTCATTGCGCTGGCGATCTTCGCCGCGTTCGGGCTCGGCCTGTACATGACCGGCATTCCGGGGCTGACGCCGACCAAGCTCAAGCTCTACTCCTGGCACAAGTGGCTGGGCGTGACGATCTTCGCGGTTGCCGTGCTGCGCGTGCTGTGGCGTGCAACCCATGCGGCACCGCCGGTAGCGCCCGGCACCCCGGCCTGGCAGGCTAAGGCTGCGGCCGGCGCCCATCACCTGCTGTACCTGCTGATCGTGATCGTTCCTATCAGCGGCTACCTGTACAGCTCGGCCGCGGGCGTGCCGGTGGTCTACCTGGGCCTGTGGAAGATGCCGGCGCTGCTGGAGAAGAACGACGAACTGAAAGAAGTACTCAAGTTTGTCCATATCTGGCTGAACTACCTGATGGCGGCGGTGGTCGTTGTCCATGCGGCGGCGGCGGTCAAGCACCAGTTCGTCGACCGCGACGGCACGCTGGGCCGGATGCTGCCGTTCCTGCGCTGAGGCGCCGCCCCGGCCAACTTTTTCCGTACCGCGGCGCGTCGCGCCGACCCTGACAGGAGTTTTTTGAGATGAAACGCAATTCCCGCCGCGGCTCGCTCGTCATCGCCGCCGTCCTGGCCGCCTCCGGCATCGCCGCCAACCTGGCCTGGGCGCAGGTTGATGCCGCCAAGAGCTCGGTGACCGCGGTCGCGCGCCAGATCGGCGTGCCGATGGAGGGCAAGTTCAGGAAGTTCGATGCCGCGGTCAGCTTCGACCCGGCCAAGCTGGCGACCTCGTCGGCCAAGGTCGAGATCGATGTGTCCAGCTTCGAGATCGGCGACGCCGAGACCACCAAGGAAGTGAAGGGCAAGGACTGGTTCGACGCCGCCAAGTACCCCAAGGCCGTGTTCCAGTCCACCAGCATCAAGAACGGCACGCCGGGCAAGTACGACGTGGCCGGCAAGCTGACCATCAAGGGCAAGACCGTTGACGTGGTGGTGCCCGCCACCTACCGCCAGGAAGGCGCCGTGCAGGTGTTCGAGGGCGCGCTGCCGATCAAGCGCACGGTCTTCAATATCGGCGACGGCGAGTGGAAGGACACTTCCGTGGTGGCCGACGACGTGCAGATCAAATTCCGTATCGTGCTGGCCAAGAAGTAACAAGCAAGGCCGGCATTCCGCTGACGTACCCAATCGGCGTTCCTGAGAACGTTCCGCCCCAACCTGATTTGTCGGGAGATTCCATGAAACTGCGTTCCCTCGTTGCCGCTGTCGCGGCCATTTCCGCAACCGCCGCCTTCGGCGTGGCTTCGGCCAATACCGTGACGTACAACCTCGATCCGACCCACACCTACCCGAGCTTCGAGGCTGACCACCTGGGCGGCCTGTCGACCTGGCGCGGCAAGTTCGACAAGTCCAGCGGCGTGGTCACGCTGGACCGTGCCGCCAAGGCGGGCTCGGTCGAGGTCAAGATCGACCCGGCTTCGATCGATTTCGGCAATGCCAAGCTGAACCAGCACGCCAAGGGCCCGGACATGTTCGACGTGGAAGCCTTCCCCGAGGCCGTCTACAAGGGCAAGTTCTCCAAGTTCAAGGGCGACGTGCCGACCGAGGTTGACGGCGTGCTGACGCTGCGCGGCGTGTCCAAACCGGTCAAGCTGGAAATCCGCGACTTCAAGTGCATCCAGCACCCGATGCTCAAGCGCGAAGCCTGCGGCGCCGACGCCGTGGGCCATTTCAACCGTGCCGACTTCGGCCTGGACTACGGCGTGAAGATGGGCTTCAAGCCCGAGGTCAAGCTTGCCATCCAGGTGGAAGGCGTGCGCGCGGACTGAGCGTGCCAGCCCGCTGCGCCGGGCTTGCAGGCAGTCAGGGCCGGCAATGCCGGCCTTTTTTATTGTCCGGTATGATTCAGGCGCCTGCCAGGGCACTTGGTTGTACGACCCCCGACGGGCACAGTACAATGGCCCGCGGCAATCCCTCCTTGATCGTGGCATTGCTACTCCTGCCAAGGCGGGGGCAGCCATGCCCGCAACCGGCTAAAGCGCATCACTATGAGCATTCGCTGCATGTCCCGATACCGGTAGCCACCCCGCGACCTCCTCGCCCCTCATGCTGTACCCGGCCGTTCTGCCCTGGCTGTATGGCCCGCAGCGTTTCTCGGTTTTCCCTGGCGCAATACCGTGTATTCCAAAACGCAAATCGATCCGGTAGTTAGTTTCCGCAACTCGCAGGGCGAGCAGGTGCGGGGCACGATTGTCAATCTCCAGAGAAAGTCCCTGGTGATGGAGATCTACAACCCGTATTCGATCGTGCAGGTCAGCGAGGTGCTGAGCGAACTCAGCGTCCGCATGGGCTCGAAGAATGCCTACCTCGGCAAGGCCGTGGTCATGAGCCTGGTGAACACCGGCCTGACCGCGGTGGTGTCGCTGACGCTGATCGACGAGTGGCTGGAACTGAGCAACCTGGACAACGAGCCCAAATCGGTCGCGCGCGAGTCGCAGCGGTTCGTGCAGGACTGGAATGAGCGCTTCAATATCCGGCCCGACTACCAGATCGTGGTCAATGAAATGCGCGCGTTCCTGTCCGAGGTGTCGCGCTGGGTGGAGCAGGTCGACATGACCAGCACGCTGCCCAAGGAAGGCGATACGCTGCGCATGGACGTGTTCGAGGAGCTGGCCACCCCGATCGCACTGAAGATCCGCGAATATTCCGCGCGGCTCGACGGCGAAGCCGCGCACGTGCCGGAAGAAGACACCGTGATGCACCGCACCTTCACGCAGGCGGCGCTGCATCCCTTGCTGCTGCGCTCACCATTTGTGTTCCGGACCTATACCAAGCCGCTCGGCTATGCCGGCGACTACGAAATGGTCAACCAGATCCTGTCGGATCCGCGCCAGGGCCCCAGCACCTACTTCCAGATCGTCAACGCAACCTTCCTGCAGTCGTCCGTGGCCGCTGCCCACCGCAACCGCATCGACCTGCTGGTCGATTTCCTGGTGCGAATGGCCGAGCAGGCCCGTGCCGCGGGCAAGCCGTTCCGGCTGCTCAACGTGGGCTGCGGCCCGGCGGTCGAGATCAACCGCTTCATTACCGAATACCCCGAGCCGCACTGGCTGTCGTTCCAGCTGCTCGACTTCAGCCAGGAAACGCTGGACTACGCGCGCGAGCGCATCGAAGAGAGCTGCCGCAAGGCCAATGCGAAGGTCGAGGTGGAATATGTCCACCACTCGGTGCATGAACTGCTCAAGCGCCGGATCGACCACGATCCGTCGCTGCGCGAGTTCGACGGGGTCTACTGCGCCGGCCTGTTCGACTACCTGTCCGACCGCGTCTGCGCGCGCCTGCTGAGCTATTTCTCCACGCGCACCCATCCCGAGGGGCGCATCCTGGCCACCAACGTCCACGTCGACAACCCGGAACGGTACAGCATGGAACATATGCTGGAGTGGTACCTGATCTATCGCGATGAGGCCGGCATGCAGTCGTTGCTGCCGGCCAATACGCGCGACGGCCGCACCTACGTCGACCCGACCGGGGTCAACGTGTTTGTGGAAGCGATCGTGACTGATCCGGCCAAGGCCTGACCACCATGCTGAAACGGACTGCGAGCAGGTATTCCCCGTACGAGGCTGACCTGCGCGAGTTTCGCCTGGTCTCGAGCCGGGCCGGCGCGCTGACGGCCATCGTGCTGGTGATGGCCGGCGTCGGGCTCGACTACGGGATCTATCCCAGCCACCAGCTGCAGTTCTTTGTCGCCCGCCTGGTGGTCTCGGTCCTGATCGGGCTGATCTTCCTGCTGCTGGCCAACCAGGCCGGCCGGCGCTTCGTGCAGCCGCTCACGCTGGCCTGGCTGCTGCTGCCGCAGATGATGATCACATGGATGATCGCCACCACCGACGGCGCCTCGTCCATCTACTATGCCGGGCTGAACCTGGTCATCTTCGCGGTCGGCATCGCCATGCCCATGGGCCTGTGGCAGACCATCGGCTTTGGCGTGGTCACTTACCTGCTCTACCTCGGCGCCTGCCTGATCCACCCCGATGGCCTGGCGCAGCGCGCGCACTTCACCGTCAATTCGCTGTTCATCATGTTTTCGATCGTGGCCAGCGCGGTCTACACGTTCATGAACGAGCGCGGCCACTTCCACCTGATCCGGCTCAAGGAAGAGCTGGCGCACAAGAACGATGAGCTTGCCGACATCAACCGCCGGCTGGCCGACATCAAGGGCCAGATGCTGCAGCAGGAGAAGATGGCCGCCATCGGTACGCTGGCGGCCGGGCTGCTGCACGAGGTGAACAACCCGGTCAACTTCTGCCTGATGGCGATCGAAGTGGCGATGGAAGAGCCACAGGCCAAGGAGAACCCTTCGCTGGAAGAGTGCCTGGTCGACGCCAAGCAGGGGATGCAGCGCATCCAGCATATCGTCTCCGACCTCAAGACCTTTGCCTACCGCAAGCCGGGCGCCGAGGTGGAAGGCACGCCGTTCCTGTTCGAGAAGGCGCTCGATTCGTCGATCCGCCTGACCGCGCATGAGCTGCGCGGGGTCAGCCTCAGCCGCGAACTGCCTGCCGACACCCTGGTGCTGGGCGACGAGGCGGCCATCATCGGCGTGCTGATCAACCTGTTCTCGAATGCCGCGCTGGCCATGCGCAAGGCGGGCACGGCCGCGCCGGCGATCCATACCACGGCCCGCTGGGACAACCACCGCCTGCACGTCATGGTGCGCGACAACGGCCCTGGCATCCCCCAGGAAAACCTGGCGCGCGTGTTCGAGCCGTTCTTCACCACGCGCGAGGTGGGGCAGGGGCTTGGCCTGGGCCTGTCGATCAGCTACGCGGTGGTGGAACGCCACGGCGGGCAGCTGTATGCCGAGAGCGAACTGGGCCAGTGGACCGCGTTCAGCTTCGACCTGCCGCGTGCGGAGTAACCAGCCATGAGCGAAGCGAAGCAGGCACGGCTTGCCGTCCTCTATGTCGACGACGAGGAGATGGCGCGCAAGTATTTCGCCCGAGCCGCCGGCGGCGACTATGAGGTGCTGGTGGCAGACGGCGCCGACGAGGCCCTGGCGGTGCTGCGCGCGGACCCCGCCCGCGTGGCGGTGCTGGTGACTGACTTCCGCATGCCCGGGCGCGACGGTGGCCAGCTGCTGCGCCAGGTGGCGCAGGAATACCCGCAGATCGTGCGCATCCTGGTCACGGCCTATGCCGACAAGGATGTGCTGCTGGAAACGGTCAACAGCGGCGAAGTCTTCCGCATCCTGGAAAAGCCGCTGAGCGTGGCCGACCTGCGCGAGGTGCTGGCACGCGCCGCCGAGCGCCACCGCGAGCGCACCCTGCGCCAGCACCGGCTGATGGCGATCGACGAGACCCTGGCCTTCCTGGCGCACGAGCTGAACACCCCGCTGGCGGCCATCGCCAACTTTGCCCACGGCATCCGCGGGCGTGTCGCCGGCGAATACAGTGCGCAGCGCCAGGCCGAGATCGGCCAGGCGGCCAGCGCCATGTACGACAACGCCCAGTATTGCCTGGCGGTGCTGTCGTCGTTCCTGCAGTCGGTGCGCAACAGTGCCGGCAGCACGCCGGCGAGGCCCGATGCCGGCACCGAGGTCAGCGCCGGCACGCTGGTCACTTCGCTGCTGGACAGCTACCCGTTCGCAGGCGACCAGCGCAACTGGGTGCAGGTGGAGATGCACGGCGATTTCCCGGTGCAGACGCTGCCCAACTGCGTGGCGCTGGTGCTCTCCTCGGTGATGAGCAACGCGCTGCGGGCGCTGGGCAGCGTCGGCACGCCGGCCTTGCGCTTTGTGGTGGTGGCGCAGCCGCGCCCGGAAATCCGCATCTGCGACAACGGGCCGGGGATTCCGCCGGAAGTGATGGAGCGGTTGCTGGTCGACCCTGTCACCACCCACGCCAGCGCCGGCGGCAGCGGCCTGGGCATGATTTTCTGCAACCGCGTCATGCAGTCGTTTGGCGGCGGCATCCGGATCGAATCCGCATCCGGTGCCGGCACGACGGTGACGCTGGACTTTCCAAGTTTCAAGAGTCGAAAGCATAGGAGTGACCGATGACCGAACCGAATGCCACGCAGGCACCACCCCCGGCGATTCTGTTCGTCGATGACGAAGCGACTGCAGTCAAGTATTTCCAGCGTGCCATCGGGGCGCTGGCGCCGGTGGCCACCGGCGGCTCCGTTGAAGAGGGCAAGGCCTTGCTCGACGCCCACGCGGACAGCCTGGCGGTGCTGGTGTCGGACCAGCGCATGCCGGGCGAATATGGCAACGAACTGCTGCGCTACGCGCGCGAGCGCTACCCGCATATCGTGCGCATCCTGACCACCGCGTATTCGGAGCTCGACCAGACCGTCGAGGCGGTCAACCAGGGGCAGATCCACCGCTACATCAAGAAGCCGTGGGACATCACCGCGCTGCGCATGGAGCTGAAGCAGGCGCTGGAACTGGCCGGCCTGCGCAAGGAACGCGACCAGCTGCTGCGCGAAAAGCTGTCCGTGCTGCAGACCCAGACTGTGGCCTCGCGCATCGGCATGGTGCATGCGCTGTGTGCCAGCCTGATCGGGCCGGGCCGTTTCCAGCCGGTGGAGACCTACCTCGCGGCGGTCGACCTGGCCGGCGCGGGCAGCGTCGAGCCGGACTGGCAGCGCATGGACTACGCCGACCTGGTGCGCGCAGAGGCCGAGCGCAGCGGCAGCTTCGGCCATGCCGTCGGCACGCGCCTGGCGCAGCTGCGCGGCACCCATGCCGGCAAGGGCGCTGCCGATGCCGCGGCGGTGATCGCCGACACGCTCGGCAGCGAAGTGGTGCGCCGCGACGGCGATACCCTGGTGTGGACCGCGCCGGCGACGCTGGCCGAGTTCCTGGCACAGCCGGTGGGTTCGCCCGTGTCGGCGTCGCACGCCGCCTGGCTGGCGAGCCTGCTGTGGCTGGAAGAGGCCGGCGGCGCAATGAAGTTTGCGCGCGACGGCGAGGCCGTGGTGTGCCGCGTGGGCCCGCGCAGCGAGAGCTTCGCGGCCGACCGGCTGGCGGCGTGGATCGAGCGCTTCTCGATGCCGGCCTGAATTTCCCAGGTCTTGCTGCCATGAAAAACGGCGCCCCGTGAACTGACCCCGTAAAGTTGGACGGGTAAGTTAGGCCGCCAAGGGCTGAGTCCTGTATTGCACGGGGCTCAGCCC
>NZ_JBYTEG010000017.1:81386-173385 GCF_058792255.1 Cupriavidus sp. CPT47-8839-RL05A | reverse complement strand
CGCTCACTCTCAGAAAACTGACTGACCAGATCCGAAGATCCAGTCACGTTTTGCTGTGCGAGCACTGTATAACTTGTAAAGCTAAAAGACCGAAGTCTTCCGCATCCGTTATCAAGCGCCCACACTTATCGGTTGTTTGATTGTTAAAGAGCCCGCCCTTTCGGGCCGCATCCGGCTTTGCCGTTTGCGTTGCTGCGTTTTGTCTGCAGCGGAGAAACGAGACCATAAAGAAGTTCCTGCGATTAATCAATCATTTTCGAGAAATTCTTTATCCTGGGAGGCTCACTCTTGCGAGTCGAGTTAATCCTGGCAAGTCTCCTTGCCAGTCTTTCCCAGCCCCGCTGCGCGGTGCCTTGCGAACGAGGGGGCGAATATTAATGCCTGGATGCCTGCCTTGCAAGCGTTTTTGAAAAGAACTTCGAAGAGCCTCTTTTGTCACTTGATCACGCCGACCAAGACCTGCCGACGAGGGCAATCGCCACATTAAGCTTGCCAGCGCTGCAACTCGGACAGGATCTGTTCAGCGAGGAAGTCGCAAGGCGGCCGCTTCGACTTTGCACTGCGCGCCAGCACCAGTTCCAGCCCGGCTAGCTCGGGCAGCCCGTGGGCCTGGCCAAGGATGGTGAAATGCGCCGGGACTGCACATCGCGCGAGCGGCGCCACTGCCAGTCCCGCTTCGACCATGCTGAGCAGGCCGAGCAGGCTGGGACTTTCATAGGACATGCGATAGGCGATCCTGGCCTGCTCCAGGCTGCGGATCGCAATGTCGCGGGCGACGCTGCCCGACTGGAACACGGCAATGGGCAGCGGCCGCTCGTTCCAGATTTCGTGCGCCCCCGGCGATGCGGCCCACACCATCGGTTCCAACCGGATGAACTCGCCGGACAACCCCTTCACTCGCGTTGCGCAGACCAGGTCGACCGATCCGTCCTTGACCATGGGCGCCAGGGCCACGCTCGGCAAGCCAATGACCTGGATCTCGACCTTGGGGTAGGTCGCCGAGAACTTCTTCAGGATCGCGGGCAGCAGGGATGAGGCATAGTCGTCCGGCATGCCGAGCACCACGCGCCCGGTCACGTCGGGGCGGACCACGGCCGCCCAGGCCTCGTCGCGCAGGGCCAGCATGCGGCGCGCGAAGCCCAGCAGTACTTCGCCTTCCAGGGTCAGCACCACGTTTCTCGGCTTGCGCACAAACAGTGGCTTGCCCAAAGCCTGTTCGAGCGCCTTGATCTGCATGCTGACCGCCGACTGCGACCGGTGCACGAGTTCCGCTGCACGGGAAATATTGCCCGTATCGGCAACCGCCACCATCATGGCCAGCACATCGAGGTCAAGCGCTTTCATTGGTATCAGAAAAACTGAAGCAACAGATCAATATTACGCGTTTTTCTTAATTATTGGCCCTCGGGCATACTGGCCAAAAACGTTGACGACCTATGCCACAGCCGATCATGGACCACCCCTTGCGCGACAGCCTTGCGCGCGAACTGCATGCCCGCCCCTTCCTGCGCATCGGCGGCTCCGCCTCGCTGACGCACTTCGCCATCTATGCCGACGGCGATACCGCCGTTCACCATGCCTTGCTGGCCTCCTTGTGCCGGCTGACCGGGCAGGAAGACCCGGCCGACGGCGTGACCCACTATTCAGGACGATGGGGCGATGACAAGCAACTGAAGTGGGAGCGGCACACCGAGTTCTCCACCTTCACGTTCGTGGCGCGCCGTGGTGACGCGGACTACTTCTCCGACCTGGCCACCTCCCATATCCCGGCCGACTGGTTCGACAGCTTCGCCGGCAAACGCCTGGTGGCGCTGCGCATGGAACTGGTCTCGGGCGAGGCCGCGGCCCATGCCCGCGACAACGTGAGGCAATGGATCGACGGCCCCATCCTGGCGGGCAGCCACGTGCTGGGCGGCGGTGAGGTGTTCTGCGACTGGACCATCCCGCCCGACGGCTTTTCGCGCTTCCTGGTCATCGACAACGGCTTCCGCGAAGTGCAAGGCGGACGGCTGCTGCAGCGGCTGTATGAAATCGAGACCTACCGGATGATGGCGCTGCTGGCCTTGCCGGTGGCGCGTGACCTGGGCCGCAGCGTGGACAACCTGCAGCGTTCGCTCGCGCCGCTGATGCGCAGCATGGACACCAGCCAGGGCGGCCGCCACGATGCCGAGTTGCTGGGGCGGCTGACGCACCTGGCGGTCCGCATCGAGGCACTGGCGGAATCCGGCAACCGCTTCAGCGCGTCGCGCGCCTACGAGAAGCTGGTGCTGGCGCGCATCCAGGAATTGCGTGAAGAGCGCATCGAAGGCATACCGACCATCGCCGAATTCATGGAGCGCCGCTTCGCGCCTGCCATGGAGACGTGCAGGTCGGTCTGGGCGCGGCACGAGCAGTTTGCCGGCCGCGTGGCGCGCGCGCTCGACCTGCTGCGCACGCGCGTCAACCTGGCGCAGGAGCAGGACACCACGCGCCTGCTCGAAGGCATGGACCAGACCGCGCGCAGCCAGCTGCGGCTGCAGCACGCGGTCGAAGGCCTGTCGGTCGCGGCCATTTCCTACTACGTGCTGTCGCTGGCGGGTACGGGGCTCAAGGCGCTGCATGCGGTGCACCTCCCGCTGGACCCGGAACTGATCAAGGGCGTGCTGATCCTGCCAGTGGTGCTGCTGGTGCTGCGTGCAACCCGGCGCAGCAAGCATGCCGGGCAGAAAGCGGCCGCGCGGCAGCCGGCTGCGAATCAGGCCGCGTAGGGTCGCGTCAGGGGCAGCTAGGCGGCTGCCCCGCCCTGCCCTGCGGCTGCCGCCGCTCGCCGCAGGAGACGCATCGGGCCAAGGCCCTCAATGGTCCGCATCTGCGCTGCATCCCGGACGAAAAGCGAACCGGCGAACGCCAGGGCATTGACCGATATGCCTTCCACGCACTCCCCGGATCTTGGCACCAGCAACAGCCCTGCGGACATGACCAGCAGGTTGTACGGCGCCGACTGGTGCAGCCCGCCCTCGACACCGACCGCCCGCACCCCAACCGCATCAAGCAGCGCGCGGTAGCGCTCGCACGCCGTGCGCGCCACCTCTTCGACGGGTGCAGCAAACAGATCCAGCGGCGCGAACGCATGCGCGAATGCCAGGCCGGGAACGGTACCGATGGCGCCGGCGATCCGCGCCGACGCCAGCAAGGGGTCAATTGGCAGCGCCGGGCCACCCTCGGCGAACGGCAACGGCACGATCTGCAGATGTTTGTGGGCCTGGCTCGCTCCCGCGGCGGCCCCGCCGTTGTAGAAACCCAGGCTCGGGAACTCCGCCATGCAAGCCAGCAGCGCTTCAAAGTCAGCCACGGTCAGCAGGCATTCCTGCGGTTCGAAGCGCCGGGTGACGATGAGCAGATGATGCGCGATGACATTGAACTTGTTGAGCAAGGCTACATGGGTGTCGGAGATATCCGCAACAAACAGTTCCGGGTCATAGGGCAGGAATGGATTGCCCCCGGCGCTGCTCGTCGTGTGTGCCTTGTCCTTGCGAGCCAGGCTCGATACCTGGCGGACCAGAAACCGCATGCCGCCGTCTTCGATCGCCACCTGGGCAGTTTCGATCGGGCACAATGCCCCGCTCTGCTGGGCGTGCGCCGTCCGGTGCAAGACAGCCGGCCACAGCGTGCCGGATTGAAGGTGTCGATGGTCCATGGTCGGCGAGGAGATTCAATCCTGCTCGCGCAAGAGCATCGCCACATTGCGCTCCGCGAGCGCCGCGATGGTGCGCGAAGGGTTAAGGCCGAGCGGACGCGGGACGATCGCACCGTCCATGACATACAGTCCCTGGTAGCCAAATACCCGGCCCCATGCATCGACGACTCCGTCCGCGGCGGAGGTCCCCATATTGCAGCCGCCCAGCGGGTGCGGCGTGATCAGGTTGTGCCACCGTCGCCAGGTGAGCGGCACCCACGGATCTCCGCCAGTCGCTGCCGAGAGCTGCGTATGGGCTGCAATCATGGCCTCGATGACGGCCACCGAGGCCTGATAAGACCAGTCGAGCCGCAGCACACGGCGCCACGGTGCGTACCACGTGCGGCCCAGCCTCAGTTGGCCATCGCCAGGGTCCACGCCTTGCCCGAACCAGGGCATCATCTGCTCGACCGGGTCGCCGTCGTCAAACAGTCCCCCGACCTCCTTCCACACGGCGCGCAGCTTGCGGGAACGCGTTCGCTTCATATGGCGCCGAATGAAGTTGCCTGCGAGATTAGGGATTCCGCCGTCCTCCACGAAGAGCGCCTGTCCGTTCGGGCCGCTGTGGTCCAGCAGGTCGATCGCGGCGGAGATGGTTACGCCATGAGACGGAGAGATCGTCCTGTGGGCATAGTAGGCCGGCGTCACGAAGTCGCCATTGTGCGCCCAGCCATGTCCCAACCGCGGCGAAAGCCCGGGCAGGGTGCGATGTTCGTCCCGACAGCGCAGCAGAAGCTCGGTGCTGCCGATAGAGCCGGCGGCCAGTATCACCCTGGCGGCCGTGACTGTGCCAGGGCTCGTCGTTTCGTTTGCCGGATCGATCTTCCTGAAGCCTACGCGCCAGCCCTGCTGCAGGGGCTCCAGCCGGTCTACCAGGTGCAACGGAAGAATTTCGGCGCCATTGTCTTCAGCCACCGCCAGGTAATTCAGGTCCAGCGTATTCCTGGCCGATACCTGGCACCCCACGTCACAGTTGCCGCAGTGAACGCAAGTGCCTTGCAACCTGCCGTGCTGGTTCAGGAATGTCTGTGAATGACGGTCATCGCGGGGGTCTTGCCGTGTGGGATCCCAATGCTCGGAAAACGTCACCGCCAGCGGCAACTTGCGGAAGCGCCCGCCCCATCCGCAGGCTTCCGCGCCCTCGCGCAACAGCCGCGTCCGCTCGCTCAACTGGTTATCCGGCACTTCGCTCACCGCGAGCATGCGCCCGACCTCCTCATAGTGGGCCTGCAGGCCGGCATAGGTAACCTCTTTCGGCCAGCCCTGCTGGAACGCTTCCGGCTTGGCTTCCACGGAAACGTTGGCATAGATCAGCGAGCCGCCGCCGACCCCGGCCCCGGCGATGACCCATACGTCGGAGAAGGTCCGGATATCGGCCCAGCCATTGAAGCGGTTGGCGCGCTCCTGGTTCCACAGCCAGGGGTCGCTCTCGTCGCGCGGGTAAGTCGCGGGGCTCCAGCGCCGGCCGCGTTCCAGCACCAGCACTTTGCGGCCGGCCTGCGCCAGCCGGCAGGCCGAGACCGCGCCACCGAAGCCGCTGCCGATGACGACGACGTCGTAGGCAAGCGTATTGCCCATCATGACGCTCCCTGTCGTTGGATGATGATTGGCTTCTCCTCGATCATCCGCACCGCCTCCGGCGGCGATACCTGGCCGTCTGCAGGCACGAAGCGAGGGCCGGCCGCGCCGGGTTGCGCGCGCACGCGCCAGGTGCTGTTGACCTTCGCCAGTTGCTTGACGCCCTCGCCCAGCTTCCAATGCCGGCAGACCTTCTCCAGCTTGAGCGGGTAGATCGTCAATTGCCCACCCTCGAACCGCATCCGCAGGAAGCATTTGTAATCGGCGATGCGCTGGGAGGAGAACACCTCCTCGGGGTGCAGACGCCACAGGGCATTGCCCAACACCATCCAGACCCCAAACAGCAGGCCGCCGAGGGCGCCGCCCAGCAGCATGGCCTCGACCAGAAACAGCAACACGGGGGGCGCGTTGTCCGCGCCAAAGACATGGAAGTTGAGGCGCAAGACGAGCCATAGCAGCGCGACCGCCAGTGCCAGGTGCAGCAGCCCGTGCAACCCGCCGACAACGCACGCGAGCCGGACGCCGCGCCTGACATCCCTGGTCGACAGCGCAGCGCAAGTAAAGACAATGGCCGCTGCGAACACCACCGACGCCGGACTGTGCGCCATGACCCGGAACAGTTGATGGAACACCTCGCCGGTATTCCCGAATGTCATTTCGAGGCCGGCCAGCCTGTCGACGAAGCTGCGTTGATCGCGCCCGGGAACAGATACCAGGCTCGCGCTTTGAATGATCCAATCGAACAGCAAGTACAGGACCGCCACCAGCGCACAGAACGAGAGGTTGCGCGCAGGCAGCTGCCACGCACGATTGCGCAATTGCCGGGAGACCGCCTGTTCCGGATACGCTGACTTCAGCTCGTAGAACTGTCTGGCCGGGCCCACGACGATAGGCCTCGGCGGATCTGGCAGCAGGTGCGTGCCGTGAAGAAATGCGCCGCCGCCTCCGCAGGTGATGCGATGCGGTCCCGCCGTGCCCGCTCGCGGCACGTAATGCGCGTAGTGGTGCGAGTTGCCGGCCAGCACCAGCGCGAGCCGGTCGCCCAGCATCCCCTCGATCTCGCTCAGGCTCCGGAAGCGCGGCGTCTTGGCCTCGATCGAAGGCACGGCCCGCCGCTCGCCGCGGCGCACGCGCTCCATCTCGTCAATCCAGCTGGCCTCCGGCGCGCACAATACGACGCGGTCGCCAGGCTGCAGCGCCGTGTGCATCTTCTGGAAGTACTCGCGCTGCGGTCGGTCGATTTCCGATTCCAGTTGCAGGTCCAGGCCCCAGATCCACCAGCCGTCGGGCAACTGCAAGGCATAGTAGCCAGTGCGCTGGCGTGTCTCCCAGCCGCCCACTGGCTTGCCGCTGCAGAACAGGCGGGCAAAGCCACGCAGGCCATCGTACCAGTCGTGATTGCCAGGCGTGGCGACCATCCACGGCGCATCCGGCAACTTGATCGGCTGGTCACTGTATACGGGGTGTGCGGTCTCGACCGGCGCAGGGAATGCCGCCCGGAAGGGATCGACGAAGCGGGTCCGATAGCCCTCATGGGCAGGGGTCGGATACACCTGGTCGCCACCCAGCAGCAGCACCTTTGCCCGCGGCAGCGTCACGCCTTGGTCGCGCAGCGTCACCGCGTGACTGACGCACAACGCCATGGAGTAGGTCGAGTCCCAACCGTCGCCGGTGTCGGCCAGATAGTCGACCCAGACACCGCCGTGTTCGTCAGCGGGCACCGGCAGCGGTGGATTCGGATTCAGCGTGGTGAGTGCCGCCTGCACCATGCGCTGGTCGGCAAAGGCGCCGATTGCCATCGCCACGGCAACGCGCATGGCGGTGAACGGCAGCTGTAGCGGGCTCAGCCAGTTCACCATGGTTCTCTGGGTGTAGAGTTCCATGCGCCCGGTCGCGGCAGGCGCGGAAGCGATCGTCGCGGAGCCGGCAGCATCGGCCGCAGCTTGCGAACCACCCGGATATAGCGACTCTGGTGCTGACCCGGAATGTTTCATCGCCTTCCCCCTAAGACTTCCAGCTCGCCAGCAAGGATCGGGGCACTCGCGCATGTTTGCGCGAGTGCCAGCCGTTTCCAATGCCCCCCCTACGCCCTCACCCCCTCAACATCCCCATCGCTTCCGCAATCGCCCTTCTGATCCGTGTGTACGTGCCGCACCGGCAGATCACGCAGCTCATCTGGTCGGCGATCTCCGCCTCCTTCGGATTCCGGGTGCGCTTGAGCAGCGCGCTCGCCGCCATCAGTTGCGCGCTCTGGCAGTAGCCGCACTGCACCACCTCGTGCTTCAGCCAGGCCGCCCGCAGGGCGCTGGCCTCGGGGCCGTCGAGTCCTTCGATGGTGACGATCTTCTTCCCTTCCATCTCGCTCGCCTGGTGCTGGCACGACAGCAGCATCTTGCCGTTGACATGCACCGCGCAGGCGCCGCACACCCCCACGCCGCAGCCGAACTTGGTGCCCGTCAGCTTGAGCTCGCAGCGCAGCACCCACAACAGCGGCGTGCAGCCGTCCGAGCGGACGTCGACACTCTTACCGTTGACACTGATCTGATGGTCTGGCATCGCAGGCTCCGGAAGGCGGCAGGGTCTTCATTAGCGGCAGGTCGCGCAGGCGCTCGCCGGTCGCATGGAACAAGGCGTTCGCCACCGCCGGGGCGATCGGCGGCGTGGTGGATTCGCCCACGCCCTGTGGCGGGCGCGTCGAAGGCATCACGTGTACCTGGATGTCCGGGCAGTCTCGCAGGCGCATGGCCGGAAAGGCGGTGTAGTAGTCCTCCTTCACCTTGCCTCGCTCCAGCGTGATCTTCTGCCACAGCGCTGCCGACAGCCCGAACACAATGCCGCCCTCGACCTGCTGCTCGATCAGGGTCGGGTTGACCGGCATGCCGCAATCGATGGCGCAGAACACGCGATCCACGCGGACCTGCCCCATGTTGCCTACCGACACCTCGGCGACCTGCGCCACCACGCTGCCGAACGACTCGTGCAGGGCCACGCCGCGCCCCACCTTCACCACGCCAGGTTGCTTGCGCAAGGGCTGGCCCCAGCCCGACATCTTTCTTGCCTGCTCCAGCACCGCGCGCTGGCGCTCGCCCCTGAGCAGGCTCATGCGGTAGTCGAGCGGGTCCACCCCGACTGCCACCGCCAGTTCATCGACAAAACTCTCCATGAAGAAGGCGTGGTGCGAATGCCCCACCGAGCGCCAGTAGCCCACGGGGATGGCGAGGTCCACGGTCTGGTGGCCGACCCACACGTCCGGCCAGTCATAAGCCTGGTCGAAGGCGCCCTCCGCCGTGGACTTGTCCAGCCGCGACAGGAAGATGTCGGGCAGGCCGAAGTTGCGCTTCGCGACGCCCTCCAGCACTGACTGGCTGGCCGAGATATTGCGCACGGCGATGACCTTGCGTTTTTCGTCGAGCCAGGCCTCGAAGCGCGACACGCTGGCCGGACGGTAGAAGTCATGCCGCATGTCCTCGGGGCGCGACCAGATCGTCTGCACCGGCACGCCCTTGCGCTTGGCGGCAATGGCGGCCGCCTGGCAGATGAAGTCGACTTCGAGCCGGCGCCCGAAGGCACCGCCGATGAACTGCTGGCGCAGCTCGACCTTGTCCGTGTCCAGCCTGAGCGTCTTCGCCACGCAGCGGCGAGCCAGCCCGGGCATCTGCGTGGCAGCCCACACGATGGCGCGGTCCTCCTGGACCAGCACCGTGCAGTTGACCGGCTCCAGCGCGGCGTGAGCGAGATAAGGCGCCGAGTACAAGACCTGGATGGCGGGCTTGCCCTGCTTCATGGCGCGCCCGTTGCCATGCTCGTGCCAGACACGTGGGCCGGAAGCGTCGAGCGCCTTCACCAGCGTATCGCGGATGCCGTCGCTCGACAGCTTCGCCGCCTCACCCTCGTCCCACTTGCACTGGACCTTCTCCACCGCCTGCATCGCGATCCACGCATCGCTGGCGATCACCGCCACGCCGCCGCTGCCGCCATGCAGCGGAGCGAGCGTGACCAGGTCGAGCACGCCGGGCAACTTCTTTACGTCGTCGGGCGGGGATCCCTGCAGCGTGCCGCCCAGCGTCGGACACATCTGCACGCTGGCGTAGACCATCGCGTCCGCCACCACGTCGATACCGAAACTGGCTCTGCCGTGGAGCTTGGCAGGGGCATCAAGGCGCGCCGCGCGGGTGCCGATGAGCCTGTAGCTGGCAGGGTCCTTCAGTTCGACCTTGCGTGGCAAGGGCTCACGCGCGGCTGCGGCGGCCAGTTCGCCGAAGGTGGCACTGCGCCCCGACGGATGCACCACCTTGCCGGCCTGCGCGCGGCACGCTTCGGCCTTGACGTCCCACTGCTTCGCCGCTGCCGCGCACAGCATCATGCGCGCGGCGGCGCCGGCCTCGCGCATCGGATTCCACAGGTCCCTGATGCTGGTGGAGCCGCCGGTGAACATCAAGCCCACCTCGCGCACGCCCTTGCGCGTGAACCATTCGGCGGCGCGCCTGGGCCACCCCTTGTCGTCCGGCCGGAACGGCAGGTTGGCGACCACGCCCTCGATGTTGTTGTACAGGTTATCGATAAGCGACGGCTCGACCCGGATCTGCGACCAGTCGGCCTCCATCTCCTCGGCCAGCAGCATCGCCGCGCCGGTATGCACGCCCTGCCCCATCTCGGCCTTGTTCATGACCACCGTGACGGTGTTGTCGGACGCCACCTTGACCCAGCCGTTCAGCGCAAACTGCCCGTCGCGCGCTGCCAGCGGCTCGCCGCCCGCCAGGCGCTGGCGCGGCGGCAGCCAGGCCCATCCGATCACCAGCGCACCGGCAGCGCCCGCACCGCCGAGCAGGAAGGCTCTGCGCGTCAACATGGCAAGACTGGCGGATCGATCATCATGGAAGGCCCCGTGCCGCCGATGGCATGGCCTATATTAGGTCGGGAAGTGCCGCAGCGCGAATGCGAGCACGTGGCTGGCGCTATCGCGCAACACCCGACATGGCCATGCTGCGCTGATACCCCCAGCAGTCGCAGGTCGAACTGCTCCGTGACGGGTGCCCGCGTTCCGGCAGATCCTTGAGCTTGAGAACAAGCACCTGATCGACTTCAACGGACCGTGCCGCAGCCCCATCCATCAAGCAATTCCCCATTAGAATCAGCAGCTTATGCTACTGCGGGAAGAGTGCCATCTGCCCAGCCAGCAGCGTCTCGAAATCGTCGTCCAGGAACGGCAGGATCGCATCGGCGATCGGCTGCAACTGCTTGTTGACGTAGTGGCCATAGTCAATCGGCGCCGACCGGGTCTCAAGCGGCTCCGGCCCTGAAACGGTCATCACGTAGCTGATCCAGCCGCCATGCTGATACTGGCGCGGACGTCCCTGGCGCTCGTTATAGGCATCGGCGATACGGGCGGCGCGGACGTGCGGCGGCACGTTGCGCTGGTAATCATCGAGCTTGCGGCGCAGCCGCTTGCGATAGACCAGTTGCTCGTCGAGCTCGCCGGCCAGGGTGCGGCGCACGATGTCGCGCACATAATCCGCGTACGGCTCGCGGTTGAAGATCTTTTCGTAAAGGGTCTGCTGGAAGCGCTGGGCGAGCGGCGACCAGTCCGTACGCACCGTTTCAAGCCCCTTGAACACCATCGCGGCCTTCCCGTCGGGCCGTTCCACCTGGCCGGCATAGCGCTTCTTGCTGCCAAGGTCTGTGCCGCGGATGGTCGGCATCAGGAAGCGCCGGAAGTGCGTTTCCAACTGGAGTTCCAGCGCGCTTTCCAGTCCATGGGTCTGCCAGAGGTGGTCGCGCCACCAGTCGTTGACGTAGGCGACCAGGCTGCGGCCGATCTGCCTGGCATCGGCTTCCGTGCGCGCGCGGCGCAGCCAGACGAATGTGGAATCCGTGTCGCCATAGATCACCTCGTAGCCGCGGGCCTCGATCAGCGCGCGGGTCTGCCGCATGATCTCGTGCCCGCGCATGGTGATCGACGACGCCAGCCGCGCATCGAAGAACCGGCAGCCGCTGGACCCGAGCACGCCGTAGAACGCGTTCATGATGATCTTGAGCGCCTGGGACAGCGGCTTGTTCCGGTCACGCTTGGCGGCCTCGCGGCCTTGCCAGACCTTGGCGACGATCGCCGGCAGGCAGTGCTTGGTCCGGGAAAACCGCGCACCGCGGAAGCCAGGCACCGAATCGGCATCGTCGGGATGCGCCAGGCCCTCGACCAGGCCGATCGGGTCGATCAGGAAGGTGCGGATGATGGACGGGTAGAGGCTCTTGTAGTCCAGCACCAGCACCGATTCGTAGAGCCCCGGCCGCGAGTCCATGACGAAGCCGCCGGGGCTGGCCTCGGGCGCGTTCTCGCCGAGGTTGGGCGCGACATACCCCTGGCGGTGCATCAGCGGCATGTAGAGATGCGTGAAGGCGGCGACCGAGCCGCCGTTCCGGTCGGCCGGCAGGCCCGTGACCGTGGCGCGCTCCAGCAGGAACGGCAACAGCTCCGTCTTTTCGAAGATCCGCGTCACCAGTTCGCAATCGCGCAGGTTATAGCGGGCCAGCGCCGGCTTGTCCTGCTCGAACATGCGGTCGATGGCGTCCATGCGGTCGTACGGGTTGTCGACCGCCTTGCCCTCGCCCAGCAGCGTCTGCGCCACCGATTCCAGGCTGAACGACGGGAAGCTCCACGTGGCGGAACGCAGTGCCTCGATGCCGTCGATGATCAACCGGCCCGGTGCGCTGGCGAAATAGTGCTGCTGGGCGTTGTGCTCGCGCCATTCCATCTCGGCTCCGCCGCGGCCGAGGCGCAGCGGAAGCTGGAACTTGCGCGCATGTTCGTGCAGCACGCGCAGGTCGAACTGGACCAGATTCCAGCCGATGATCGCGTCGGGATCGTGATCGGCCAGCCACTGGTTCAGCTTTTCCAGCAACTCGGGCCGCGTGACGCAGTACTCGAGCGAGAAATCGACCTCGGCGGGCATTTGCGGCGCCGCACCCAGCATGTAGACCTGGCGCTGGCCGCAGCCTTCGAGCGCAATCGAATAGAGTTCGCCGAACGCGTTGGTCTCGATATCGAGCGAGACCAAGCGCAACTTGGGCCGGTAGCCCTCCGACGGCTTCATCTGGGCATTGCGCAGCGCGCCGCCGGGGTCCGGCTCGCCGTCGAACCAGACCGGGGCGGTGATGAAGCGCTCCATCAGGTAGCGTTCGGGCGGGCGGATATCGGCTTCGTAGACATCCACGCCGGCGTCGCGCAATGAGCGGCCGAGCTGGATCAGTTGCCGATGCTGGCGGCAGTACAGGCCCAGTACGGGCCGGCGCTGGAAATCCTGGAGCTTGAGCGGGCGCAGTTCGACCTCGCGCTCGCGGCGCAGCAGCGCCTCGGCACGCTCGCGCTGCGACTCGGGGATAAACGCGACTGACGGCTGACGGGACAGGTGCAGGTGGCGCGGACCATTATCGGTCGCCAGCCAGAATTCGACTTCGGTGCCGGCCGGCGTATCGCGCCAATGTCGGGTCAGGATGAAACCCTGCTGAAGTGCCACGTTAGGAACATTGGGAAACGGCTACCGGTCGGGATTCTAGTGGATGGGCCGGGTGCGTGAGCCGCGTAAGCCACCCCGAGGCTTCTTCAGCTCACGCAAAGCGGTCGTGCAGGATAGCAGCGGTCAATTCGCGCTTCTTCCAGTACATATGGTGGATGCGCTCCTGCAATTTGCCCAGCACCATGGGGTCGAGGGTGCCATAGGTCAGCAGCACGGCAGGCTGCGAGCCATCGCCTTCCTCATGTTCGAGACTGTCGAACGGGGGAAATCCGTACTTTTCCAGGAAGGCCGCGATTTCCTCGTCCGAGGTGCCAGGTTCGATGTTGCCTAGCAGCAAACGACTCATGATGGTCTCTCCCAGTCGATGAAGGAGCGGCCCTGCCCCAGCCCCCTTTGCGGTTGGCACTGAGACGCCCTACCTTAATTCTAGGATGGGCTTTTGCCCTGCTGTGCCGCCTCGATCGCGGCGATATCAATCTTTTTCATCGTCATCATGGCGTCGAATGCGCGCTTGGCCGCCGCACGGTCGGGGTCGGTGATCGCCGCGCTGAGCGCGCGCGGGGTGATCTGCCATGACAGTCCCCACCGGTCCTTGCACCAGCCGCATTCGCTTTCCTGGCCGCCATTGCCGACGATCGCATTCCATAAGCGGTCGGTTTCGGCCTGGTCGTCCGTCGCAATCTGAAAAGAGAAGGCCTCGCTGTGCTTGAAATGCGGGCCGCCGTTCAGCCCGAGGCAGGGAATGCCGGCGACGGTGAACTCGACCGTCAGGACATCGCCCTGCCTGCCGTCGGGATAGTCGCCCGGCGCGCGGTGGACGGCGCTGACTGCGCTGTCGGGGAATGTCTCGGCATAGAAGTTTGCGGCATCAAGGGCGTCGCGGTCGTACCACAAGCAGATCGTGTTCTTGCTTTGCATGATGTGTCTCCTGGAAAGTCGAGCACCGGGAATCCGCCACCGGGACTCCAATGTCTCATATTCCGGTGGCGGGCGCAGGCCGCGCAAGGGGTGGGCTGAGGAGCCGCGAGCGGCCTCTGTCCAAGGGGCGTCGCCGCTGCCCGGCGCCAGTGCCGACTATGCCAGGCTGGTGCGCTTCGAGACCCAGCGCTGGGGCGAGGTGATCAGCAAGGCGAACATCGCGCTGGACTGATGCCGCAGGACTTCTCGCGTCTCACTGGGCTTCCGCCGCGCGCACGAACGCGTCGCGCGCGGTGATCCGCTTGACGTAGTCCTGGATGCACGGGCTCTCGCTGATGCGCGGCGCACCGAATCGGCCCGCCCAGGCCAGCGAGGCACCGAGATAGATGTCCGCCGCGCTGAAGGTCGCGCCGAGCACGAAGGGGCCGGGAGTCAGGGCTTTCTCGATGGCGTCGATCACATCGTCATAGTCGCCCCAGCCGACCGCCTGCTTCGGCAGCGGCGCCTCCTTGCGCATCATGCGGTCAGTCAGCGCGGGTTCGAAGCAACTGCCGCAGAAGAACAGCCACCGCAGCACCGTGCCGCGCGCGGACGAGCCTGCAGGCGGCATCAACCCGGCCTGCGGAAAGGCATCCGCCAGCCAGGCGATGATCGCGCCGTTCTCGGTCAGGACCGTGCCGTCCTGCAAGACCAGCGTTGGAATCTTCCCCATCGGGTTTATCGCCAGGAACTCCGGCGCGCGGCTCTCGCCCTTGGTGAAATCGATGTGCTGCAGCTTGTACTCGGCCCCGACCTCCTCCAGCATCCAGCGCGCCACCGAGGCGCGGCTTTGGGGGTTGTAGTAGAGCGTCATGGTCATACTGTCCTCCTGCCGCGTTCGGCCGTAATGTTTCGACCGCAGCAGGATAGCATCCGCCGGCTGCCACGAACCGCTTCCGTTGTGAAAGCCCTCACCCGGCCCGCTCGACCGCCCGCGCGAGCCGTGCGACGCCCTCCCCGATCTGCGCCAGGTTCGTGCTCGCGAACGACAGCCGGAATGTGGCGCGCTGGCGCTGCTCCACATAGAATCCGGCACCCGGCACGAACAGCACCTTTTCCGCGATCGCGTGCGGCAGCAGTGCGGCAGCATCGTCGATGCCATCCAGCGCGGCCCAGAGGAACATCCCTCCCGCCGGCGATGCGAAGCGGATGCGGTCACCAAAGGCCTGGCGCAGCGCCGCCGCGAGCTGGTCGCGCTTGTCGCGATAGGCCGCGACTTCCCGCGCGACCTGTGCCGGCAGCCGGCCCGCTTCCAGATACTGCGCCGCGGCCAGCTGGATCCATGGCGGCGTGCACAGGTCGGATACCTGCTTGGCAATCACCGCGCGGCGCACGATCCCGGGCGCGGCGACCATCCAGCCGATCCTCAGGCCGGGGGCCAGCGTCTTCGACAGGCTGGCCAGGTGCACGAGCCACGGCCGCGCCTCGGGTACCGACGCGCACAGCGCCAGCAGCGAAGGCGGCGGCGCGCCATCGAAGCTGAGCGCCCCGTAGGGATCGTCCTCGACCAGCACCACGCGGTGCCGCGCCACCAGCGTCAGCAGCTGCAGCCGGCGTGCGGGCGACAGCGTGGCGCCGGTGGGGTTGGCGAAGGTTGGCACCGTATAGATCAGCCGGGGGCGCAACGACGGGTCGGCCAGCATGGCTTCGAGTGCAGCCACGTCCATGCCGTCGTGATCAGACGGCACGCCGCGTACGTCGGCGCCGGCGAGCCGCAAGGCCTGCAGCGTCGCGGAATAGGTCGGCTCCTCGACCAGCACCACGCTGCCGGGCTCGACCAGCGCGCGCACGAGGAAATCGAAGCCCTGCTGCGAGCCGCTGGTCACGAGCAGTTCGTCCTGGGTCACAGGCGCGCCGCGCCCGGCCATCAACGACGCCAGCGCCTGGCGCAGCGCCGGCGCGCCTTCGGTGGCGCCGTACTGCAGGCACTCGGCGGGCCGCTCGCGCAGCACCGCCGCCGAGGCCGCGCCAATGCCTTCGACATCGAACAGCGCGGCGGACGGGTAGCCCCCGGCGAACGAGATCATCCCGGGGTCGGTCAGGTACTTGAACAGTTCCCGGATCGGAGAGCCTGCCGGGTTGCGCAGCGCGGGGACGAAGGGATAAGCGGCGTCGGAAGTCATGAGCGGATGCAGAGCGTGCTGGACATGGGCGTGCTTCAGTCCACCGAAGCACCGGACAGGCGAACGATCTCGCCCCACTTCTGGCGGTCCTTCTTCAACACGTCGGCAAATGCCTCCGGCGAGCTGGGCGCCGGTTCCGCGCCCAGTTCGCGCATTTTCGCCTGCACGCCTGGCTCGTTGAGCACGCGCGTCAGGTCCTGGCTGATCTTCTGCGCCACCGCGGTAGGCACCCCGCGCGGCGCAAGCAGGCCGAACCAAGGGCTGGCATCAAAGCCGGGGACGGGGCCCGCGGCGGCGACCGTCGGCACGTTCGGAAGCGCCGACGAGCGCGCCGGCGTGGTCACGGCCAGCGGCTTGAGCTTGCCCGAGCGGATAAACGGCAGCGATGCCGGCAGGTTGTCGAACATCACGTCGACGCTGCCGCCCATCAGGTCGGCGATGGCCGGGCTGCTGCCCTTGTAGGCGACGTGGCTCATCTCCGTGCTGGTCATGCGCTGGAACAGCTCGCCCGCGAGGTGCGTGGACGTGCCGTTTCCGGCCGACGCCATGTTGACGCGCTTGGGATTGGCTTTCAGGTAGGCGATGAACTCGGGCAGCGTCTGCACGCGCGCGCGTTCCGCAAACGCCGGCGACAGCACCACCACGTTGGGTACGCGCGCCACCATCGCGACCGGCGCGAAGTCGGCGTCGGCATCATAGGGCAGCTTCTTGTACAAGGCCGGGTTGATGCCGAACTCGCCCACCGAGCCCATCAGCAGGGTGTAGCCGTCCGCCGCGGACTTGGCGGCCGTGCCGGTGCCGACGATGCCGCCCGCGCCGGGGCGGTTGTCGACCACCACCGACTGCTTCCATTGCGTGGCCAGTTGCTCGCCGATCAGCCGGGCCACCATGTCGGTGGTGCCGCCCGGCGGGTACGGCACGATGATGCGCACCGGCTTGGCCGGGAACTCGAGCGCGCCGGCGATGCCGGGCATGGTCGCGCCGAATGCAAGGGTGCCGGCGGCGAGCGCGCTGAACAAGTGTTTCATGCAGTCTCCTGTCTACCTGATGGTTGTCGTTATGAGGTTGTCGTGATGACGATGCCGGGAGGAGGCGGCAACGCAAGGAGCGAATGATTTCTCATCAACTCCAAGCTTTCAAGCGAGATTTCCGTATAGGATGATGACCTAAAATCATCAACTCAGCCCTTCCCCGATGCGGCAACGACTTCCCAGCCTGTCCAGCCTGCGCGCCTTCGAGGCCGCCGCGCTGCACCTGAACCTGCGCCGCGCGGCGGCGGACCTGTTTATCACCGAGAGCGCGGTGTCGCGCCAGATTGCGTCGCTGGAAGCGCTGCTGGGCGTGCAGCTGTTCCACCGCGCCAACCAGCGCATCACGCTGACGGCGGCCGGCACGCTCTACAGCGGACAGGTGCGGGAGTTGCTGCGCAAGCTGCAGCGCGACACGCTCGACCTGATGGCGCACGAGGGCGCAGGCGGCACTGTCGAGCTCGCCTGCGTGCCCACGCTGGCGGTCGAGTGGCTGATTCCGCGGCTGCCGGCCTTCTATGCGCGGCATCCGGGGATCGTGGTCAATATCAGCGCGCAGTCAGACATCTTCCTGTTCGACGGCACCCCCTACGACGCGGCGATTCACTTTGGCGAGGCGGTCTATCCCGGCGCGCGTGCCGACCGGATGTTCGACGAAGAGTCGGTGGCGGTCTGCCATCCGGACTTCTTCGGCGGCAGGAAGCGGATCAGCCCGCATGACATCGCCCGGTCGCCGCTGCTGCACCTCGCCACACGCATTCTCGGCTGGAAGCAATGGATGGAAGCGGCCGGCATCGACGACGTCAACGCCATGCGCGGCGCACGCTTCGACCACCATTCCATGGTCATCGCCGCCGCACGCGCCAGGCTGGGCGTTGGCCTGGTGCCGCGCTTCCTCGTGGGGGAATACCTGGCAAACTGCCAGCTGGTCATGCCCGTCGCCCATTCGCAGCGCTCCACGAGCGCGTATCACCTGGTCTCGCCGGATACCCGGCCGATGAGCGAGGCGATGCAGCGGCTGCGCGAGTGGCTGCTGGAAGCCGCGGGCGAGTTTGCGACAAGGCAGTCCGCGCCTGCGGACGAGGCTGGCAAGTAGCCGACCCATGCCGCAACTCACACCACCATTTCCAGCCCCGGCGTGGGCCGGCGCTCCAGCAATGCGGCCAGCCTGCGCAGCGCAGCCGATAGTTGCGCGCGGTCCTCCACGCCACCGAGCGAGATGCGGATGGCATTCGGCGCGTTTGGCCCCTCCCAGAACGCGTCGGACGGCGTCACGCGCAGGTCCTCCGCCAGCGCGGCCCGGGTGAGCTGCTGCGCCGACCAGTGCTCGGGCAAGCGATGCCATGCGTGGATGGCGCTGGGCGGGAGCTGGCCGATCCCGCTCAGCCATCGGCTTGCCAGCGCGCATCTGGCCAACGCTTCGGTCCTGATGCCGTCGAGCAGCCGCATGGCCGAGCCATCGTGGATCCATTGGGTCGCCAGGGCGGCGGTCATCGGTGCCGCCATCAGCGCGAAGGCCCGCAGCGATGCCAGCAGATCGTCGCCGCGCCTGCCCTCCGGCAGCATGACATACGCGGTCCGCAGCCCCGGACTGAGGGTCTTGGACAGGGTCGAGACATAGTACGTGCGCTCGGGAGCGAAGCTGGACAGCGGCGGCGGCGCTGACGGCGTCAGCAGCCAGTAGGGGTCATCCTCCAGCAAGGTGACATCACAGTGCGCCGCGGCCCTGGCGATAGCCTCCCGGCGTGAGGCCGGCATGGTGTGCGTAGTGGGATTCTGGGCGGTCGGATTGAGGTAGGCCAGCGTTGCACCGTCGGCACAGGCCACCTCGAGGGCGTTGGGGAGCATCCCGTCGGCATCGACCGGCGCGATGATCACGCGCCGCCCCAGTTGTGCCGCGGCCGCGCGAATGCCGGGGTAGGCCAGCGGCTCGCTCACGATCGCGTCACCCGGCCGGGTCCGGGCCAGGATCACGGCGGACAAGGCTGCCTGGGCGCCCGGGCACACCACCAGCCGTGCAGTGGCGACCTGGCCGAATATCTGCGCGAGCCAGAGGGTGCCGGCCGACCGGTCGGCAGCACTGCCGCCGCCGAGCTGGTAGGTCATCAGCAGGTGCGGGTCGCTGTGCAGCAGCACCTGCGACAGGCCGCGCCGCAACAGGTCCTGGAAATCCAGCCCCGCCGGTGGCGGCGGCACGTTCATGCTCATGTCGATCACCCGCGCCAGCTCCGCCCGCGGCGCGGCAATGAAAGTGCCGAGGGCCCCGCGGGCATCGATCAGATGCCGCCGCTTGGCCTCGTTGTAGGCACGCGTCACGGTGGTCAGGTCCACGCGGAGGGTCTTGGCCAGGCTGCGCTGCGGCGGTACGCGGTCGCCGGCTACCAGTCGGCCTTCGCCGATCGCCCGCTCGATGAAGTCCACGATCTGCAAGTAGCGCGCGCCGCCACCCGTTGTGATCTCAAGATCCCATTTGGTACTGACTTCGGCGCGGATATCGGTTCCTTGCATGGATTTCATCCGGTAGATTTCTTCGATGTATGGGTTTTGTCTTGCATTAGCATGCCAGACATCACCGAGGGAATCCATACAAACCACGCCCGCGCGGGGCTGAGCCAGCACTTGAATCGGAGCGCGTGGCCGGGAGCCTTCGGTGATCCGTAACCAAGGTGTCCGAAATGCTCAAACCTATTGCCGGGCCGGCAGACAAGAATCGACAAGGCCCGCTCCCCCGCCCATCCCCCGGCCCGCAGCGCCGTCTTCCCACACTGTTGCTGAGCGCCTGCCTGAGCGCGCTGCTGAGCGGCTGCAACCTCGAACTTCTCAATCCCAAGGGCAGCATCGGGGAACAGGAAAAGTCACTGATCCTGATCTCCCTGTTCGTCATGCTGATGGTCGTCATCCCCGTGATCGTCCTGACCCTGTGGTTCGCGTGGCGCTACCGCGAAACCAATACGAGCGCCACCTATGCCCCCAAATGGGCGCACTCCACCAGGATCGAGGTCGTGGTCTGGGGCATCCCCTGCGTCATCGTGGCCTGCCTGGCCGTGCTGATCTGGGATTCGACGCACAAGCTCGATCCCTATCGGCCGCTGGAATCGCAGGTCAAGCCGGTCCAGGTCGATGTGATCGCGCTGAACTGGAAATGGCTGTTCATTTACCCGGAATACGGCGTCGCCTCGCTGAACCAGCTTGCGATCCCGGTCGGCACGCCGATCAATTTCCGGCTGACCGCGGAATCGATGATGAACTCGTTCTTCATCCCGCAACTGGGCAGCATGGTCTACACCATGGCGGGGATGCAGACACGCCTGCACCTGATCGCCGACACGCCGGGCGTCTATCTCGGCCAGTCCGCCGCCTACAGCGGCCCCGGCTTCTCGGACATGCACTTCAAGACGCTGGCCACCTCGCGCGAGGAGTTCGATGCCTGGATCCAGGCTGCCCGCGCTTCGTCCCAGGCGCTGGACCTGAAGACCTACCGCACGCTTGAACTGCCCAGCAGCAAGGACCCCGTGACGCTGTACGCCGCCGTCGCGCCGAAGCTGTTCGACCAGGTCGTCGACAAATACATGCTGGCAAACGGCCAGATCTGCCGCGCGGACACCCCGGAATCTCTGCAGGCCTTCCAGCGCGTCCCGCCGGCGCCCGCTGGCCGCATGGAGCAATAAGAATGCTTGGAAAACTCAACCTGGACGCCATCCCTCTCCATGAGCCGATCATCATGGGGACGCTGGCCGTCGTGATCGTGCTGGGCATCGCACTGATGGGCGCCATCACGTACTACGGCAAATGGAAATACCTGTGGAACGAATGGATCTGCTCGGTCGACCACAAGAAGGTCGGCGTGATGTACATCATCCTGGCGCTGGTGATGCTGCTGCGCGGCTTTGCCGATGCCATCATGATGCGCGCCCAGCAGGCGATTGCCTATGGCGATGCCGCGGGCTACCTGCCGCCGCACCACTACGACCAGATCTTCACGGCCCACGGCGTGATCATGATCTTCTTTGTCGCGACGCCGCTGGTGCTCGGGCTGATGAACGTGATCGTGCCGCTGCAGATCGGCGCGCGCGACGTCGCCTTCCCGTTCGTCAATTCGCTGAGCTTCTGGATGTCGGCAATGGGCGCGGTGCTGGTGATGATGTCGATGTTCGTCGGCGACTTCGCGGCCACCGGCTGGGTCGCCTACCCGCCGCTGTCCGAGCTCGGCTACAGCCCCACGCCAGGGGTTGACTACTACATCTGGTCACTGCAGATATCCGGGCTTGGCACCACGCTGACGGGCATCAACTTCATCGTCACGATCCTGCGCATGCGCGCGCCGGGCCTGAACCTGATGAAGATGCCGGTCTTCACCTGGACCGCGCTGATCACCAATATCCTGATCGTGGCGATCTTCCCGGTCCTGACCGCCACGCTGGCCCTGCTCACCGCCGACCGCTACCTCGGCATGCATTTCTTCACCAACGAGCTCGGCGGCAACGCCATGATGTACGTGAACCTGATCTGGATCTGGGGCCACCCGGAAGTCTACGTGCTGATCCTGCCGGCGTTCGGCGCCTTCTCCGAGATCATCGCCACGTTCTCGCGCAAGCCCCTGTTCGGCTACAAGTCGATGGTGTACGCCACCTCCTCGATCGGCGTGCTGTCGTTCTTCGTCTGGCTGCACCACTTCTTCACCATGGGCTCGGGCGCGAACGTCAATGCCTTCTTCGGCATCATGACCTCGATCATCTCGATCCCGACCGGCGTGAAGCTGTTCAACTGGCTGTTCACCATGTACCGGGGCCGGATCCGCTTCCATACCTCGACCATGTGGACCATCGGCTTTATGGTGACGTTCGCGGTCGGCGGCATGACCGGCGTGCTGCTCGCCATCCCCGGGGCGGACTTCGTGCTGCACAACAGCCTGTTCCTGGTTGCGCATTTCCATAACGTGATCATCGGCGGCGTGCTCTTCGGCTGCCTGGCCGCAATCACTTTCTGGTTCCCGAAGGTGTTCGGCTTCAGGCTCAATGAGTTCTGGGGCAAGGTGTCGTTCTGGTGCTGGCTGGCCGGCTTCTTCCTGGCCTTCATGCCGCTCTACGTGCTCGGCTTCAAGGGCATGACCCGCCGGATGAACCACTATGCCAACGTCGACTGGCATCCCTACCTGGTGGTGGCGCTGGTCGGTGCCTTCGTCATCGGCGCCGGCATCCTGGCGATGTTGGTGCAGTTCGCGGTCAGTATCCGCGACCGCGAGCAGAACCGCGACCTGACTGGCGATCCGTGGGATGGCCGCAGCCTGGAGTGGTCGACGGCCTCGCCCGCGTCGTTCTACAACTTCGCCCACGTGCCGCATATCACCTCGCTGGAACAGCACTGGGACGACAAGGAAGCCGGCCGCGCGTGGCGCCAGCCCGCGCGCTACGAGGACATCCATATGCCCCGCAACACCTCGGCAGGCTTCATCGTGTCGGCGTTCGGTCTGCTGTGCTGCTTCGCGCTGGTCTGGCACATGTGGCTGGTCGCCGCCGTCGGCCTGGTCGGCGCCATCGCGACCTTCATCGTGCGCAGCTATGACCGCGACGTCGACTATTACGTGCCGGCGGCCGAAGTCGAGCGGATCGAGCGCGCGCGCTTTGCACAACTGCAGGAAGCTGCCTGACCATGACTCCGACTCTCTCCCCTACCCTGCACCATCCCGGGCACGAGGCCGCCCACGACGCGGCGCACCACCATCACGAAGCCGGGGCGCACACGCCGCTGGGGTTCTGGCTCTACCTGATGAGCGACTGCCTGATCTTCGCGGTGCTGTTCGCCACCTTCGGCGTGCTGTCCGGAAACACCGCCGGCGGCCCCGGCGGGCGGCAACTGTTCGAGCTGCCGTTCGTGTTCGCCGAGACCATGGTGCTGCTGCTGAGCAGCTATACCTTCGGCCTGGCCATGCTCAGGCATGGCGCCGACGACGCGCCGCGGATGATCCGCTGGCTCGCGGTGACCTTCGCGCTCGGCGCCCTCTTCATCGCCATGGAGGTCTACGAGTTCGCGCACCTGCTGCACCAGGGCGCGGGCCCCGGCGTCAGCGCCTACCTGTCGGCCTTCTTCACGCTGGTGGGCACGCACGGGCTGCATGTCACGTCGGGCCTGCTGTGGCTGGCGGTGATGATCCACCAGATCAGGCATTTCGGGCTGGACGATATCGTGCGCCGCCGCCTGGCCTGCCTGAGCCTGTTCTGGCATTTCCTGGACCTGATCTGGATCTGTGTTTTCACCTTTGTCTACCTGCGGGAGTTCGCATGAAATCGTCCCATCTTCATTCGGTGCATGCGGACCAGACGGCCGTGCACGGCAGCGTGCGCAGCTACACCATCGGACTGCTGCTGTCGGTCGCGCTGACGATGGCGTCGTTCGCGGCCGTGATGACCGGATCCCTGCAGACGCAAAGCGCGATCGCGCTGGTCGTCGGCCTTTGCGTCGCGCAATTGCTGGTGCAGCTGGTGTACTTCCTGCACCTGGGCACCGGTCCCGGCCGGCGCGGCAACACCGCCATCTTTGCCTGTACCGGCTTCCTGATCGTCATCGTCGTGGCCGGCTCGCTGTGGGTGATGCACAACGCCGATATCAACATGATGCCGACCGACATGTCCATCGAACGGGCACGGGCAAAAGATTAGGGCTTGCGCGCAAGGAGAGTTTCCACCATGTATGTCTATGACGCCATTGACCAGCAGCTCGTCGACGAACGCGTCGTGCAGTTCGCCGACCAGACCCGCCGCTTCCTGAGCGGCGAACTGACCGAGGATGAGTTCCGCGTGCTGCGGCTGCAGAACGGCCTCTATATCCAGCGCCATGCGCCCATGCTGCGCGTGGCGATCCCGTACGGCATGCTGGCATCGCGGCAGTTGCGCAAGCTCGCGGAGATCGCGCGCCGCTGGGATCGCGGCTACGGGCATTTCAGCACGCGCCAGAACCTGCAGTTCAACTGGCCGCGGCTCGAGGATGCCCCTGCCATTCTCGCGGAGCTGGCCACGGTGCAGATGCACGCGATCCAGACCAGCGGCAACTGCATCCGCAATACCACCACCGACCACTTTGCCGGCATCGCGCCCGACGAACTGGTGAACCCGCTGGTGTGGTGCGAGATCGTCAGGCAATGGTCGATGCTGCATCCCGAGTTCGCCTTCCTGCCGCGCAAGTTCAAGATTGCCATCAGCGGCGCGCAGACGGACCGGGCCGCGGTCGGTGTCCATGACATCGGGCTGCAGGCGGTTGAACAGGACGGCCAGGCCGGCTTCAAGGTCTGGGTCGGCGGCGGCATGGGCCGCACGCCGATGGTGGGCAAGCTGATCAACCCCTTCGTCCCCTGGCAGGACCTGCTGACCTACCTGCAGGCCACGCTGCGCGTCTACAACCTGCACGGCCGCCGCGACAACAAGTACAAGGCGCGCATCAAGATCCTGGTGAAGGACCTGACGCCGGAGGTGTTCCGGGCGCAGGTGGACGAGCAGTGGCAAGGCATCCGCGGGGGCCCGGACACCGTGTCTGAAGGCTTTGTTGCGTCCATCGCCGAGCGCTTCACGATCCCGCCGTATGAAGCCGCTGCCGCCGACGAGCCGGACCAGTCAGCCGAACTGGCGAAGACCGACCGCGCCTTCCGCCTCTGGCTGAAAAGCAATGTGCACCGGCACCGGGTGCCTGGCTACGCCGCCGTCACGGCATCGCTGAAAGCCGCGGGCCAGGCGCCCGGCGACATCACTGCCGAGCAGATGGAAATCATGGCCGACCTGGCCGAGCGCCACGGCTTCGGCGAGCTGCGCGTATCGCATGAGCAGAACCTGATCCTCGCCGATGTCCGCCGCAGCGGGCTGCACGCCTTGTGGCAGGCGCTGGACGCCGCCGGGCTGGCCACGCCGAACGTGGGCCTGATCACCAACATCATCGCCTGCCCCGGGGGCGACTTCTGCTCGCTGGCCAATGCAGTCTCGATCCCGCTTGCGCAGGCCATCCAGGAGCGCTTCGACGACCTCGACCACGTGCACGACATCGGCGAGCTGGACCTGAACATCTCCGGCTGCATCAACTCCTGCGGCCATCATCATATCGGCCACATCGGCATCCTCGGCGTCGACAAGGCCGGCGAGGCCTGGTACCAGATCACCATCGGCGGCCGGCAGAACGGCGCCGACGGCCTGGGCCGCCCGGATGGCGTGGCGGCCGGCGGCGCAGCCATCGGCCGCATCATCGGGCCGTCCTTTGCCCAGGAGCAGGTTCCGGATGTGGTGGAGCGGCTGATCGCGACCTATTTGCTGCATCGGGACAGCGAAGCCGAACGCTTTGTCGACGTGGTTGGCCGTATCGGCATCGAACCCTTCCAGCGCGCCGTGTATCCGGACTCTGACAGCGGCGCGCGGCGCGCTCGCCAGGAGGTGGTGAATGCCTGACCATGACCATTCCCCGGGGCAGGACCGGCATAACGTCATCCGTGACGGACGACTGATCGCGGACAACTGGCTCGCCCACATCGGGGATGCGCACGGCGCCGACAACACATGCCCCCCCGACGCGCCCGGCTACCTGGTGACACTGGCAAACTGGACCGCCCACCGCCAACGGTATCGGCTTCGACAGTATCCGCTCGCGGTCTACCTGTCCCCGGATGCGGAGCCTCAGGCCCTGCTGGAACCAGGTGCCACGGCCGTTGATCCGACAGGCATCGCGATGATTGCCATCGATTTCCCGGTCTACACGGATGGCCGTGGCTATTCGATCGCACAGCTGCTCCGGCACCAGCTAGGCTGGACCGGAGAGCTGCGCGCCGTGGGTGACGTGATGATCGACACCGTGCACTACCTGGCGCGTTGCGGCTTCAACAGCTTTGCGCTCAAGCCCGGGCACGACCCGGCAGCGGCATTGCGCGCGCTGGCCACGTTCTCGTCGTCGTACCAGCGCAGCTATGGACCCGCAAGCCGATAGCAAGCGCCGCCAGGCGCCGATACGAAACATGCCCGTCCAGCCCTGCACAAGGCCTGATAGCTTGTGGTCCGCTGTCGCCGAACTCACGGGCGAGCAGCTGCATACGATCATCGATATCGCGCAGCTGTCACCGAAGGCGACGACGGATATGGCTTCGTTCAGGGCGCGCATTCTCGGTGTCTTCGGAAACGTCGCCGGTTTTGACATCACACCGCCTTCGGAGTCCATGCTGCAAGAGCTCTGGGAAAGGTATCGCTCGACACTCTCCTCGTTCTAGCTGCGCGGATCATTCGAAAGCGAGGCCCGGCCTGGAGCGATGCCGCGCGCTCAGAAGTTGGCTTCGATGGCCATCCTGGCACCCTCTGGCACTTCGTTCGGAATGACCCGGTGCGCGAGGATCGCGTAGCTTCGTGCAGCCGCTACTGCCGTGGGATTCACCAGCCGCTTGGGGCCTCCCAGCCACGCGAAATGGTCTTTCCCATCGTCACTGCTGAACCACGCGAAGTCGCCGATGGCGTCCAGGCCGCGCTTCACCAGCTTCAGCAGCGCCAGGGCTTCCTCTGAAACCCCCAGGTGCCGCCCTGTGTCATGAATGACCGTGGCCAGGTTGCGAAGCTTGTTGGTGGAGGTGGCCTCGCCGTTCGCCTGGTCAGGTAACAGCTCGACGACCAGAATCCCCCTGTGCGCAGTGATGCGTGCGTGCTGCATAGATCCTCCCAGCGGATGGCTGTCGCCTTGCGACCCATACGCATTGACCAAGCAAGTTCCTGGCCAGGCGATGCCAAAAGTGCAGCTTACCGCCCGTTTATGACATTACGCCCCGGCATTGGCTGCGCGAGCGGCAGTTGAGCGCGGGCGCCGGTGCGGCGCTAATAGTCCGGTGTTGGTACCGGCCCGGCACATCCCGTGGACTGTTGGACCGAAGGCGACTCGCGAGACCCAATCGCACCTGCACAACCCGCCACTCCCATGGCAAGACGCTGCCCTATCCTCTATTGGAGGCTCCGCGCGGCAATCCGGCCGTCGGGCACTGGAATAAGCTGTTGGTCAATCCAGGCGGGTGGGCGGCATGCGCGCGTTGGTCTTCTGCTCTGTGCAGTTCCTGTTGGCGGTGACGTGGACCCTCTATGTGGCCTTCCTGCCGCAGCTGGCCGCACAGGCCGGCATCGCGCGCGCGCACGTCGCCTTGATCCTGCTGATGGACCAGTTGATCTTTGTCGCCATGGATTTCACGGTGGGCGTCGCGGCTGACCGTGTCGCCAACGCAATGCGCAGGCTGGGAGGCTGGATGCTGGGGCTGTCGGTCATCTCCGCGCTGGCCTTCGCGCTGCTGCCCCGGGTAACTTCACCGGCGCTGCTGCTGGGCCTGACCGCGCTCTGGGCGGCCACCTCTTCGGCGTTGCGCGCGCCGCCCATGGTGATCATTGCCCGGCGGCTGCCTGCGACCGCGTCGTCGTTCCTGGTGGGATGCTCGCTGCTCGGCGTCGGCCTTGCCGGAGCCGTGGCGCCGCTGCTGACCGTCCGGCTGCGCGATGCGTCGCCCATGCTGCCGTTCCTGGCAGCCAGTGCGGGGCTGGTGGTAGCCGTGGCCGCGCTGCGATGGATGGAATCCGGCCCGGCGCGCCACGATGCCGATGCCGCGCCCGCGCCGGCCGCCGGCGTTTCGCTCAAGCGCGTCTGGCTGCTGTTTGCCGCGGTCTGGGTGCTTGCGCTCGGCTTCCAGATCCACACCACCGTCAACTCCGCGCCGGCGTACCTGCGCTTTGTCACGGCTGCCGAGCTGGGGCGCGTGACGCCGGTGTTCTGGATTGGCTTCGCGCTGGGCGCGCTGCTGCCCGCGACGTCGTTGCTGCGGCGATATCCGCCCTATACGCTGCTGTTGACCGCCGCGGCCCTTGGCGCGCTGTCGTTGTTCGGCTTCACCGTCGCGGGCTCGCTCCGGGCCATCCTCGCCGTGCAGTGCCTTGCCGGCGGCCTGTGGGGAATCATGTTCGCCGCAACGGCCAGTGCGGCGCTCGACGCCGGTCACGTCGGCCGCGAAGGGAAGTACACCGGGCTGGTATTTGCCGCTTTGGCGGTTGCCGCGTTCATGCGCATTGCCCTGGTGTCATCGGGCGCCAGCAAGACCGCCATGCTGGCAAACCTGCTGCCATGGCTGCCGGCCGTGGCCTGGAGTGCCGGTGCCTTGCTGCTGGCGGCTTTCCTGTCAGGGAACCTGAGCTGCCTGATGACGCGCAGACAGGTGCTGCACCAGCATCCGTGAACTGATCTCTTGATCTATATCAGACCTACTCGGAAATTGGAGACTACTGTCCTACTTAAGGCTGACTGAAATCAATCGGCCTTCGAACATGCCCTGTACTTGCCCATTCCCAAGGAGCGCGCCATGTCCAACCAACTTGCCGTATGGCATGCCGAGCACCTCAATTTCTCTCGTCTGCTCGACCTACTGGAAGAGCAGGTATGCGTATTCCACCAGGGAGGGCGACCGAACTATGAACTGATGGGTACTATCGTTTATTACATGCGGAATTTTGGCGATGGCATCCATCATCCTCGCGAGGACGTTGCCTATGCACGCCTCGTTGAGCGAGACCCCGGCATGCAGGTTGTGGTTAACCGGCTGCAGCAAGAGCATCGAGTGATTGCCACGGTAGGCGAAGAGCTCGTAAGCCGTCTCCACGAAGCGGAGGGAGACGCTATAAGTTCGCGAGCGGCGCTGGAGGCAGCCGCAGCCATGTACCTTGTGTACTACCGTAACCATCTCTCTACCGAGGAGAGACAGGCAATGCCGCGCGCTGCCCAGTTGCTGACACAAGAGGACTGGGCAGCCATTGCCGACGCGGCTCCCGAAAGCTCTGATCCTCTGTTCGGGCAAGAAGTGCAGGCGCGCTTCGCGACACTACGCAAGCAGATCGCGGCTGAGGCGAGCGTATCTACGCAGCAGCAGTGCTGCGCCTAATCCGAAAACAAGCCGATGAACTGCTCGCGCAGCCACTGATTCGCCGGATCGCGGTGATACCGGGCATGCCAGAACAGGTTGATCTGGATTTCCGGCAACGCGAACGGATGCTTGACGTACCTGAGCCCGAAGTACCTGGCGCATCGCTCCGCAAACGTCCAGGTCACCGTGGCGACCAGGTCGGTGGTGGCAATGATGTCCGCCAGTGCGACGAAATGGGGGACACGCAGCCGGATCTTCCGCTGCACGCCGTGCTGGGCGAGGATCTCGTCGACCCGGGCATGCCCCGTCCCCGCCGCCGTGACCACGATGTGCTCCGCCGCCTCGAAGTCGCGCATGCTGACCGTCTTCTTGTCCATGGCATGACCGGGCCGGAACAGGCAAACGTATTGCTGGCGAAATAGCCGCCGATGAAAGAACGTAGTGCCGAGTTCAGGAAGATGGCCAACCGCCAGGTCGATCTTTCCCTGGCTCATCTCTGCCGCAAGGTCCACTGCCGTATTACGCACTGTCGTTACCGTGACACCCGGGGCGCGGTCGCCAAGCGCGCCCATCAACGGCGGGATGAAGTGCACCTCGCCAATATCCGTCATGGCGATGCGGAATGCGCGCACGCTGCGCAGCGGATCGAACGACACCTTGTGGCTGAGCGCCGCCTGCAGCGACTCCAGCGCATAGGCAACCGGTTCCGCCAGTTCCTCCGCAAGCGGAGTCGGCAGCATGCCCTTGCTGCTTCGCACAAACAACGGGTCACCGAACAAGGTGCGCAGGCGGGCCAGCGCATTGCTGACCGCTGGCTGGCTGAGATTCAGGGTCTTCGCAGCACCGGAAACGGTGCCCTGCCGCAGCAGGTTATCGAACACGACCAGCAGGTTCAGATCGACGTCCTTGAGCTCCATCGCGCCGCCTCTTATTGATTTTATGAATATTCGCTATAGCCAGGATTCTATTGGTTAATTTTCCTCCGTGCACCATGATCCTTCCCATACCAAGAGACATAGCCGGAGACAAGCATGGCAACCGATTCCCTGCAAGCCGGCCCGGTGTGGGCCGACGACAGCATCAGCCGCATCCCGTTCCGCGTGTATACGGATGCGCAGCTATATCAGCGTGAACTCGAACGCTGCTTCTACCGCGGTCATTGGAACTACGTCGGGCTCGAGGCGGAGATCCCGAATCCCGGTGACTTCAAGCGCACCACGCTTGGCGAGCGTTCCGTGATCCTGGTGCGCGACCAGGACGGCGAGATCAACGTCGTCGAAAACGTGTGCGCCCATCGCGGCATGAAGTTCTGCCGGGAACGCAGCGGCAACCGGAAGGACTTCCACTGCCCCTACCACCAGTGGAACTATGACCTGAAGGGCAACCTGCAAGGCGTGCCGCTGCGCCGCGGGGTCAAGCAGGACGGCAAGGTCAACGGCGGCATGCCCGCCGACTTCACGCCGCAGGAGCACGGGCTCACGCAACTGAAGGTCGCGACACGCGGTGGTGTCGTGTTTGCCTCGTTCGACCATGAGGTTCCATCACTCGAGGAATACCTCGGGCCGGATATCCTGGGCTACTTCGACCGGCTCTTCAATGGCCGCAAGCTGAAGGTCCTCGGCTACAACAAGCAGCGCATTCCGGGCAACTGGAAGCTCATGCAGGAGAACATCAAGGACCCCTACCACCCCGGCCTGCTGCATACCTGGTTTGTCACGTTCGGCCTCTGGCGCGCCGACAACAAGGCACGCCTGGTGATGGACCCGCACTTCCGGCATGCCGCGATGGTGTCGACCCGCGGCCAGGGCGGCAAGAGCGACGTGACCTCCGGTGTATCCAGCTTCAAGGACCAGATGGCGCTGCACGACGACCGGATCCTCGACATCGTCCACGAACCGTGGTGGGGAGAGCCTACCGCCGTGATGCTGACGGTGTTCCCGAGCGTGATCTTCCAGCAGCAGGTCAACTCGGTCTCCACGCGCCATATCCAGCCCCATGGCCCGGATTCCTTCGATTTCGTCTGGACGCACTTCGGCTTCGAGGACGACACCGAGGAGATGACACGGCGCCGCCTGCGCCAGGCCAATCTCTTCGGCCCCGCCGGCTTCGTGTCGGCCGACGATGGCGAAGCCATCGAATGCTCGCAGGAAGGCTTCTCCCAGAAGCCCTGGCATCGCGTGATCGCCGAACTGGGCGGCAAGACCGCCGAGAACACGGACCACATGGTGACCGAGACCCTGATCCGCGGCATGTACGCCTACTGGCGCAACGTGATGGAGGTCTGACGCCTTGAACTTCTCTGACTACTACGCCCTGCTCTGCCTGTTCGCCGACTACACCAGCGCCGTGGACAACGGCGACTGGGACCGCTGGCCGGAATTCTTCACCGAAGACTGCCTCTACCGGGTCCAGCCCCGCGAGAACCACGAGCGTGGCCTGCCGCTGGCAACGCTCTCGCTCGAAAGCAAGGGCATGCTCAAGGACCGCATCTACGGCATTCGCGAGACCCTGTTCCACGATCCCTACTACCAGCGCCACATCGTCGGCGCGCCGCTGATCAGGGAGGCCGACGGCAACAGGATCGTGGCCGAGACCAACTACGCGGTGCTGCGCACCAAGCCGGACCAGATGACCGATGTCTACAACGTTGGCCGCTACCTCGACACCATCGTCCGGACGCCGGCGGGCTTGCGCTTCGCCTCGCGCATCTGCGTATTCGATAGCGAGATGATCCCCAACTCGCTGATCTACCCCATCTAGCAGGAGTGATTCATGACCGAAATCTGGATCGAGGCAGCGCTGCTGTCCGACGTCCCGCAGGACGATGTCATCGCCGTGGCCGTGCAAGGCCAGGAGATCGCCTTGTACGGCGTGGACGGCGATGTCTACGCGACCGACAACATCTGCACCCATGGCCATGCGCGCCTGTGCGAAGGCTTCCTGGAGGGACATGAGATCGAGTGCCCGCTCCACCAGGGCAGGTTCGATATCCGCAACGGCGCGGCGAAATGCGCCCCGCTGACCGAGAACATTCGTACCTACCCGGTCCGGATCGACGGCGACAAGGTGTACCTCGACCTCGGCTGAGAGGCCGCGTCACCAACCAGAGGAGACAGGCATGGATTCCAAGCGCTCAGACACCGCGACTGCCCTATCGCCAACCGCCACCATCGTCATCATCGGCGCCGGGCAGGCTGGCGGCTGGGCCGCCCAGACGCTGCGCAACGAGGGCTTCACCGGACGGCTCGTGCTGATCGGCGACGAGGCCCATCCACCGCATGAGCGGCCGCCCTTGTCCAAGGCCGTTCTGGCCGGCGAGGCCGCGCCCGCCAGCACGTGGCTGCTCAAGCCCGAAGCGTTCGCGGCGCTCGGGCTGGAGTGGTGGCTGGACACGCGGGTCACCCGCATAGACCGGGCCGCGAAGCAACTGGAGATAGCCAACGGAGAGATGCTGTCTTACGACAAGCTGATCCTGTGCACCGGCGGCAGGGCCCGCGCGCTCAACCTCCCGGGCGCTGGCACGGCACCCGTGCATACATTGCGCACGATCGGCGACGCCCTGGCCCTGGCGCCGGAGTTGCGGCCCGGGCGCAGCATCGTGGTGATCGGCGGTGGCTGGATCGGCCTCGAAGTCGCCGCCACGGCGCGCCGCAAAGGTGCCGAGGTGACCGTGCTCGAAGCCCAGAGCCGGCTGTGCGAGCGCACCGTGCCGCCGGAAGTCTCGGAACACCTGCTCGGGCTGCATGCCTCGCATGGCACCCGCGTCAGGCTCGGCGCCAACATCACCGGCATCGCCCCCGGTACCGGCGGCCGGTCCGTCGTGACGCTGGCCGATGGCGGCACGCTGGCTTGCCACGCCATCGTCGCGGGTGTCGGTCTCGTGCCGAACGACGAGCTCGCGCGGGAAGCCGGGTTGGAGTGCGACGGCGGCGTGGTCGTCGACGCAAGTTGCCGCACGTCCGACCCCGACATCTTCGCCGCGGGCGACGTCGCGGTCACGACCAACCCGTGGGCCGGCCGGCGCCTGCGGCTGGAATCCTGGCAGAACGCCCAGGAACAGGGCATTGCCGCCGCGCGCGCGGCGCTCGGTCTCGCGGTCGACTATCAGCCGCTGCCTTGGTTCTGGTCAGACCAGTACGGCATGAACCTGCAGATCCATGGCATCCCCCTTCCCTCGCACCGCGTGGTGGCACGCGGCACGCCCGGCACGGACAGCTTCGTGCTGTTCTACCTCGACGGCGATGTGGTCAAGGCCGCGCTAGGGTCCAACGCCGCGCGCGACCTGCGCTTCGCGCGCCGCCACATCGAGCAGTGCAAGCCGGTCGATGCCAGCCGCCTGGCTGACCCGAACGTGCCGATGTCCAGGCAGTAAGCCCAACCATAGGAACAGACCGACCGGAGACAAGCCCCCATGCAGCAAATCGACATCCACAAGCTGGCCGACACGGCCCGCTTCAACCGCTTCCATGCGCTCGTGCTGTTCTGGTGCGCACTCATCGTCATCTTCGACGGCTATGACCTCGCGGTCGTGGGCATCGCGCTGCCTTCGATCATGAAGGACCTCGGCGTCGCCCCGACCCAGGCGGGGCTCATGGTCAGCTCCGCGCTGTTCGGCATGGTGTTCGGCGCGATCTTCCTCGGCACCATGGCCGACAGGATCGGCCGCCGCTGGACGATCGCGATCTGCGTCGCCCTGTTCAGCGTCTTCACCGCCGCGGCCGGGCTGGTCAAGGACCCGCTGCTGTTCAGCATGGCCCGCTTCCTGGCGGGGCTCGGCATCGGCGGCGTGATGCCGAATGTGGTCGCGCAAATGACCGAGTACGCGCCGAAGAAAATCCGGGCGACCCTGGTCACCGTGATGTTCAGCGGCTATGCCGTGGGCGGGGTCCTGGCGGCGCTGCTCGGCAAGAGCCTGATCGAGGCCTACGGCTGGCAGTCGGTCTTCCTGGCGGCCGGCCTGCCCGTGCTCCTCATTCCTGTCATTCTCAGATCGCTGCCCGAGTCGATGCCGTTCCTGCTGGCCAGGGGCGACCACGAAGCGTTGCGGCGCATCGTCTCCAGGCTAGCGCCGGAGCAACGGTGGTCGGCCACCGACCGCTTCGCCGTGCCGGCGCAGGACAAGGCCGCCAGCGCGCCGATCCGGCACCTGTTCCACGAGGGCCGTGGCTTCAGCACCATCATGTTCTGGATCGCGTTCTTCATGTGCCTGTTCATGGTGTACGCGCTCAGTTCATGGCTGACCAGGCTGATGGCGGGCGCCGGCTACAGCCTGGGTTCCGCGCTGACGTTCGTGCTGGTCCTCAACCTCGGCGCGATGATCGGCGCCGTGGGCGGCGGCTGGCTTGCCGACCGATACCACATCAAGTACGTGCTCGCCGCCATGTACGCGCTGGCCGCGGTCTCGATCACGCTGCTCGGATTCAGGATGCCGACTGAACTGCTGTTCGTGGTGGTGGGCCTGGCCGGTGCGTCGACGATCGGCACGCAGATCGTCGCCAATGCCTACACCGGGCAGTTCTACCCGACCGCCATCCGTTCCACCGGCCTTGGCTGGGCACTGGGCATCGGCCGCAGCGGGGCCATCCTCGCGCCAATCGTCATCGGGGTGCTCGTCGCCATGGAACTCCCGCTGCAGCAGAACTTCATCGCGATCGCCATTCCGGCCGTGATTGGCATGGGCGCGGTCCTGCTGATCGATCACAGGCGCTCGGCATCGGCCCGCTACGACGAAATGAGCGGGCTGCCGGCGTCGCCGGTCGGGCTGTCCATCGCGGACCGGAACTGATTGCCCAGGCCGGCGCGGCCCGGCGGGCAGCGCTCCGGGGACAGGCGCGGGCACGGCTAGAATGTAGTCATGGGAACCACGTCGGGATCACTTCCAGGCCCCGACCGCGGTTCAGTCAGAATCGAAGAGGTTGTCGCGATGAAGGCAAGAGCCTCGATCATTGCATTCGTATTGGTGACCCTGGCCACCCCGATGGCGCATGCGGGCGTGGCCGAGGACGCGCGCGGGCTCAAGAACGGCGTCAAGTCGGCTGGCAAGCAGGCCGGGCATGCGGTGCGCGACGGCGCGCATGCCATTGGCCGCGGCGCAAAGGCGGCCGGCCATGCGATTGCCGATACCACCAAACAGGGCTATCGCGCGACCAAGAAGGCCGTGAAGGGTCACGAGTAAGGACTTGTTCCGCGGAGCTGGATCCTGCCACGCTCCCTTGCTCCTTTACGCCCTCAGGCCGGCTGGGAAGGCAGCCGCGGCACGAAGCAGCTGCGCGCGATCTCGCCACCGCGGGCCACCAGGGTGGTCGCCTCTGGAATTTCCTCCCACAACCCTTGCACCTCGATCAGCGGCTCGGACAGCACCAGGAAGGCATTGTCGCCGGCGGCGATGATGCGCGGATCGTCCGGGTAAAGCGCGCGCAATTGCCGGAACGAGGTGCTGTGGAACAGCGAGCGCGAGTCCGTCTCGCTCGAATAGCGCACCGCCACGATCTGCTGGCCGTCGGTCACGCAGACGGTCATGTTGAGCGGAAACTGCACGTCGTAGCGGTGGCCCACGTCCTCGATCAGCCCGGCCATCTGCTCCAGCGCGCCGCCCGGGTCGCGCTCCAGGCCGAAACTCAGGGCCAGGAAGAACATCACCTCGGAATCGGTCGATCCCTCGATCCAGCGGAACAGGTGCGGCGCCACGGCCATCATCAGGTCGCGCCGCAACAGCGGGAATTCGCGGATCAGGCCGTTGTGGACGAACAGCCAGCGGCCGAAGCGGAACGGATGGCAGTTGGTCTCCTGCGTCGGGGTGCCGGTGGCTGCGCGCACATGGGCAACGAAAAGTGGCGCTCTCACCGCCCGCGCCGTCTCGCGCAAGTTGGTGTCGCTCCATGCCGGGTGCAGGCAGCGGTAGCGGAACGGCACCTCCGAGTGACGTCCATACCACCCGACGCCGAACCCGTCGCCATTGGTCGTGGTATGACCCAGCCGCGAATTCAGGCTCTGGTCGATCAGCGAGTGTTCTGGCTGGAACAGCACCGTTTCCAGCGGAACGGATTTGCCCGAGTAAGCCAGCCAGCGGCACATGATGCTTCCTCCTTGACCGGTGCGGCCCGGTGGCTTCCGGCCCACACTTCCAGTTGTAGGACGACAACGCGCGAACGCAAAGCACGCGCAGGCAGTGGCGCACCGGCTACCCTCAACTGTGCGCCGGCTCCACCGGGATACGGCGAGTTGACGCTGCGAAGCAGCAATGGCTGTAGAATACGCGTCCTCCCCGATTCCAATGGTCACGGCGTCCGATATCGGCCCGCGCCGCACCGGTACCTCACGAGCCTTGACAGCAGGCCCGATAGCGCACGCACAGCGTGCGCGCTGCTGTCGAAACGCGATTCACGAAGGAAACAGTAGTAAATGACAAGCGGCGTACAACGAACGGCAGCTAAAACACGAGAAGCAGGCGCAATCAAGGACCCTGGCCAGACCAGCGCAGGGTCGACGGCGCAGCCTGATCCATCGACGGAAGCCGCCGCGCGTAGCCAGCAATTGCGTGCGCTGATCCAGCTGGGCAGGCAGCGCGGCTACCTGACCCACGCGGATATCAGCGACCACCTGCCGGAGAACTTCACTGACACGGCGGCGATGGAAAGCATCGTCAGCACGTTCGCCGAGATGGGCGTGAAGATCTATGAGCAGACGCCGGATGCCGAGACGCTGCTCCTCAGCGATGGCCCGGTGGTGGCCTCGGACGACCAGGCCGATGAAGAGGCCGAGGTAGCGCTTGCGACCGTGGACTCCGAGTTCGGCCGGACCACCGACCCGGTGCGCATGTACATGCGCGAAATGAGCTCGGCAACGCTGCTCACGCGCAAGCAGGAAGTCGAGATCGCCAAGCGCATCGAGGAAGGCCTGAACAATATGGTGCATGCCATCTCGGCCTGCCCGTTCACCATCGCCGCGATTCTCGAGCTGTCGGGCAAGGTCGCCAGCAATGAAATCAGCATCGACGACCTGGTCGATGGCCTGAGCGACGAGAGTATTGCCGAAGCAGCCGTGGCGGCGGCAGCTGACGAGACCGACGACAGCGTCGATAGTGCCGACGAGGCCGATGACGACTCCGAAGACTCCGACGACGAAGGCTCGACCCAGCAAAGCAATGAAAAGGCCCTGGCCCAGCTGCGTGAGGAATGCCTGAAGCGGTTCGCGCGCGTCACCGCGCAATTCGAGCTGATGTGCCAGGAAAGCGCCGCAAATGGCGCGGGCTCGGCAGCCTTCCTGGCCGCAAGGGATGCGGTGCGCGAAGAACTGCGCACGATCCGCTTTACCGCAAAAACCATCGAGCGCCTGTGCGCCAACGTCCAGGCCATGGTCGACGAGGTGCGCACGGTCGAGCGCCAGGTGGTCCAGCTGCTGGTCGAGCGCTGCGGGATGGAGCGCGAGGAGGTCATCGCCCGCTTCCCCGGCAATGAAACCAACCTGGCCTGGGGGCAGGAGCTGGTCGCCCAGTCCCGTCCGTACAGCGCGGCGGTCGCGCGGGCCCTGCCGGACCTCGAGGCGCACCAGCAGAAGCTGATCGACATCCAGGCCCGGGCGGCGCTGTCGCTGCCCGACCTGAAGGGCGTCAACCGCAAGATGCTGGCAGCCGAGCGGCAGATGCGGCAGGCCAAGCACGAGATGACGCAGGCCAACCTGCGGCTGGTGATCTCGATTGCCAAGAAGTACACCAACCGCGGGATGCTGTTCCTGGATCTGATCCAGGAAGGCAACATCGGCCTGATGAAGGCGGTCGACAAGTTCGAATACCGCCGCGGCTGGAAATTCTCCACCTACGCGACGTGGTGGGTGCGCCAGGCCGTGACGCGGGCGATTGCCGACCAGGCCCGCACCATCCGCGTCCCGGTGCACATGATCGAGCAGATCAACAAGCTCAATCGCCTGTCGCGCGAGATCATGCAGCAGACCGGCAAGGAACCCGATCCGGCGGTGCTGGCCGAGCGCCTGGACATGACCGAAGACAAGGTTCGCTCGATCATGAAGATCGCGAAAGAGCCGGTCTCGATGGAAACCCCGGTCGGCGAGGATGGCGATACCAGCCTGGGCGACATGATTGCCGACTCGGACACGGCCACGCCCGCCGACGCCGCATTGCAGGCGGGCCTGCGTGCCGTCGTGCGCGAGATGCTCGACGAGCTCACGCCGCGTGAAGCCAAGGTGCTGCGGATGCGCTTTGGCATCGATATGTCCACCGACTACACGCTGGAAGAAGTCGGCAAGCAGTTCGATGTCACGCGCGAGCGGATCCGCCAGATTGAAAGCAAGGCGATGAAGAAGCTGAGGCATCCCAGCCGGGCAGACCAGCTGATCACCTATCTGCGCGACGCCTGATACTTGCCGGCAACAGCCGCTTGGCCGACTGACACAGAGCAGACAGGAGCTTTCGGATGACTGACTCGAACCTATCTTTCTTCGGCAGGGTCTCGCTTGCCATGGGCACCTTCTTCGCCATCCTTGGCAACCGCGAACTCGCGGCCGGCGTCAGGCGCCTGCGTGACGGCGAGGGATTCGCCGCGGCGCCGGCGCCCGCGCCTGTATCGGCACCTGCTCCCGCCCCGGTGGCGGAGGCTGCCGCACCCGTGCTGAAGGAAGCCAGCCCGGTGGCGGCGCTGCAGTTGCTCGGACTGCTCCAGCGCGATGCACGCTTCATCGACTTCGTCGAGGAAGATATCGCGCGCTATTCCGACACGGAGATTGGCGCCGCCGCGCGCCTGGTGCACGATGGCTGCCGCGGCGTGCTGCGCGAGCATTTCACCATCCGGCCGGTGCGCGAGGAAGCCGAGGGCAGCCGTGTCACGCTGGCCGACGGCTTCGATGCCACCGCCATCCGCCTGACCGGCAACGTGGTAGGCAGCGCGCCGTTCCATGGCAGCATCAGCCACCGCGGCTGGAAGGTCGAGGAAGTCCGCCTGCCACGCGTGGCCGAACGCCATGACGCCACCGTGATTGCCCCCGCCGAGGTGGAGCTTTGATGAGCGAAGCACGCTATGCCATCGGCATCGACCTGGGCACCACCCATAGCGCGGTCTCCTACGTCGACCTGGCCGCCAGCGATGGCGAGAAGACCAGCCAGCGCGTCCTGCCCATCACGCAGCTGACCGCGCCGGGGGCCGTCGAAGACCTGGACCTGCTGCCCTCCTTCCTGTACCTGCCGCACGCCAGCGAACTCGCCCCGGGCGACCTGGCGCTGCCGTGGAACGCCGCGCGCGACTTCGCCGTGGGCGAGCTGGCGCGCAGCCGCGGCGCGGCCACGCCGATCCGCCTGGTGTCGAGCGCGAAGAGCTGGCTGTGCCATCCCGGCATCGACCGCCGCGCGCCGGTCCTGCCCAACGACGCACCGCCCGAGGTGACGCGCGTGTCGCCGCTGGAGGCTTCCGTGCGCTATCTCACGCACCTGCGTGAAGCCTGGGACCAGGCCCACCCCGAAGCGCCGTTTGGCGAGCAGGACGTCACCGTGACGATTCCCGCATCGTTCGACCCAGCCGCACGGGAACTGACGGCCGAGGCGGCCGCCGCGGCCGGCTATGCCCGCATGACCCTGCTCGAGGAACCCCAGGCCGCGCTCTATAGCTGGATCCAGAAAAGCGCCGGCCAATGGCGCAAGCAGGTCAAGGTCGGGGACATCATCCTCGTCGTCGATGTGGGTGGCGGCACCACCGACCTTTCGCTGATCGCCGTGATCGAGCGCGACGGCAACCTTGAGCTGCACCGTATCGCAGTCGGCGACCATATCCTGCTCGGCGGCGACAACATGGACCTGGCGCTGGCCCACGTGGTGGCGCGCAAGCTGGCGGCCCAGGGCACCCAGGCCGATCCGTGGCAACTGCGCGCGCTGACCTATGCCTGCCGCGCGGCCAAGGAAACGCTGCTGACCGACCCGGATACCGATACCGTGCCGCTGGTGGTGCCCAGCCGCGGCTCCAAGCTGATCGGCGGCTCGATCCGCACGGACCTGACCCGCGCCGAGCTGACCCAGACCATCCTGGAAGGCTTCTTCCCGCAAGTCGAGGCCTCGGCCCGCCCGGTGAGCCGGGCACGCGCCGGCCTGACGCAGCTTGGCCTGCCCTATGCGCAGGATGCTGCCATCACGCGGCACCTGGCCGCGTTCCTGGGCCGGCAGGTGGCGGCGCTGGCCGAAATCGAAGGCTTGCAGGGCGCACAGCCGGAAGGCGCGACCTTGCTCCACCCGACCGCCGTCCTGTTCAATGGCGGCGTGTTCAAGTCCGGCCTGCTGGCGGACCGCATCCTGCGGACGCTGAACGGCTGGCTCGCCGCGGAAGGCGCGGCCCCTGCCCGCCTGCTTGACGGCGCCGAGCTGGACCTGGCCGTGGCACGCGGCGCCGCTTACTACGGCTACGTGCGGCGCGGCAAGGGGGTGCGGATTCGTGGCGGCACCGCGCGCGCCTACTACATCGCCGTGGAATCGTCGATGCCCGCCGTGCCCGGCTTCGAACCGCCGATCCAGGCCCTGTGCGTGGCGCCGTTCGGCATGGAGGAAGGCACCGAGGCTGCGCTGCCGCCGCAGGAATTCGGCCTGGTGGTGGGCGAACCCGTGCACTTCCGCTTCTTTGGCTCGTCGGTGCGCCGCCAGGACCAGGTCGGCACCCTGCTGGACTACTGGGGGCCGGAGGAACTGCAGGAGTTGGAAGAAATCCAGGCGACCCTGCCGGCCGAAGGCCGCACCGCGGGCGAAGTGGTACCGGTCAGGCTGCATGCGCGGGTGACCGAGGCCGGCACCCTGGAACTCGAAGCCGTGCCCGGCGGCAGCGCTGAGCGCTGGAAGGTCGAGTTCGACGTGCGCGGCAGCGCCGATGCCTGAGCAAGCGGCCGGGCCGGCGACGAAGCAATACGTCGTCGGCATCGACCTCGGCACCAGCAACACCGTCGTCGCCTACGCGAAGGCCGGGTCCGACGATATCCGCGTCTTCGATATCGACCAGCTGGTCAGCCCGGGCGAGGTCGCGGCCCGTCCCCTGCTGCCCTCGGTGCGCTACCACGCGGCACCGGGCGAGCTCAGCGGCGACGACCTGCAGCTGCCCTGGCAATCCGGCGCCAGCGCCGCCGCGCGCCGGACCGTGTTCGGCCGCCTGGCGGCCACGCTCGGCGCGCAGGTGCCCGGCAGGCTCGTAGCCAGCGCAAAGAGCTGGCTGTCGCATGCTTCGGTCGACCGCACCGCGGCCATCCTGCCTTGGGGCGGCGACGACGATCTCGACAAGATCTCGCCGGTGGTCGCCAGCGCCAGCTACCTGGGCTACGTGTGCGCGGCATGGAACCACCGCTTTCCCGATGCGCGGCTCGAGGACCAGGACGTGGTCCTCACCGTGCCCGCCTCGTTCGACGAAGGCGCGCGCGCGCTGACGCTTGAGGCGGCGCGCCTGGCCGGGCTGCCCGCCCTGCGCCTGCTCGAGGAGCCGCAAGCTGCGCTCTACGACTGGCTGTTCCATCATCGCCAGAGCCTGGACACCGACCTGGCGCAAACCCGCCTGGTGCTGATCTGCGACGTGGGCGGCGGCACCACCGACCTCACCCTGATCCGGGTGGACATGCAGGACGGGCAGCCTCAGCTGACCCGCATCGGCGTGGGCAACCACCTGATGCTCGGCGGCGACAACATGGATCTTGGCCTGGCGCACGTGGTCGAGGCGCGCCTCGGGGCCGGCGGGCCCGCGCAGCCGCGGCTGTCGGCGGCCGGCCTGTCGCAACTGGTCGCGCGCTGCCGCGCCGCCAAGGAACAGCTGCTCGGCGCGCAGGCGCCGGACTCGGTCACGGTGACGCTGCTGGGCGCGGGCGCCAGGCTGGTCGGCGGCGCACGCTCGGTGGAAGTGACGCGGCAGGAGGTCGAACAGCTTGTCGTAGACGGCTTCTTCCCCAAGGTGCCGGCCAGCGAAAGGCCGGGGCGCGCACGGGGCGCGATTGTCGAGTTCGGCCTGCCGTATGCGTCCGACCCCGCCGTGACCCGGCACGTTGCGGCGTTCCTGAGCCAGCACGCGGCGCAGTCGCGGGCGGCACTGGACGCACCACAGGCGCCGGCCGATGCCCTGCCGATGCCCGATACCCTGCTCCTCAACGGCGGCGTATTCAGGGCGCAGGCGCTGGCCGGCCGCATCGCCGACACGCTGGGCACGTGGCGCGGCGCGCCGCTGCAGGTCCTGCACAACGACAATCCCGACGTTGCCGTGGCCCGGGGCGCGGTCGCGTATGCCCGGGCCCGTGCCGGGCAGGCCCCGCGCATCGGCGGCGGCTCGCCGCGCAGCTACTTTCTGGTTCTCGATGATGGCGCGTCGGGGCAGCAAGGGATCTGCCTGCTGCCGCGCGGCACTGAGGAAGGCCACGAAATCCACCTCAGCGACCGCACCTTCGCCTTGCGGCTCGGCCATCCGGTGCAGTTCCACCTGGCGTCCTCCGTCGCCGACACGGCATATCAGCCCGGTCAGCTGACCGACCTGTCGGCGGGCGACTTCATCCGCCTGCCGCCGATCGCCACCGTCGTGCCGCCGCGCGGCGCCAGCGGCCCGCGGGAAACGCCGGTGCAGATCACCGCCTCGCTGACCGAGGTCGGCACGCTCGAGGTCCACTGCATCGACATTGCGGATGCCTCGCAGCGATGGCGCCTTGAGTTCCAGTTGCGTGGCAATGACACCCAGGCGGCACCGGCGCCCGATACGGCACACCCGTCCCTGCCCCAGGCCCTGGAGGCGATCGATCGCACCTTTGGCGCGCGCTCGCAGGACGTCGGCCCCAAGGAGGTCAAGCGGCTGCGTGCGCAGCTGGAACAGTTGCTGGGTGCGCGCGAGCAATGGGACAGCGCCGTGCTGCGCGAGCTGTTCGGTGCCTTCTGGGAACGCGCCCGGCGCAGGCGGCGCACTGCCGACCATGAACGCCTGTGGCTGAACCTGGCCGGCTATTGCGTGCGCCCGGGATTCGGCTATCCGCTCGACGAATGGCGCGTCGTGCAACTCTGGTCGCAGTACGACCAGGGCATCCAGTACGTCAACGAAAGCCAGAACTGGTCCGAGTGGTGGACGCTGTGGCGGCGCGCGGCAGGCGGGCTGGACGAAAGCGCGCAACTGCGCCTGCTGGAAGACATGGCCTTCTACCTGCAGCCACCCGGCAGCACCCGCTACAAGAAGCCCGCCGGGCCCGCCAGGGGCGGCTATGCCGATATGGTGCGCCTTGCCGGCTCGCTCGAGCGCATTCCCGCCGACGCCAAGATCGAACTGGCCGATTGGCTGCTGGCCCGGCTGCGCAAGCCATCCGAAAACAGCCAGGGCTGGTGGGCCGTGGGCCGCATCGGCGCGCGCCGGCCGTTCTACGGCAGCGCGCACAGCGTGGTGCCGGCCGGGACCGCCGCCCAATGGGTGGACGCGATCCTGGCCCTCGACTGGAAAAAGGTCGAGCCGGCAGCGTTCGCCGCCGTGCAGATCGCGCGCATGACCGGCGATCGCAGCCGGGACCTGCCTGACGAGATCCGGGCAACCGTGGTGCGCCGGCTGGAGGCCGCCAACGCGCCGCCAAGCTGGATTGCCATGGTGCGCGAGGTGGTGGAACTCAATACCGTGGACGAGGGACGGGTGTTTGGGGAGGCGCTGCCCGCCGGGCTCAAGCTGATCGCGGGGTAGCAGACCAGCGCCATGCGACTGGCAGGCGCCTCATTTGCCACTTGTCTGCGCCAGCCAGACCGATGATCTACGATGACGGTAGGCTCCTTGCCTGCCCCACTCGTGAAGCCATCAGCGCCCCGCCCACTCCTCCCAATCCTGGTTGCCGCCATCGCGCTGGCCTTGCCCTGCTCGACCACCGCCGCCGACGACGCCCTTGCCCCGCAGCGCGCCGACATGGTCAGGGAGATCGCCGCGGTCGCGGCAGGGGCCGCCGCCCAGAGCGGCAGGCATGCCATCGACCCGCGCGTCATGGCCGTGATGGGCCAAGTGCCCCGCCACGAGTTTGTGCCGGACGCGCAGAAGCCGCACGCCTACGAGAACCGGCCGCTGCCGATTGGCCATGGCCAGACCATTTCACAGCCGTATATCGTCGCCCTGATGACCGACCTGATGATGGTCAAGCCTGGCGACACCGTGCTGGAGATCGGCACCGGCTCCGGCTACCAGGCCGCGGTGCTGACCGGGCTGGCGCGCGCGGTCTATACCATCGAGATCATCGAGCCGCTGGGACGGCAGGCATGCGACCGCCTGAAGCGGCTGGCCTACCGGCAGGTGGCGTGCAAGGTGGGCGACGGCTACTACGGCTGGGACGAGCACGCGCCCTATGACGCCATCGTCGTCACCGCGGCGGCCAGCCACGTGCCGCCGCCGCTGATCCGGCAACTGAAGCCAGGCGGGCGCATGGTGATCCCGGTGGGCGCCCAGTTCCTGACGCAGTACCTGCTGCTGGTCGAAAAGGCCGCGGACGGCACCGTTTCCACCAGGCAGATCCTGCCGGTCAGGTTCGTGCCGCTGGTTGGCAAGCACTGAAGCGCGGCACATCAGCCCGGCCAGCTGACGCCATGCCACGCCCCCCTCTGTTCGCCCTGGCCTTGCTCTCCGCCACCGCGCTGGGCTACGAGATCCTGCTGATGCGGCTGCTTTCCATCATCCAGTGGCATCACTTCGCCTACATGATGATCAGCGTGGCACTGCTGGGCTATGGCGCGGCCGGTGCGCTGGTGGCGCTGGCGCAGCGAACGCTGGTCCGCCATTTCGTGCCAGTGTTCGCGGGCGGGGCCCTGCTGTTCGGCGTCAGCGCGATGGGTTGCTTCGCCCTGGCCCAGCACGTGGCGTTCAACCCCCTGGAGATCCTGTGGGAGCCATCGCAGCCGCTGCGCCTGTTGCTGATCTACCTGCTGCTGTTCGTGCCGTTCCTTTGCGCCGCCACCAGTATCTGCCTGAGCTTTTCCCGCTTCACCGGGCAGGTTCCCCGCATCTACAGCTTCGACATCCTTGGCGCCGGGCTGGGCTGCCTGGGCATCATCGTGGCGCTGTTCGTGCTGCATCCGGTCGATGCGCTGCGGCTGGTCGGCATGGCAGGCATGGTGGCGGCAGCGCTGGCATGCGTGGAATGCCGCTGGCACCGGCCCTGGCTGCCGGCGCTGCTGCTGTTGGCGGCAATCGTTCCGGCCGGCGTGCCAGGTGACTGGATTGCGCTGCGGCCGTCCGAGTACAAGGAGCTGAGCCAGGCCCTGCGCATCGGCAACGCGCGCGTGGTGGCGCAGCGCTCGAGTCCGCTCGGCCTGGTCACGGTGGTCGAGAGCCCTTCGATCCCGTTGCGGCATGCGCCCGGGCTGAGCCTCAATGCCAGCCAGGAGCCGCCAGCACAACTGGCCGTATTTACCGATGGCGACGGGCTCAGTGCGCTCAACCGCCATGACGGCCGGCGCGAACCGCTTGCCTACCTGGGCGACCTCACCTCTGCCGTGCCTTACCACTTGCTGCGCAATCCGAAGGTGCTGGTGCTGGGCAGCGGTGCGGGTGCGGACGTGTTGCAGGCGGTCTACCACCAGGCCAGCGCGGTCGATGCCGTGGAACTGAATCCGCAGGTGATCGACCTGGTGCAGGGCCGCTTCGCTGCGTTTTCCGGCAAGCCGTACAGTGCCGCCGGCGTGCGTGTCTTTGCCGGCGAGGCGCGCGGCTTCCTGGCGGCCAGCACGGCACGCTACGACCTCATCCAGGTGGCCCTGCTCGATTCATTCAGCACCTCATCGGCCGGACTGTACGCGCTCTCCGAGAGCTATCTCTATACCGTGGAGGCCTTCCAGGGCTACCTGCGCCATCTTCGGCCCGGCGGCCTGCTCGCGATCACGCGCTGGGTCACGCTGCCGCCGCGCGACATACCCAAACTGCTCACCACCGCCGTGGCCGCCATGGAAGGCGCGGGCGTGCCCGAGCCGTCCCGGCGGCTGGCGCTGGTCCGTGGCTGGAAGACGGCCACGCTGGTGGTCAAGAACGGGGAATTCAGTGCAGCGGAGCTTGCCGCCCTCGCCGACTTCTGCCGCGCCCGTTCCTTCGACGTCGAATACTATCCCGGCATCCAGCCCGGCCAGGCGAATCGCTACAACGTGCTGGACCAGCCCTACTTCTTCGACGCCGCGCAGGCCCTGCTCGGCCCGGAACGCGACCGGTTCCTGTCCCGCTACAAGTTCGATGTGCGGCCCGCCACCGACGACAGGCCGTATTTCTTCCACTTCTTCAAATGGCGCACGCTGCCTGAACTGCTGTCGCTCAAGGCGCAGGGTGGACTGCCCTTGCTGGAATGGGGCTATCCGGTGCTGGTGGCCACGCTGCTGCAGGCCACCGCCCTGGCATTGCTGCTGATCGTGGTCCCGCTCTGGATCCTGCGGCGGCGCCCCCGGCCGCAGCCCGCCGCGGGGCCGGGCGGCAATGGCGCAGCCATGCGGCGCTTGCCCGAATGGCGGGCCGGCTTCTACTTCCTGGCGGTCGGCCTCGGCTTCATGTTCGTGGAGATCGCCTTTATCCAGAAATTCATCCTGTTCCTGAGCCACCCGCTCTATGCGGTCGCGGTGGTGCTGTGCGCCTTTCTCTGCTTTGCGGGACTGGGTAGCCGATACGCCCAGCGCATGCCCGCGCGCGCTGGCAATGACCGCGGCAGGCGGCAGGCGGCGCTGGCCGTCAGCGGCATCTGCGTGGCCGCGCTGGTCTACCTGGCGGCGCTGCCGACGGTCTTCAGGCTGTTGATCGGGTTGCCGGACCCGGCCAGGATAGGTGTCTCCGTGCTGCTGATCGCGCCGCTGGCGTTCCTGATGGGAATGCCGTTCCCGCTCGGCCTGGCCCGGGTCGCGGCGCGCGACGAAACGCTGGTGCCCTGGGCATGGGGCATCAACGCCTGCGCCTCGGTGGTGGCGGCGGTCCTTGCCACGCTGGTCGCGATCCACGTCGGATTCACCGCGGTGGTGCTGCTGGCGCTGCTACTGTACGCTGCCGCGGCGCTTGCGTGCCCTTGAACCGGGGCCGCTCTCCCATGCCATGGCTGCGGGTCACCCCGTGCTAGGATGAATGCCCGCCCGGAAGAACGACGCCCAATCGGCCCATGACCACCCTCTACACAACCCTCGGCGTGGCACCGGACGCCACCCTGGACGAGATCAAGCGCGCCTACCGCCGCGCCGCGATGAAGTGGCACCCCGACCGCAACCTTGGCCGCGAAACTGAGGCGCATGCGGCATTCCAGGAAATTCGCGACGCCTACACCATTCTCTCCGATGCCGGGCAGCGCCAGATCTACGACGAGGTATTCGAGCGGGAAATGCAGCGCTGGCAGGCCGAGCGCGAGGCTCAGGAAGAGCAGGAGCGCGAGGCGCAACGCGAGAGCCAGCGCATCGCGCAGGAACATTACGAGAAAATGCTCGGTATCGCGATGCGCTTTGCCGACGACGGCCACAACCGCGACGTCATCTTCGGCGTGCTGCTCGGCCGCGACTGCGAGGCGGAACTGGCGTCACGCATCGCGGACAGTATATGGGCGCTGCAGGAGTCGCGGCGGGCAAGTGCGCGGGCCGCGCACGCGCCGGACACCGAGGCCGCCCAGGCGCCCGACGGGGCGGCAGCGTCAAACCCCGACGAGGAAACGCGGCCCAGGCGTCATGCCGGCGCCTTCGATTCGTTCTGGCACGGCTTGTTCGGCATCCGCTCGTAGCGGCGGTGTTTTCAGGACTGCCGCCGCGGGCGCACAAGCCGGTACAAAAGCACTAGATGTCGGGTGCGACCAGGAGCCCGCTTTTCACCGTGTGGATCAGCGCAAGGCGGTCTTCCACCGCCTTGCGCAGAACCTCGCGTCCCCTGAACGGATCCGTCAGGTAACTGGCGTACTGGCTTGCCCGAATCTGCACCTTGAGATGCATCGTCGTCGGTCCGCTCTCCGGCCATGTCACCAGGAACGCCGGATGGCTGTCCGCGCACTCAACGAAGGCAGCGTCAGGGGACGGGAAACAGGAGTCGGCGCCCTGGGCAAGGAACTGGAGATCCTTGTCCTTGAACTCGTAGGTTGCCATGGCTTTCTCCCATCGCGCGCAAGCCGGGCCCTCAGTGAATCTGCATCCCGCGCATGGCATGAATGCGCCCATGATGCTGCGTCAGCGCCTCATACTGGCGCTGCAGCGCCGCGCTGGCCTCTGGCGGCAGCGGCTTCATCATGACGGACTGATACTCGCGCCTGGCGGCATCTTCCTCGTGCTCGCACATGCCCAGCACGGCGTCGTCATTGTTCGGCGACAGCATGTGGCGGAATGCCATCCAGCGGCGGTACAGCATGCCATTCATGCTGCCCCGGTCAGCTGGCGCGCCGCCCATGGCGCTGACCATCGACTGCAATTCCTTTACCGACGCCCGGTACGATTCCGCGGTGCTGGTCAGAATGTCGCGCAGCGCTGCATCGCGCACTTCGCTGGCTCCGCTCATGCAGGCCAGTTCGCTGTCCTTGCCAGCCTCGATCAGCTGGTTCAGCGCCAAGACAGCTTGTTGCTGGTTGTTGCCCATGGAATTCTCCCAATTTGCATGCCAGCGATGCGCAACTTCGGCGCAAGTCGCCAAGTCTCGCCAACGGACGGACCGCCACGGCGCAACCGGCCGCGAGGGGAACGTCGGAGACGCCATCAACATGAATCAGCCGGTTCGCGCCGGGCCCCATCTGCCTGCCCGTTCAGAGGCAAGGCGTGATTCCATGATAGGAGATGGCTGAACCTCGCTTCAGCCCTTGCCCAGGATTGCCATTGCCTTGTTCGCATCGTCGAGCGAGTCCACCGACACGTACGCGACAAACTGCATCCCGATGACGGAGGCAGAGAATCCGCGCAGGTTGATTCCGCCTTCCGCCAGCTTTCGGGTCAGTTCCGCCACGATGCCGGGCCGGTCCCCGCCCATGATTCGCACCGAATGCAGGCTGTGCGTGACGTTGAAGCCGACCTGGGCAGCTGCACGGATTTCCCTGTCATTCTGCAGCGGTGTCACGAACACGACACCCTTGCCGGGGTCCTCCGGCGTGCGGCGCGCAATCGCGAATTGCAGGTCCGCACCGGCATCGCGCAAGGTCTCCAGTACCTCGGCGAGGCCGCCGGGACGGTCCGGTATGGTTGCCGCCCACACGTCCACGCGTTCCACGAGAAGATCGTTGGTCATTGCTCATTCCTCCAATGCCCTCCTACGAATCTAGCTTATGGCGGCCGCCAGGCAAGCTCCGGGCTCGGCGGACAGCGGCAGGGCGAATTCCTGGAAACTCCCCGTGCCCGGACTTAATATGGACTAGTCGTTTCAGGCAGCTATCGCAGGATAGTGGCACCGACCATACCTGGATGGATGCCATGGAAAGTGAAGGGGGATCGTCATGTCTGAAGGCAAATCGCCACGCCATGCTGCCCAGCAGGAATTGGCCGATGTGTCCGAGGCCGAAATCGCGGTCCATTGGCCCGAGGAGGACTATGTCCCGCCGGCCGGCCAGTTCATTGCGCAGGCCAATCTGACCGATCCCCATATTTTCGAGCGCTTCTCCCTCGAACGTTTCCCCGAGTGCTTCAAGGAGTTCGCAGACCTGCTGGACTGGTACAAATACTGGGAAACGACCCTGGATACCAGCAACCCGCCTTTCTGGCGCTGGTTCGTCGGCGGCAGGATCAACGCCTGCCACAATTGCGTGGATCGCCACCTCGCTGCATACAGGAACAAGACCGCGATTCATTTCGTGCCCGAGCCGGAGGATGAGGCGGTGCATCACCTCACCTACCAGGAACTCTTTGTTCGCGTCAATGAGCTGGCCGCCCTGCTGCGCGAGTTCTGCGGCCTGAAGGCCGGCGACCGCGTCACGCTGCATATGCCGATGGTGGCCGAACTGCCCATCACCATGCTCGCCTGCGCCCGCATCGGCGTGATTCATTCGCAGGTATTCAGCGGCTTCAGCGGCAAGGCCTGCGCCGAGCGCATCGCGGACTCCGAGAGCCGGCTGCTGATCACCATGGACGCCTATCACCGCGGCGGTGAATTGCTCGATCACAAGGAAAAGGCCGACATCGCCGTGGCAGAAGCCGCCAGCGCCGGTCAGCAGGTCGAGAAGGTCCTGATCTGGCAGCGCTACTCGGGCAAGTATTCCAGTGCCGCCCTACTGGTGAAGGGCCGCGATGTCATTCTCAATGACGTGCTCGCCGGGTTCCGCGGCAGGCGTGTCGAGCCCGAGCCGATGCCGGCGGAGGCGCCGCTGTTCCTGATGTACACGAGCGGCACGACGGGCCGGCCCAAGGGCTGCCAGCATTCCACTGGCGGCTATCTGTCCTATGTGGCGTGGACCTCTAAGTACATCCAGGATATCCACCCCGAGGACGTCTACTGGTGCATGGCCGATATTGGCTGGATCACCGGGCATTCCTACATCGTCTATGGCCCGCTCGCGCTCGCCGCTTCGTCTGTCGTCTATGAAGGCGTGCCGACCTGGCCCGACGCCGGCCGGCCCTGGCGTATTGCGGAAAGCCTTGGCGTCAATATCTTCCACACCTCGCCCACCGCAATCCGCGCGCTGCGGCGCAACGGGCCCGACGAGCCGGCGAAGTACGACTGCCATTTCAAGCACATGACCACGGTGGGCGAGCCGATCGAGCCCGAAGTCTGGAAGTGGTACCACCGTGAAGTCGGCAAGGGCGAGGCGGTGATCGTGGACACCTGGTGGCAAACCGAGAATGGTGGCTTCCTCTGCAGCACGCTGCCGGGCATCCACCCGATGAAGCCCGGCAGCACTGGCCCGGGGATCCCGGGCATTCATCCGGTGATCTTTGACGAGGAAGGCAATGAGGTCCCGGCCGGCTCGGGCAAGGCGGGCAACATCTGCATCCGCAATCCCTGGCCGGGCATATTCCAGACCGTCTGGAAGGATCCGGACCGCTACGTGCGCCAGTACTATGCGCGCTACTGCAAGAATCCCGACAGCAAGGACTGGCACGACTGGCCGTATATGGCGGGCGATGGCGCAATGCAAGCGGCGGACGGCTACTTTCGCATCCTTGGCCGCATCGACGACGTGATCAATGTTTCCGGCCATCGCCTCGGCACCAAGGAGATCGAATCCGCAGCACTGCTGGTGCCGGACGTCGCCGAGGCGGCGGTGGTGCCGGTGGCCGACGAGGTCAAGGGCAAGGTGCCTGATCTCTATGTATCGCTCAAGCCGGGACTGTCGCCTTCCACCAAGATCGCGAACAAGGTCTCGGCCGCGGTGGTATCCCAGATTGGCGCGATTGCGCGTCCGCATCGGGTCGTGATTGTTCCCGACATGCCCAAGACACGCTCGGGCAAGATCATGCGCCGCGTGCTGGCGGCGATCTCCAACCACCAGGAGCCTGGCGACGTATCCACGCTTGCCAATCCGGAGGTCGTCGAGAAGATCAGGGAGCTGGCGACATAGGATGGCGCTCCTGCCGGCGGCTCCCGGCACGCCGCTCACTTCCGCTCATCGGCACCCCCTGCCCCGAGCGCCTCGAGCAGCGGCCGCAAGGCATCGAGTTCCGCGCCAAAGCCGCTCCAGTCCCCCGCCTTCAAACGCTCGACGGCGCGGTCATAGTGCGCGAGTGCTTCGCGCGCGCGGGCGTTCGCTGCGCCCTGCGCCGGAATCGCCGCCGGCGCGGATTCCTTGAACAGGGCCGCAAGCGCTGCGCCCAGGGTGTCCTCCATGACCACGCGATCGCCATAGGCGGCGATCACCCGCTTGAGTTCGGGCAACTGGCCGGACTCCGCACGCAGGTAGAGCGGCGAGACATAGAGGATGGAGTTCTCGATCGGCACGACCTGCAGATGGCCGCGGATGACGCGCGAGCCCATCTGGTTCCACAGCGAAATCTGCTGCGAGATCTCGGTATTCTGCTGGATGCGCGCCTCGATCTGGAACGGCCCGTAGACCAGCCTTTCCTTGGGGAAGGTGTAGGCGACGAGCTTGCCGTAGCTGGGGGGATCGGAGCGCGCAGCCAGCCAGGCGATCATGTTCTCGCGCTGGCTCGGCACCATCGGCAGCATCAGGACGAACTCGGCGCGCGGTTCGTCCGGCAGCCGCAGGATCATGTAGTAGGGCATCATCCGCGCGGCGGGCGTGTTCCCTGTGCTCATGCCGGTCAGCTGGCGAGGAAACTCCCACAGATCCTCGCGGTTATAGAAGACTTCTGCCGCTTCCATGTGGTAGGCGCGGTAGATCCGCGCCTGGATCAGGAACAGGTCCTCAGGGTAGCGGATATGCCGCTGCAGGTCCTGCGACATGGCGCCCAGCGGCCTGAACATGCCCGGGAAGATGCGCTGGTACACCTGCACGATCGGATCGGCCGGGTCGCTGGTGTAGAAGTCGACCGTGCCGTTGTACGCATCGATCACGACCTTGACGGCGTTGCGGATGTAGTTGGCGCCGCCACCGGTGCCGGGCTGCGAATAAGGGAACCAGCGGCTGGTGGTGTAGGCATCCTGGATCCAGTAGAGGCGACCGTCGCTCACGACCACATAGGGGTCATGGTCGAGGCTGAGGAACGGCGCAATCGTGCGCACGCGGTCCCGGATATTGCGATGGAGCAGGATGCGGCTTTCCTGCGTGATGTAGCCGCTCAGCAGGATATTGGGATCGCCGAGATGCCAGGCGAACAGGGTCCGGCGCGCGATGCCGCCGATTCCGATGCCGTCGCGCCCGCGGTAGGCCGTATAGACGTTGTCCTTGCCCTTGGGGTAGTCGAACTCGGGCACGCTGCCTTTGACGATGACATAGCCTTTGCCGCCTTCACCGAAATAGAGGCGCGGCTCCTGGATGACCGGGCCGCCGTCGGAGAGCGGGGGAATGTCATGCAGATAGAGCGAGGGCAGGCCTTCGGCGGATTTCTCGGTGACCGGCGACATCACCACGCCATTGCCATGGGTGAACAACAGATGCAGGTTCACCCAAGTCTGGGCATTGGCCGGAATCAGTGCCGGCTCAAGCTCCCGCGCCGACAGCATGACCTGCTGGTAGCCTGCGCCGAGCTGGTAGCGGTCGATGTCCGTCGCGAGGAACTTGTAATAGGTCCTGATCTCCTGCAGCTGCGCATAGGTATCGCGCAGCGGCTGCAGGTCCCACAGGCGGATGTTGTCGATGGTCGGCCGATTGGCCTGGAGCGCGGCGAGATTCAGGTTCTGTTCGACCGGAAACGGCTTTACCTCGATCTGCGTCAAGCCATAGGCCTCGCGCGTCAGCGCAATATTGTGTTGGAGATACGGTGTCTCGAGTTGCAGCTCGTTCGGCTTGACATAGAAACGCTGGAACAGTGCCGGCCAGATCGTGCCGAGCACGATTGCGCTACCGACCACCAGCAGCGCCGCGGCCGCAGGCACCCGGTAGTCCCGCCAGCGCATATTGGCCCACGAAGCGGCGGCAGCCGCGGCAGCCAGGCCGAATTGCAGCCACAGGAGCGGCAGCCCGACATGGACATCGGTATAGCTCGCGCCGACCACGACCCCGTTGTCGCCGTAGAGCAGCATGAAGCGGTCGAGCCAGTAGGACCACGCCTGCAGCGCGAAGAACAAGCCGAGCAATGCCGATCCATGGGTAGCGGCCGCCGGCGAAAGCCCGCGCGGCGACCGGACCAGCGCGATGTCGCCGCGCAAGCCGTAGACCACGCCGGCAACTACTGCGCTGCAGCACAGCAGCAGGAGCAGCCAGTTCCTCAGTGCAAGATACGCCGGCAGCGTGAAGAAGTAGAAACCGATGTCCTTGGCGAAGATCGGATCGGTCTTGCCGAAAGGCACCTGATGGAAATAGCGCAGCGCAATGGCCCAGCTCGACAGTTCACCGACTGCCATGAGCAGCCCCACCAGGACGGCGACGCCGGCAATGGCGGCGCGCCAGGGGACGCGCGCCGCAATCTCGCCAACCGGCTGGCCCAGGACCTCCGGCCTCCAGGCCTGCGCCTGGCTCGCGCTGCGGTGCGCCAGCCAGCCCGATAGCCAGAGCGCGCCTGCCGAAACGGCGAATACGGCAAGGAACAGAAGCGCCTGGGTGGCGAATATCGTGCGGAACACCCCGGCGTAGCCAACCGAGGCAAACCACAGCCAGTCAACGATGAGGCCGGCGACGCGGCCGACAGCGATCAGCGCGACGATGGCGGCAACAACCCAGGTCGCAAGGCGTCTCAGGCGCGTGGCGTCCCTCGCTGGCGAGCGCATCGATCAAGCTCCTTTGCGGCACCGTCGCCCGAGCTGCCGCGCAGCCATGCATGGGTCCGGGGCAAATCGTGCAGCCTGAATCATTGTAGGCGAGGCAATCAGGCCGGGTTGATGCTGCGTCTCACCACCGCGGGGGCAATTCATCAAGTATCTTTCCCGGCAGGTCGACTTGCTTTTCGTGACGACGATTTCAGCTCAGTCGTCGGGCCAAAGGAGACCGCATCGTTTGATAAAATTCAATCGTTGAGTCTTGCAAGTCCCGGAAAGGGGACAAGCCCTATGCGCTGCGCAAGCTGCGGGTTCGAGAATCCGGCAGGCGCCAAGTTCTGCGAGGAATGTGGCGCCAGGCTTGTGCGTGCCTGCCCGGCCTGCGGGCAAGAGGCTAGCGCGAGCGCCAAGTTCTGCAGCGAATGCGGCGCGCCGCTGACCCCGTCAAGCGCGACGCCCCCGATCACCACACTTGCGCCCAGCGCCCCCGTCGACTACACACCTTCCTACCTGGCCGAGCGCATCCGGGCGGCGCAGGCGGACATGGAAGCCCGCGGCGAGGCGGACGGCGAGCGCAAGACGGTGACCGCGCTGTTCGCCGACATGGCCGGCTCGACCGCGCTAATCCATGACCTCGATCCCGAAGACGCGCGCCGCCTGATCGACCCGGTGCTGGCGCTGATGATGGAGGCCGTGCATCACTATGAAGGTTATGTGGCCAGGTCGATGGGCGATGGCATCCTGGCGCTGTTCGGCGCGCCGATCGCGAACGAAGACCATCCGCAGCGGGCCTTGCTGGCGGCGCTGCGCATGCAGGAGGCCATGCGCCGCTACGCCGATGGGGTGCGTCTGGCCCAGGGGATCGCGCTGCAGATCCGCGTCGGCGTCAACTCCGGCGAAGTGGTGGTGCGCGCGATCCGCACCGAGGATTTGCACACCGACTACGACCCGGTGGGCAATTCGATCCACATTGCTTCGCGCATGGAGGGCATTGCGGTGCCCGGCTCGATTGTCGCGAGCGAACACACCCACAACCTGACCGAAGGCTATTTCGCCTTCAAGGCGCTCGGCGCGACGGCGATCAGGGGGCTGCCCGAGCCGCTCGCGGTCTTCGAAGTCCTCGGCCTCGGCCCGCTGCGCACCCGGCTGCAGGTGTCGGCCAGCCGCGGGCTGGCGCGCTTTGTCGGCCGCGCTCGCGAGCTCGAGCAGCTGCGCGAAGCGCGCGCGCGGGCGCAAGCCGGACACGGCCAGATCGTCGGCGTGGTCGGCGAGCCGGGGGTCGGCAAGTCGCGGCTATGCCTCGAGTTCAAGCAGCTCGCGCCGCGCCAATGCCTGGTGCTGGAAACCTTCTCGGTATCACACGGCAAGGCCTATCCGTATCTGCCGCTGATCGAGCTGCTGCGGAACTACTGCGAGATCACGGCGCAAGACAATGAGCGCCGGCGGCGCGAGAAGCTGACCGGCAAGGTCCTGACCCTGGATCGCGCGCTGGAAGACACCCTGCCCTATCTGTTCCACCTGCTTGGTGCCGCCGAGCCGAACTCGGTGCTGGCGCAGATGGACGCCCAGGTCCGCCGGCAGCGTACTTTCGAGGCAATCAAGCGGCTGCTGGTGCGCGAGAGCCTGGCCCAGCCGCTGGAGCTGATCGTCGAGGATCTGCAGTGGCTCGACAGCGAGACCGAGGCCTTCCTTGGTTTTCTCGGCGAGAGCGTGGCCAGCGCCCGCATCCTGCTGCTGGTCAATTACCGGCCCGAGTACCGGCACGACTGGGGCCGCAAGAGCTACTACACCCAGCTGCGGCTGGATCCCCTGGACGAAGCCGACGCCCGGGAACTGCTGCGGGCCTTGCTGGGCGACTCCGCCGGACTCGCACCGCTCGAGCACCTGATCCTGGAACAGACCGAAGGCAACCCCTTCTTCATCGAGGAAGTAGTGCAGACGCTGATCGAGGAGAACGTGCTGCGCGGCGAGCGCGGTCATTACCGTCTCGAGCAGATCCCGACCATGCTGCACATCCCGACCACCGTGCAGGGGGTGCTCGCCGCCCGCATCGACCGCCTGCAGCCGGCCGAGAAAGCGCTGCTGCAGACCCTGGCGGTGGTCGGCAAGGTATTTCCCTGGAGCCTGCTCGCACGCGTCATCGAGCAGCCCGAGGACACAATCAAGAACCTGCTGACGCGGCTGCAAGCCGGGGAATTTATCTACGAGCAGCCGGCGTTTCCGGAGGTGGAGTACAGCTTCAAGCATGCGCTGACCCAGGAAGTGACCTACGGCTCGCTGCTGAGCGAGCGGCGCCGTGCGCTGCATGAGCGCACCGCCCAGGCGATCGAGGCCCTGTTTGAGGCCCGGCTCGAAGAACACTGCAGCGATCTGGCGCATCATTTCAGCCGCAGCGGCAACGCGCCGAAGGCAGTGGAATACTTGCATTGCGCCGGGCGGCAGGCGGCGCAGCGCTCTGCCAATGCCGAAGCGGTCGCCCACCTGACCAAGGCCCTCGCCTTGCTCAAGACGTTGCCTGATGGTCCCGAACGCGCACGGCAGGAACTTGCACTGCAGATCACGCTCGGTCCGGCCTGGATGTCCACCCATGGACTCGCTGCCCCGGAAGTCGAGGCGACTTACACCCGCGCGCTGGCACTGTGTCGACAACTCGGGGAAGCGAATCAGCTCTTCCCCGCCTTGATGGGGCTGCGCACGTCGCTCATCGTCCGCGGGGAGCTGTCGACCGCACACGAGTTGGGCAAACAACTCCTGACGCTGGCCCAGGAGGCGCAGGACCCGGCGTTGCTGGTACAAGCCTATCGGGCGGTGGGCGTCAGCTTGCTCGCTCTCGGCGAACTGGGCGCTGCCCGCACGCAGCTGGAACAGGCCCTGGTGCTCTATGACTCGGGCAAGTGCCAGTCGCCTGCCTTCTTCCTGGAGCCCGGTGTGCTGGCGCTGGCCTGCCTGGCCCTGGACCTGTGGCTGCTCGGCTATCCGGACCAGGCCCTCGCGCGCAGCCAGGAAATGCTCGCGCTGGCCCGGACCTTGTCCCACCCTCCTGACTCGGCCAATGCCCTGACCTTCGCCGCCATGCTTCGCCTGTACCGCGGCGAGACGCAGCCGATGCATGAACTGGTTGAAGCACTTCTCGCCCTCTCGACCGAGCACGGCTTCCCGTTCTGGCTGACTTCCGGAACCATCCTCTCGGGCTGGACGCTGGTCGCGCAGGGACGCACGGCGGAAGGCATCGAGACGATGCAGCAGGGCCTGAGCGCCTACCGGGCCACCGGGGCAGCGATTTGGCAGACACATTTCCTGGCGCTGCTGGCCGAAGCCCACGGGAAAGCGGGACAGGCCGAGGCAGGGCTGCAGATGCTGGCCGAGGCGCTGGCCGTGGCGGACCGAACCCACGAGCGCCTGTACGAGGCGGAGCTGTATCGGCTCAAGGGGGAACTGACGCTGCTGCAGCCAGGCTGCGCGGGCGCGGCGGGCACCGGCCGGGACGAGGCCGAGGCCTGCTTCCAGCAGGCGATTGCGATCGCGCGCCGCCAGGGCGCCCTGTCGCTGGAGCTGCGCGCGGTGATGTCCCTGAGCCGGCTGTGGCGGCAACACGGCAAGGAGGTCGACGCCCGCGAGATGCTGGCCGAGGGCTACGGCCGGTTCACCGAAGGCTTCGACACCGCGGACCTGCAGCAGGCCAAGGCGTTGCTCGCCGAGCTGGACTGAAGATCATGAGGGAGCTGTCCAACCACCTGCCCCGACCTGATTCGAGCATCTGATTCTAAGGATATGCTGATCTGAGGAATAGAATTACAATTCCTGTCGATTTTGAACGACAGTTCGCACGCCTGTGCTCCTGCCCGCAAATATCATGGACACGTACCCAGAACAAGACCAAGGTGCCTGCCATGCCGACCGGATCTCCCCTGACTGCCGCCCCTCCGGCAACTCTCCCGCATCTCCCCTCGCCAGCCGCGCCGCTCGACCAGCTGGCGCTCAATCTCGAGGCCACCTTCGCCCACAGCGCGCGCATGGTGGCCGGCCACATCGCCATGCACCTGCCGGACACCGACACGCTGCTTGCAACACTGCCGCCAGGCGCCCTGCTCGGCAAGCCGGATACCTATGCCCGCCACCTGGTCCATGCCGACCCGCTGGAGCGCTTCTCGGCGATGGTGCTGGTCTGGCGCCCGGGCCAGGCCAGCCCCGTGCACGGCCATCGCACCTGGTGTGCCTACCGCGTGCTGCGCGGCACGCTGAGCGAGCAGCACTACCGGTGGGATCCCGCCAGCCGGCAGGCGCGCCATGCCAACACCGTCACGCGCATGGCCGGCGATACCTTCAGCGTGCCGGCCGGGCTGCAGCATATCCATGCGCTGGGCAATGCCAGCGACGAGATCGCCGTGTCCCTGCACCTCTACGGCGTGCACCGCGACCACATTGCCACCGGCGTGAACCTGCTGGTGGCGACCGCCGACGCCTAGCTTTTTCCGCGCGTAGCCGCGCCGCATGCGCGCGCCTGCCCACCCTCACCTGAACCGCTACGCGCCATGGACCGCTACGACAAACAGATTCTCGCCATCCTGCAGGAAGACGCCACCGTGCCGGTGGCAGAGATCGGCGAACGCGTCGGCCTGACCTCGACGCCATGCTGGCGCCGGATCCAGCGGCTGGAAGACGCCGGTCTGATCCGCAAACGCGTGGCACTGCTCGACGCCGACAAGCTCAATGCCGGGGTCACGGTCTTTGTCTCGGTCCGCACCAGCCAGCACAACGTGAAATGGCTGGCGCAGTTCCACGGGCTGGTGGCATCGATCCCGGAAGTGACCGAGTTCTACCGCATGGCCGGCGATACCGACTACCTGCTGCGCGTGGTGGTGCCGGATATTGCCGCCTACGACCGCGTCTACAAGAAGCTGATCCAGGGCGCCGAGCTGGCAGACGTCAGTTCCAGCTTTGCGATGGAGCAGATCAAGTACACCACGGCGCTGCCGCTCGATTATGCGTAGGCCGGCACCGGCCCTTCATGCGCACATGTCAGCTAAGTGAACTTGAACGCCAGCGAAATAATGATCGGCCCCAGCACCGGCAGCAGCACGTTGGCAATGGCATAGGTAATGGTGTAGCCCAGCAACGGCACCGAGCTGTGGCTGGCGGCCAGGATGGCGCTGATCGCCGGGGTGCTCACGTGCTGCCCGGCAATCGCGCCAACCAGCAGCGGGCCTTCGATCTTCAGGATCTTGTGCCCGATCCACAAGGACAGGCACGCCGGCCCCAGCGACACGGCCAGCCCGATCAGCGGCAGCACCGCGCCGTGCTCCCGGATCAGGGAGATCGCATCCGGCCCGGCGGACAAGCCGACGCATGCGACAAAGACCGCCAGGCCCAGGTCCTTCAGGATCTGCACGGCCGACCTCGGGAAGGTGCCGCGCGACGGCCTTCTTGAATTGATCCATCCGAACACCAGGCCGCTGAGCAGCGCCCCGCCCCCGCTGCCAAGCGAAATATGCATCCCGCCAAGGCTCAGGCTCAGGGTTCCCACCAGCAGGCCTGCCAGGATGCCCACGCACAGGAAAACCAGGTCGGTGACCTCGGTTGCCTTCGCTTCCACGCCGATTCCGGCAATGGCTTCGGACAGCGACGGCTCCAGGCCGACGATGGTGACCACATCCCCATGCTGCAGCGGCGTGGAACGCGTAATCGGCAGCGACATCCCCGAGCGCCGCACCTGCAGGATCCAGACTTCACGCAGGCGGCGTGCGCCGGCCAGGCGGGCCAGTTCGCCGATGGTCTTGCCGTTGACCCTGGGCTTGTTCACGATGACCTGCTTTTCGACCAGCTGGATGGCATCCGTGTGGGCCTCGGGCAGCAGGACTTCGGGCCCGATCAGGGCTGCCGCCTTCAGCAGGTTGCTGCGGATCCCGACCATGGCCAGGATATCGCTGGCCTGGACCTTGTCGTCATCGCCAAGCTCGATGCTGGTGCCATCACGCAGCACCGTGACGATGGACGCCCGGCCACCCACCTGTTGCTGCAGCTCGCTCACCGTCATGCCGGCGGCCTGGTGCACGGAATAGGCGCGCCCGATCAGGCGCGGCAGCGCGGGTTGCGTCGCGACGTCGTCCTCGGACGCGGCATCCATCTTCGCGGCGACTTCCCTGGCGGCCTTGCGCAGATCGATGCCCAGCAAGGCCGGCGCGATCTGGCTGGTGAAGAACACAATGCTGATCAGGCCGACCAGGTAGGTCAGCGTATACGCCGTGGCGATATTGGCCTCGTAGCGGCTCACGGTGGCGGCGTCCAGCCCCAGGTGCTTCAGCGCTTCGGCGGCGGTGCCGACCACGGCCGATTCCGTCGCCGCACCGGCGGCCAGGCCGGCGGCGGTGCCGGGATCGAAGCCCAGGTAGGCGGCCGCACCGATGGCGATGGCGAGCACGACGATGGCTTCCACCACCGGCAGGACCATATAGCGCAGGCTCGACCGGTTCAGGTTGGCAAAGAACTGCGGCCCGCCGGAGTAGCCCATGGCGAAGATAAACAACGCGAAGGCCATGTCCTTGAGCTCGCCGTGCATCTGGCAACCGGTCTGCCCCATGAACAGCGCGACGATCAGCGTGCCGCAGACTCCCCCTAGCTGGATCGGGCCCACGCGTGCCTTGCCGATGAAGTAACCCAGGCCCACGGTGATGAAGAGCACCATCAACGGGTTGCCTGCAAACAGATCAACGGAGCATTTCATAGGGGGCGTCGCTTGCGGGGGACTTGTTGTCAGGGATTGAGCGGAGGCAGTGCGCGTATGGCTTGCCGGTGCCGGCGCACCGGTGCCCTGGCGGCATGGCGGCGCAGGGCCTGGGCCAACGGGGTGCCATTCCAGGCGGCCTGGGCCGGCAACGCGCCGTAGAGGTGGCGTTGCAGGCCGGTCACGGCATCGGCAAGGGCGGCATCGCCGAGCGACTCTGCCCACACTGCGGGGGTGGTGCCATGGGCGGCGCGCGTCCATGCCCCCAGCGCCTGGCTGGCGGCAGCGGCATTGCCTGCCTGGCAGGCTTGCAGCGTTGCTTCCAGCTGCGCGTCGGCACCTTCGGCGCGGGCGCGCTTGCGCTCGGCCAGCCGCTGGCGCAGCCGGGCCAGCGCCGGCCGCATACGCCACCACGACAGCCCGGCTGCCAGCACAGCCAGCAGCCCCACTGCCCCCCACAGCAACGTCCGCCAGGGCAAGCCGCCCTCGCCCGGAAGCGCGCCGGCAGACGGACCGCCCGGGGCCAGCGCGCTGCCCGCGCGCGCGGCAGCCACTACCACCTTGATCGCGGGCGCTTCGGACTTTGCCGGCTTGCGTGTGATCGGATCGACCCAATCCACTGTCACCGCCGGCAGCGTGTAGGTACCGGTCCGCTCGAACACGTAGGTGATGGCATCCACGCGCGTGCCGCCCGGCCCGGGCGCGTCCTGGGCGTGATCGGACAGCCGCGCATCGGCGCTGAAGACCCGCACCCCGCGCGGCGCCGCGGCGTGCGGTGGATGGATCATCATGGCCTGGGTCTGCGGCGCAAAGGTGGTGACGGTGCGCACCAGGGCATCGCCCGCGCGCAGCCGCACGGTGCCTTCGTCGGAGGCGTGGTCCAGCGCCTGCGTCACGGTGAGCCGGGCCACCGGCAGCAAGGGCCCTCCGGTTCCGGCGCCGGCCTTCACCGCGCCGCCGGCTCCCGCGCTGATCCGCGTGGGCGGGAAGGTCACGCTGCCCTCGCGCGGCGCGCCGTCGTCGCCTGCATAAGTGAAGCGCACGGTCGCGGATGGCAGCTCGAAGTCGCCGTCCTGCTCGGCGGTAAAGGCATAGGTCTTGCGGATGCCGGCGTAGGCAACGCCATCGATGGTTTCGATCGAGTTCAGCGCGCGCTGGTCAGGCATGGTGACGACGGCGCCCGGCACCTGGAGCACCGGGAAGGCCGGCGCCGACATGAAGAAGTTGGGCGCCAGGATGGTGACATCGATGCTGACCTGCTGGCCGACCAGCACCGGCTGCTTCGCGCCCACTTCCACGCGCACGATGGGCTCGGCGGCACGCGCCAGCAAGGGCAGCAGCAATGCCGCCATCAGCAAGACCAGCGGCGCAAGCTGCCGCAGCCACGCGCGCTGACACACGGCGCGGCCGCTCATGGCTGCCCCTGCTGCGGTGCGGCCTGCCCGCGCTGCAGCGCGAACTTGCGCTGCAGCAGGTCGGTCGGCGTGCTCTGGATCGCGCGCATCCACATCTCGGCGTCCTGCGTCAGGCCGATATGCATGGACTGGCCGCCCTGCTCCGGCGGCTTCGCGGCGTCGTACTTGATTTCATCCGGCGGCACGTCGGGGGGCTCTTCCTGGTCGTCGGGCTCTGGCTTGTCTTTCGGCTTCTGCTGCGCCAGCAGCTTTTCCATCAGTGCCAGGTTGGCCGTGGCCGCCGGCCATTGCGGCTGGCGCCTGAGGGCCTGGCGGTAGCGCGCGGCGGCTTGCTGGTACTGACCCTGCCGCGCCAGCGCATTACCCTGGTTGTAGTCGGCCTGCGGTGAATCGACCAGCGCGAAGCTCTGCACCGCCTGCGCGTACTGGCCGGCGCGATACTGGGCGACGCCGCGCCACATCGCATCGTCGAACAGCGTCGCGGCGCGCGCGAAGTCGCCCTGCTCGAAGGCGCGGCGGCCTTGCTGGTCATGCGTCAGCCACAGGTCGGCAAAGCGCCACGGCCGCGCGGCATCGGCCTGCTGTGCGCGCAAGCCCGGCTGCGGTGCGGCGAGCGCCAGCGCCAGCAGCAGGCCGGCGCTCCAGCGCACGGTCCAGCCCTTGCGGAACCACAGCATGGCCAGCAGCGTGACCGGCAGCACCAGCCACCAGCCTTCATCCTTCCAGCGCGTGCGGTCGCCAGCCTGCATCTGTTCGAGGTGCGACTGCACATGGCGCTGCACCCACGCCACGTCGTCGTCGCTGCCGGGCGTGAAGGTGGCGAGCGGTGCGCCGCTGTCGTCGCCGAAGCGCTTGAACGCCGCCACGTCCAGCCGCGCGAACACGCGCGCGCCGTCCTGTTCGACATAGCCGCCCTCTGCATTGCGCAGCGGCCCGCCCGGTTCCGTGCCGATGGCCAGCACCACCGGCTGGCTGCGGCCGCTGTCCGCCTGCGTGCGGAAGGCCCTGGCGGCGGCGGGGTCCACGCCGTCGGTCAGGAACAGGATGGTGCCGGGCACCGGCTCATGCGCCAGGTCGGCGTCGATGGTGCGCAGCGCCTGTGCCATGTCGCGCCCCGGCACCGGCATGATGCGGGTCTGCAGCGCATCGACAAAGGTCTGCAGCAGGTTGGTGTCGTCCGTCAGCGGCAGCACCAGGTGGGTGGAGCCGGCATAGGCATAGATCGCCGTGCGGCCGCCGTCGCGGCGCGCCAGCAGCGCCTTGATCTTGAGCTTGGCGCGCTCCAGCCGCGTGGGCGTGACGTCCACTGCGTCCATGGTGCGCGACAAGTCCACGGCGATCGCCAGCGGCGCCTTGTCGTCCAGGAACGGCGGGCGCTCCTGCCGACAGCTCGGCCCCGCCAGCGCGATGGCGCCGAGTGCCAGCAGCAGCGCGGTCAGGTGGACCGGGCGCAGCGCCACGCGGCGGCGTTCGCTGATCATCAGCGCGTCGAGCAGGTGCGGCGCGATGGTCTGGCGCCAGCGCCGCCGCACGTCGCCGCGGCGCTGCACCGCCCACACCAGCAGGGCTGCCGGCACCAGTACCAGCAGCCACCACGGGCGCAGGAAATGGAAGTGCGCAAGCGTGTCGAGCAGGGCTTGCATCAGCGCCCCTCCCCGCCGGCATTCACCATCTCGTCGGCGCTTTCAGCCGAATGGCGCGGGCGCGACAACCACGCCGAGTAGCCGAACATCAGCAACTGGTACGCCAGCACCAGCGCCAGCGCTGCCCCCAGCGGCCACATGAACAGCTCGCGCCGCGGCCGCCATGACAAGGTCTTCTGGTTGTGCGGCGTGATCCGGTCCAGCGTCGCGTAGATGGTCTCCAGCCCGGCCTGGTCGGCGCCGAAGAAGTAGCGCCCGCCGGTCTGCGCGGCCAGCCGCTGCAGTACGCCGAGATCGACCTTCTCCTCGCCCGAAGCATTGGGATCGCCGATGCCGATGGTATGCACCACCACCTTGCGCTCCCTGGCGATCCCCCCCGCGCGCTCGGGCGGCATCCGGCTGGCGGTGTCGTTGCCGTCGGTCAGCACGATCAGCACTTTCTCGGGCGCTTCGCTGTGCTCGAACATCTTGATGCCGAGCCCGATGGCATCGCCCAGCGCCGTGCTCGGCCCGGCCATGCCCGGCAGCAGGCCGGTGATCAGCGTCTGCACCAGTGGGTGATCCAGCGTGAACGGTGCCAGCGGGTACGGCGCGTCGCCAAACACGATCAGGCCGATGCGGTCGCCCGGGCGCCTGGCGACAAAACCACTCACCACCTGCCGCACCGCCTGCACGCGCGGGATCAGCGCGCCGGACGGGTCGCGGAAGTCGCGCGTGTCCATCGACTGCGACAGGTCCAGCGCGATCAGCAGGTCGCGCGCCGGCTGCACCTTCTGGATCGGCGCCTCCAGGAACTGCGGCCGCGCCAGCGCCGTCACCACCAGCACCCACGCCAGCGGCGCCAGCACCCATTGCAGCCGGTTGCGGCGCGGCACCACGGCCCCGGTGGCCGGGGTCAGGCCGGCGGCGCTGGCCACCTCGCCAAAGAACGGCAGGCGCACCGACGGGCTTTCCTCGCGGTACGGCGGCAGCCACCACCACAGCAGCAACGGCAGCGGCAGCAGCACGAAGAGCCAGGGGTATTCAAACTGGTACATGGTGCTCCGCAATCCAGCGCCGGCACGCGCCGGCCACCGCCTGCACCTGCGTCTCGGGCCATTGCGCCAGCACCGCGTCGTCGCGGTATTCGGCGTCCTGCACCAGCGCAGCCAGCAGCGGCGCGGCATCCTGGGCGCGCCCGGCGTGTGCCTGCAGGAATTCGGCCCAGCCGCCGCCGGCCAGGCTGGCAACCTGGGCGCGCGGCCACGCGGCCAGCGCCGTGCGCTTGAGCAGCGCCGCCATCTGCCGCAGCGCTGCGACGCGGTGCGCGGGGTCAGCGCCCAGCGGCAGTCCTGCCAGTTCGGCCAGCGCCTCGCGCCGGTAGCGGTTGGCGCGGTAGCGCCGCCACGCGCGCCAGCCGGCCCAGGCCAGGACCAGCAGCAGCAAGCCGCCGGCGATCGGCCAGCCGATGGTTTGCGGCACCCACGACGGGGGCGGCGGCACGGCTACGTCGGCAAGGGTGGCCAGCGTAGCGACGCCCGTGCTGTCTTCGACGCCCGCTGCGGTGCTGTGCGTGAGGCTCATCGCGCCGCTCCTGCGCGTTGCCGCACCGGCGTCTGCTGCAGCGGGCGGCCCAGCAGCCGGCGCAGCTGCAGCGCCGTTTCCTCTGCCGCCGACAGCGGCAGCAGCGGCACGCCGATGGCGTGGTGCCAGTCCAGCAGCGCCTTGGCGTGCGTATCGACAAACTCCGCAATGCTGCGTCGCGTGGCCGCATGGCCGAAGCCCAGCTCCACCTGCAGTTCGCCGTCGCTGACCACCAGCTGGCCGGACTCCGGCAACTCGATCAGGAAGGGATCGTGGACCAGGATGGTCAGCACGTCGTTGCGCGCGGCCATTTCCAGCATCAGGTCGCGGGTGCGGTCGTCATGGCCGTCGAAATCGCTGATGACGATAACCAGGCAGTCATGGCGCGCCATGCGCGCGGCGCGCTCCAGCGCCGCGTTCAGCTGCCCCGCGGCGCGCCGCGCCGGCGCATCGGCGCGCAAGGCCTGGTTGAAGCGCGCGATGCCGCCCAGCAGCTGCTGCACGGCTTCGCGGCTGCGGCGCGGGGTGAACTCCTCGGCCTTCGCATCGCCGAACACCACGCCGCCGACGCGGTCGCCTTCGGCCAGCACGCGCCAGGCGGCCAGCGCCGCGGCCTCGGCCGCGCTGACCGACTTCATCGCGCGCCGGCTGCCGAAGAACATATTGATGCGCTGGTCCACCACCAGCAGCACTGGGCGGTCCTTTTCCTCGGTGTAGACGCGCACGTGCGGCTGGCCGGTGCGCGCGGTCACGCGCCAGTCCATGCTGCGGATATCGTCGCCGGGCAGGTACAGGCGCAGTTCCTCGAAGGTCAGCCCGCGTCCGCGCACCTTGGAGGCGTGGCGGCCGGCCAGCACGCTGTGCACCGGCTGGCGCGGCAGGAAGTGGAAGTCGCGCGCAGCCACTTCCAGCGCGGCCAGTGCCGCTGCATCCACGCTGACGCCCGGCGTGGCGCGGCTGGCCGCGTCATGGGCGTCCGGCACGGGCGAGCGGGTCCGGGATCGAAGGTTGGCGCGCATGCGGTCGCCTCCGGCGGATCAGGCTACGGCGACCTGCTGCACCAGGCGGTCGATGACAGCGTCAGCCGTGATGCCGGCGGCATGCGCTTCGTACGACAGGATCAGCCGGTGGCGAAAAACTTCGTGCACGATGGCCTGCACGTCTTCCGGCGTGACGAAGTCCCGCCCGCGCAGCCACGCATGCGCCCGCGCCACCTTGTCGAGCCCGATCGACCCGCGCGGGCTGACTCCGATCTGGATCCAATTGTCGAGATCGTCGTCGACCTGCTTGGGCTCGCGCGTGGCGTGCACCAGTGCCACCACATAGCGCGCCACGGCATCGCTCACGTGAATCGCATGAATCTCGGCACGGGCCGCGAAGATGATGTCCTGCGCAAGCTTGTGCGCCTGCGTCGCCGTACCTGCAGCACCGTCGGCAACTTCCTCGCCGCGCGCCAGCCTGACGATCTCGCCTTCAGCATCTGCCTCCGGATAGCCAACGTTGACGTGCATCAGGAAGCGGTCCATCTGCGCTTCAGGCAGCGGATAGGTGCCTTCCTGCTCGATGGGGTTCTGCGTGGCCATGACCAGGAACAGGGGCTCCAGCTTGTGGGTGGTCCCTCCGACGGTGACCTGGCGCTCCTCCATGGCTTCCAGCAGAGCCGCCTGCACCTTGGCCGGCGAGCGGTTGACCTCGTCCGCCAGCACCAGGTTGGCGAACACCGGGCCGGCCTGGAAGCGGAACTCGCCCTTGCCGCCTTCGGTGAAGTAGACCTCCGAGCCCGTGATGTCGGCGGGCAGCAGGTCCGGCGTGAACTGGATCCGCGACAGCCGCGCATCCAGGTTGCGCGCCAGCATCTTGATGGCCCGCGTCTTGGCCAGCCCCGGCAACCCTTCCACCAGCAGGTGGCCATCGGCCAACAGGCCAAGCAGCAGGCGTTCGATCATGCGCTGCTGCCCCACAATCGATTCGCCCATGCGCTGCTGCAGGGCCAGGACGTCGTCGCGTGCGCTCATGGCGTGTTCCTTGGTTCAGCAGGTGCGCGGCGGGCGGGGCGAGCTGACTGGCCGCCGACGAACCAGGCGTAGTAGGGATTGTCGGGATCAGCGCGCATGGCCTGCGTGATATGGCTGGCCCAGGCTTCGCGGTCGCCGCGGTAGGCATCGAGGCCGGCGCGGTAGAAGGTGTGCAGCACTTCGCGCTCGCGGCGCAGGTCGCGCCAGAATGCGTCATCGGCGCCCGCCAGCGGCGGTTCGCTTTGCAGCGACAGCAGCCTGGACAGGGTTTCCGGGAAGGCGTCGCGGCGGACCCAGCCGGCGTATTCGATGCGCGGGCGGTCATCGGTGACGGCCGGCGCATCGGCCGCATACCAGTCCAGGCCGGCGCGGTCGGTGACCCAGGTCGCCATCAGCGCCGCCGGCGAGCGCACCCCCACGGCCTGCAGCGCGGCAGCAACTTCCGGCTGTTCAAAGCGCGTGCGGATGCGCGCGGCATCCAGCGCCAGCGGCGACAGCGAACCCACCAGCATCATCTCGTGCAGCTCGGTGGTCCACAGCATGGCGTGCGGGAACACGTCCAGGAAGCTGCGCACCAGCATGCGGGTGTCCTCGTCGTTCTGCGTCGGCAGCGGCAGCCACTGCGCCACCAGCCCGCCGGGTTGCAGCCGCGCTGCCGCGAGGCGGTAGAAATCGGTCGAATACAGATTGACCACGCCGGCCGCCGACGGAGGCGGCGGCTCCAGGGTGATCAGGTCGTACTGCTGCGCGCTCTGCAGCAGCTCGCGCCGGCCATCGCGCAGGCGGATGTCGATGCGCTTGTCGGTGGCCACGCCGAAATTGCCCTCGAACCTGGGCACGGCACGCGCCACCGGCGGCAGCAGCTCCGCCACCACGCGGTGTTCCAGCCCAGGCCAGGCCAGCGTGGCGCCTGCCGTGATGCCGGTGCCAAGACCGATCACCAGGGTCGACTTCGGCGTGCCGCTATGGACGATCAGCGGCAACAGCGCCTGCAGCCGCATATAGCGCTGCGAGGTCATGGCATCGCCTGAATTGGAGACGCCCTGGATATAGAGGCGCCGGAAGCGGTTGCTGGACGAGGTCTGCTCCACCACCGCCACGGTCGCGCCACGGCCCTCCTCATAGAACACCAGTTCGCCGCCGCGCGCCCGCGCCAGCAGCGTGGCGAGCCGGTCCGCAGGGGCCAGCGCGGCGGCAAGCACCGCCAGCACGCCGACCATCGGCACCGCCCAGCGCGCTACGCGGCCCACGCCGCTACCCAGCGCCACCGCCACCACGCCGACCACGGCGGCCGCCACTGCCAGCAGCGACAGCGTGTGCACCAGCCCCAGGTAAGGCACCAGCACGAAACCGGCCAGCGCCGTGCCGGCGATGCCGCCCAGAGTATTGAGCGCCACCACGCTGCCGACGCCGGCGCCGACGTGCCGGCTATCGACGCTCACGCGCAGCACGAAGGGGAACGCCGCGCCCAGCAACAGCGTGGGCACGAACACGACCGACAGCGCCGCCAGCGCAAAGCTGGCACAGGCCGCCACCAGCGGGCTGGACGTCAGCCCCTGCACCCAGGCGGACAGGCTGCCCTGCGCACGCAGCAGCCATTCGCCCAGCAACACGAATTCAAGCAACGCCACCAGCCCCGCCCCCGCCACCAGCAGGCCGAAGGCGCCCCAGGGGTCGCGCACCCGGTCGGCATGGCGCGCAGCCAGCGCGCTGCCAATGGCCAGGCCGGCAAGGTACGTTGCCAACACCACGGTAAAGGCGAAGGTACGCGTGCTGAGAAACTGCACGATGGCCTGCGACCAGACCACTTCGTAGCCGAGGGCAATGCCGCCGGCAGCGGCATACAGCACCAGCGCCAGCCGGCCGTTGGCGGCATCGCCGCCGGCAGCGGCGCCTTGCCCGGCAGCGGCGGCAACCGGTTCGGCCGCAGCTCGCGTACGTGCCGCCAGCAACCAGGCCGCCAGCGCGGCGGCGCCATTGAGCACGCCCGCCGCCACCGCACTGCCCAGGATGCCCAGCAGCGACACCAGCACAAAGCCGGCCAGCAGCGTGCCGGCGATCGCGCCGGCGGTGTTGGCGGCATACAGCCGCCCGCCATGCACGCCCACACGGCCGGCGCCTGGCGTCAGCACGCGCATCAGCACCGGCAAGGTGCCGCCCATGGCGGCTGCAGGCAGGATCACCAGCACAAAGGGCAAGGCCCACGCCAGCCATCCGGTGCGCTGCTCCAGCCAGGCGAACGGCGCTGCCGCATGCGCCAGCGCCACGGTGGCGCCGATGCCCAGCACCAGCACGCCGATTTCGAGCCACGCATACAGGCGCAGCGGATTGCCGTGGCGGTCGGCCACGCGGCCGAACAGCCAGCCGCCCAGGGCCAGCCCGGCAAAGAAGGCGCTGACCGCGGTGGTGACCGCGTGCACGTCGACGCCCACCACCAGCGACAGCTGGCGGATCCAGACGATCTGGTAAACCAGTCCGGCCGTGCCGGATATAAACAGCAAAACGGCCGCCCAAAGCCACGTCTGGTCGGCCGTGTTGCCCCGCAGCGCCAAGGCGGATGCGGAATATTCGGTCTTCGCGGAGCGCGCCCGGCGCCCGTCCTTGCCACCATTGCCGCCCGGGGCGGCATGAGATTCGATCATGAACTGGACCGTTGGCGCGAAGGCCCGCGCGTACGTGGGCCTTCGCCGGTTTCAACTGCCGTCACAGGCGGACGGCGCTGATGACTGACTGCATTACTTCTTCTTCATCGATTCTTCAATCTTCTTGTCGACCTGCTTGCGTACCTGGTCGATGCTGAAGCTCGCCGGATGCTGGCTCGGCGGATAGGTGACGAAGGTCTCCAGGAAGGCCGTCGCCTTCAGCGTTGCCATGCCGGTCAGGTACGCGTTCTTGCCCAGCCAGTCGTTGTACTGGTCAGACACGATATCCGCACGCTCATACGGGTCCATGCGCAGGTTGAAGACCTTGGGTACCCGCAGGCACTTGAACGGGTCCTGCCATACCTGGAAACCGCCCGGCGTAGTCTGCTCGCAGAACACGACCTTCCAGTTGTCAAAGCGCATTGCCACCAGATCGCCATCGTCATTGAAGTAGAAGAACTCGTTGCGTGCGCCCTTGTTGGTCTGGCCGGTCAGGTATCCCAACTGGTTGTAACCGTCGAGGTGCACCTTGGCGTTCTTGCTGCCAAGTGACGCGCCCTTGAGCAGCCGGTCCTTGATATCGCCATCGCCGGCGGCCGCCAGCAGCGTCGGGAACCAGTCCAGCCCGGAGAACATCTCGTTGCTGACGGTGCCTGGCTTGATCTTGCCTGGCCAGCGGACCATCGCCGGTACGCGGAACGCGCCCTCCCAATTGGTGTCCTTCTCGCTGCGGAACGGCGTGGTTGCCGCGTCTGGCCAGGACCACTGGTTGGGGCCGTTGTCGGTGGTGTAAATAACGATGGTGTTGTCCGCGACCTTCAGGTCATCGAGCGTCTTGAGCAGCTTGCCGACGTCGCCGTCGTGCTCGATCATGCCGTCGGCGTATTCGTTGCCGGGCATGCCGCTCTGGCCCTGCATGGACGGACGCACATGGGTAAACGCGTGCATGCGGGTGGTGTTCATCCAGACAAAGAACGGCTTGTCGGCCTGGACCTGCTTGGTGATGAACTTCTGCGCAGCGTCGGTGGTCTCGTCGTCGATGGTCTCCATGCGCTTGGTGGTCAGTGCGCCCGTATCCTCGATCTTGCCGTCGGCCGTGGAGTGCAGCACGCCCCGCGGTGAAAAATTCTTCACATACGGGTCGTTCTTGTCCTTCGGCCAGTACGGGCGCTGCGGCTCTTCCTCGGCGTTCAGGTGGTAGAGGTTGCCGTAGAACTCGTCGAAGCCATGCTTGGTCGGCAGATACTCGTCGCGGTCGCCGAGGTGGTTCTTGCCGAACTGGCCGGTGGCATAGCCCAGCGGCTTGAGGGCTTCGGCAATGGTCACGTCACGAGCCTGCAGGCCGACGGGAGCACCCGGTGCGCCCACCTTGGACAGACCGGTGCGCAGCGGCGACTGGCCAGTGATGAACGACGAGCGGCCCGCCGTGCAGCTGTTTTCGGCGTAGTAGTCGGTGAACATCATCCCCTCACGGGCGATGCGGTCGATGTTCGGCGTGCGGTAGCCCATCACGCCCATGCTGTAGGCGCTGATGTTGGTCTGGCCGATGTCGTCGCCGAAGATCACCAGGATGTTGGGCTTCTTGCCCGACGTATTGACAGCAGCTGGCGCGGAAGCGGCTTCAGGCGCAACCGGCAGGTTGGACTGCGCCGGCGGCTGTGCCGGCGTCGCGGACGTGTCCGGCGCCGCTGCCGGAGCCGGCGTTGCCGGCTGCTGCGCGGCAGGCGCCTGCTGTTTGGGCTCGTCTGCCTTCTTGCAGCCGGCGATCGCCGCAATGGCGATCGCCATTGCGGCCATGGCAAAGCGCGCGCCGCGCCTTGCCGGGGTGGACTCTGTCATTCGTTGCATTGCTGCTCCCGATAGTCAAACTGCTTCGACCTGCGTCCGGCACACGTGGCATGCCGGCTTCCTTTTCTGCCTACTTCGCACCAGCCGTGGGGTAAACCTGCTGCCAGTCCTGCTTCATGCTGACTACCGTCCAGCCCTTGGCGCGGGCAGCGTCCAGTGCCTTGTCGAGCTTGCCCACCTTTGACTGGCGGTCATAGGCGAACTCGCGCTCGGCATCGTCGTGATGCACCAGCACGCCCATGCGCGGACCGTCGCCGCCGGTGGTGTACTCCAGCATCTGCAGGTCGCCGTCGGAGTTGCCCACGGCAAGGATCGGCCGGCGGCCGATATGGCGGTAGATGCCGACCGGCTTGCCCGGCCCGTCATCCACGAATTCCAGCTTGGGGTCGCGCACCAGCACCGGCTTGCCGTCGCGCACCAGGTAGCGCACGGCCTGCGAGGAGCCGATCACCTGCTCGGGCGGAATGCCGTAGGCAGCCTGGCTCCAGGGGCGCATGAACTCGATGGTGCCACCGGAGACGATGTAGGTCTTGAACCCGTTGGCGCGCAGGTAGGACAGCAGTTCCAGCTGCGGTTGATAGACCAGCTCGGTATAGGGCCGGTTGAACTTGGGATGCCGCGATTTCGCCAGCCAGTCGCGGATGGTGCGGTCATACTCGTCCGTGGTCATGCCGCTGTTGGCCGTGGCGATCAGGCCGGCCAGCTGCTTCTCGTTGCGCATCAGGCCCTCCATGTCGTTGGCCATCAGCGCCTTGAAGGCGGGGTTGCTGCGCCACTCCGGGTGTTGCGGCGCCGCGGCGCGAATCTGGTCGAGCAGGAAGAAGAACTGGAAGTACAGCGGCTGCTCGCTCCACAGCGTGCCGTCGTTGTCGAACACGGCGACGCGCTCCTCGGGTGCGACGAAACCGGGCGATCCCGGCCGCGTCACGTCGGCAACGAACTTCAGCAGTGCCTGCCGGGCCTGACCATCGCGCCACGACGCCAGTGCCGTCCCCGCCGGCTGCACCGCCTGCGCCGCGGTATCCGGCGCAGCGGGCGCAGTCGCGGGGGTGGAGCAGCCGGCCAGCGCCAGGCCGGCCAGCGCCAGCGCCGCGATGACTTTGCGCAAGTGGCTGGCAAGGATTGACGGGGACGCTGCGATGTTCATGTTGTTCGCTCCTGTCACGTGCTGCCGTGGTTGAAGTCACGTGTCGCGCGCGGGGCTAGCGCGCTAACGGGTCTGCTTTGCCGGCCATGGCCACCGGTGGCCGCCGCTGCAGTTCGGCCCAGCGGCTCTCGTCCATCACCAGGCGGAAGCCGAGGTGCGACATGCTGTTGAAGGGATCGGTCCCGCGCCGTGCGCTGGGGCGGTAGCTCAGGCAGAAATCCTCGTTGCACAGGAACGAGCCACCGCGCGTGACGCGCTTGGGCGCGTTGACCGGCACGCCGGGTTCGGACGGATCCCAGGACACCAGCGGCCCCATCGGGTTTTCGATCGGCTGGGCCTTGCCGGCCTCGCGCCGGAACTGGTCGGCCCGATACCAGTCGGACACCCACTGCCAGGCATTGCCGGTCATGTCGGCCAGGCCATAGCCGTTGGGCGGGAACGTGCCAACCGGGCTGGTGCCGAGCGCCCCGCCCGCCTTGGGGCTGACCACCGGGAACGGCTGGTTCTGCTGGCCCTGCCAGACATTGGCCATCTGCTTGCCGTCGGGGGCGAACTGCTCGCCCCAGGCATAGGTGGCTTGCTCCAGCCCGCCGCGCGCGGCAAACTCCCATTCCGCCTCGGTGGGCAGGCGCTTGCCGGCCCACTTGGCGTAGGCCTGCGCGTCTTCATACGAGACCTGGACCACCGGGTGGTTGTCTTTGCCTTCGATCGAGCTGCCGGGGCCGGTCGGATGGCGCCAGTCGGCACCGGGCACATAACGCCACCAGCGCGAGTAGTCCTGCAGCGGCACCGGCCGCGGCGTGCCCACGAAGACCATGCCGCCGGCCACCATGGCGCTGTCGGGCGGGCGCGGCGTGCCGGGCGGCAGCTGGACCCGCAGGGTTTCCCAGTCAGGTGCCCGTTCCGCGGTCGAGACGTAGCCGGTGGCTTCGACGAACTTGCGGAATTCCGCATTGGTGACGTGGTGCTGGTCCATCCAGAAGGCGTGCACACGCACCTTGTGTGCCGGCTTCTCGTTGGCCTGGGCCATCTTGCTGTCGCTGCCCATCAGGAATTCGCCGCCGGGCACGCGCACCATGCCAGCGGGTCCGCGCTTGCCATCGCCGATGACGATGGCGGGCGCCGTTGGCGTCCGCCCCTGCATGTACCAGTAGCTGGCGCCGAGGCCTGCTGCGACCCCGAGACCCAGCAGCACCAGGATCAGTGCCTTCTGCCCGCTGCGCCGTCCCGCGGCAAGCGCAACCGAGCCGGAACGCCCCGCGCCCGCGCCGGGATTGCTGCCTTTACGTCGTCCGCTCATTCACTCCGCCTCTTTGTATACAAGAATCATGCTGACTCAGCGCAAACCATGATCTCAGATGGCTACGGCTATCAGAAGTCAGCTTTTTCTCGTTCGGAGGCCAAGTGAATTAAGTTTTTCTTGCGCGCACTGCCACTGGCGCCCTGCTCATCGCTCGCTATCTGCCCTTGGCACCATCTTCGTCAGGGCCGCCGGATCTTCCTCACCCTCATTGAGGATGCCGTAGTCTGCCGGAAACAGCGCTGCCAGCGGTGGCGGATACTGAAAGGCGTGCAGCGGCTCCAGGTTTTCGCCAGCGTCGATCACGAACACCTCGATCAAGCGGCTGCGGCCGCCGTTCTCCTGGCCGGCCACATAGTAGTGAACGCGGTTTTGCCAGACGAAGTGCCCGCCGAAGTAAGGCCTGGAGACATCCGGCAGCCCGGCCAGATGCGTTTCGCAGAGCAGCACCGCTTCGCGTAGGTAGTTCCGGCTGGCCGTCTCATCGGGGGCAGACAGCCTGGCGATCATGCCCCTCCTGTCCTTGATCTTCTTGGCTGCCATAGCGTAGCGAGCAGGTTGAGCGCGTGGGCGCCAGGACACCCTACCGGCACATGGAGCGGTTCCGGCAACTCAGTGCCATGCGCTCCCCACCTGGATATAGAAGGCGTTCTGGCCCTTGCTGTGGGCCACGTCAAGACCGATCGAGACACCGAGCTTGCGCGCAATCAGGTAGCGAAAGCCCGCACCGACGCTGTAGACGGTCGAGGCATCGGAAAAATCATGCCAGCGCCCGTATGCCTTGCCGACACCGGTGAAGCCCAGCAGCGACCAGCGCGGCGTCACGTCCCAACGCAGCTCCATTTCAGCCGCCAGCGCATTGCGGTCCTGGTAGCGCCCCTTCTGCACCCCGCGCAAGTCCACGAACGGCTGCGCGTAGAACGGCACGTCGCCGGTGGAAAAGCGCGTATCGGCGCGCAGCCCCAGGATCACGGTGCGCGCCAGCGGCAGCCAGGTGAAGCCGCGCGCGTTGTACATATTGAATGACTGCGTGCTGCCAAAGCCGCCGCGCGCAAACTGCGCCTCCAGCTCGGCATAGCTGCCGCGGCTGGGATAGAAGATGTTGTCGCGCGAGTCGTAGTCCACCACCAGCCCGGCCTTGCCGATGCGCTGGGTCTTGTCGAAGCTGCCGAGTTCACCCGCATCGCCAACCTTGAAGGTCGCGGTCGAATCGAAATACACGTAGCGCGGCCCCACGTACCAACGCGTATCGGCAACCCGCACGAGCAGTTGCTGCACCAATGCCACGCCTCTGAGTTCGTAGGCACGGGGCTGGTTCAGCAAGCCGAAGTAGTCCAGGTTTGCATTGACCTTGGCGATGCCCCCAAGATAACGGTAGCGGTCGCCGTCCCAGGTATGGAAGTGCGCCACGCCGGCGCCCCAGGTGCCGTTTTCCGTATACGCACCGCCGATGGCAGTAATGTTCGGCGGTGCGGGCCCCTTTCCACTGGCCTTGGCGCTGGCCGCCGCATCCGCCATGGATTCGGAGAAAAACATCAGCCCCAGCCCGCCGCCGTAGCCAACGGCTGGTTCCGTGATAACGACCGGCACCGGCAGCGCGCCCTTGTGATTGAGCAGGAAGTCGCTCATGTCCAGCTTGCCGTCCTCAGGATCGAAGAACGACAGCGGTTTCTTTTCAGCCGGCGCTTCAGCCTGGCCGAAGGCGGCGCCGCACCAGAGCAAGGCCAGTGCGCCTAGCAGCGATGCAATGCGCTGGCTTGCCTGGGAGCGGGTCATCAGCAAGTTATGAAGGGTCCCTGTTTATGGCTACAGTGGGAACTGGATATTCAAGCCCATGAACACCTGGAATTTGGGCACCCCGACTCCCTCGTGCCCCACCGTCCATTGCGGCTCGGCAAACACGTTGTAAGTTTCCTTGCCGATTTTCCAGATCTTGCCCGCGCCGATACCGAGGGGGATGTAATAATTCCCACGCTTGAGGTCGAAATTCCAGGTGGCGGTGCTGCGCAGGTACCAGCCTTGCGGCAGGTTATAGATCAGGAACGGCTGCGCGGTCAGGTTGTCCTGGGTGGGCCGGTCGCTTTCCCCGGCAAATGAATGCTGCCAGGTCACGAGCCCGCCGACCATGCCCCATTTCTGCGGGGAGATAGCCACGCCGGCCAGGCCGGCTTGCCATTTCCCGGTGCCGGTCTGGTCGCGCGATGCCGTCGGGATGGTCAGCTGGGGCCCGATGCCCCATTCCATCCCCATCCCCTTGAGCAGGACCAGGTTGAACAGGTTCAGGTCGCCCAGCCCGGTCTTGCTGCCGTCCGGCGCCACGTTCGGCGTGGTCACGACCGGCATCGTAAACCGGACGATCTGCGGCAACCCGAACAGCTTGTGTGGAATGGTGCCGCGCAACAAGACGCTGTTGCCGTCCTCGTCGCCGAGTCCGTAATAGCGCCCGACATACTGGTCCTGCAGGTTCAGGGTAATAGTCGGGCTAAGCGGATTGTTTGACGAATTCATGTCCTCTGTCGATGGCCCGGCCGCACTGGCAAGCAGCGGCAAGATCACCGCAACGCTACCCGCAGCTAGCCGTAGTTTCTGCATGACTGAATTCATTTCGAAAGGCCGCCCTGAACGAAATTGGTAACACCCGCCATTGAATATGGCGTTTCCATCATCGCAGAGCGTCTCAGGGCTTGTGAAGTAAATATTTACGATGCCGTGATGAAGATTTTCATCGGTTTGCGCGCTGGCAGTGACGGCGGTCTTTGCTGGTAGTATGCAATTTCGCAAAAATATAAGGGTTGGGCATTGCCTTACCGTGTGATTTCACTGTAGCTGGCGCTGGCAGGCATGCGCCAGGGTCCGGCATTCCGGCAAGCGCCGGGCCGGCCTTGCACTTCATATTCCGTGAATATGTCAAAGACCATCGCAAACCGGCTCGCCGTTGCTGCCCCCTTCCTCTTTGCCTGTGCAGGTGCGCACGCGACTGAAGGCGCCCTGGGGCGACCCGTGACCGGCACCAGCGTGCTTCCCAATGTAGGGGTCGTGTCGCCGGAGCCGGCGCTGATCGTAAACGTCGGCGAGATCTACCTGGATGGCTCGATCAGCGGCAGCCGCAGCGTGCCCATCGCGGGCAAGGCAGCGCTGGGCGTGGACGGCAAAGTCGCGTTCACCCTGGCAACGGTGATGAAAGTCTGGGACACCGACACCGGCCCCTGGAACTTTGCCTCCAGCTTCACGCTGCCCTATGTCTGGACCAAGGTGACCGCCAACCTCAGCGTGGGCGGGCTGGGGGGCAAGACGCAGGACACCGCATCGAACCTGTTCGACATTACCTTCGCACCGATCATCGCGGGCTACCATTTCTCGAAGACCGAGCACGTGGCGCTGAGCCTGAACGTGTGGGCGCCGACCGGCAAGTACGACCCCAACGCCCTGGCCAACCCCAGCCTGAACAACTGGACCTTCATTCCGCAGGTGGCCTACACCAAGCTGTTTCCCGAACAAGGGCTTGAGTTCGATGCCGTGGCGGGGATCCAGTTCTACACCCGCAACAACGCCACCGATTACCAGAACGCGCCGCTGTTCACGCTCGACACCATGCTGCTCAAGCGCTTTGCCAACGGTGCCGGCCTCGGGCTGATCGCGGGCACGACGCAGCAGCTCGGCGACGACAGCGGCCCGCTCGCCGACCGCCTGAACGGCTTCCGCGGACATGACTGGGCGGTGGGCCCGATCGTCACCTACGACACCAAGATCGGCGCCAAGAGTCTGCTCTCGCTTGGCCTGCGCTGGGTGCCGACCGTCGCCAGCAAGAACCGCCTGAAGAGTACGAACACATTCATGGGGACGGCGACTATCGTGTTCTGAGGCCTGTGCGTTCCCCCGCGGCAAGGCAGAATGCATGCCATGCACCCCTTTGGGCAAGTTGAAGTACGCACGCAATAGTGCCTGCCTTGATCACGCGCAAGCCCTCAACCTTTTCAAGCCTGCAAACTGGCATCCATGACCTCAGTTCCCTCCCCTTCAACCGGTGCCACCGGCACCAATGCCTCAACCAGTCAGCCCTCCCCACCGCCAACTCGCCGCCGTCCGGCTCCGGTGCCGCGCGGCCGCTTCGCGTGGCTCACCGGCACGCTCAGCTGGACGCTGCTGAGCGGCAGCACGCTGTTCTGGTGCGCGCTGCTGTTCCCGCTCGCGCTGCTCAAGCTGGTGCTGCCGTTTGCCGCCGTCAGGCGGCGCATCGATCCGATGCTCAACGGCATCGCCACCGCCTGGATCTCCGGCAACACCGGCTGGTTCGCGTGGATCCAGCGTGAGCCGTGGGACGTCCAGGGCAATGAGGGACTGCGCTATGCCGACTGGTACCTGGTCAACTGCAACCACCAGTCGTGGGCCGATATCTTCGTGCTGCAGCGCTCGCTGAACCGGCGCATCCCGCTGCTGAAGTTTTTCCTGAAGCAGCAGCTGATCTATGTGCCGGTGATCGGGCTGGCGTGGTGGGCGCTGGACTTTCCGTTCATGAAGCGCCACGGCAAGGCGCAGCTGCGGCGCAATCCGGCGTTGCGGCGCCAGGACCAGGAAACGGCCAAGCGCGCCTGCGCGAAGTTTTCGCTGGTGCCGACCAGCGTGATGGTATTTGCCGAAGGGACCCGCTTCACCGAGGCCAAGCGCGCGGCCCAGGACTCACCGTACCGCCATCTGCTCAAGCCCAAGGCCGGCGGGCTGGCGGTGGCGCTGAATGCGATGGGCAACAAGTTCCGCTCCCTGCTCGACGTCACCATCGTGTACCCGGAAGGCGCGCCAGGCTTCTGGGACCTGGCCTGCGGACGCGCCGGCCCGGTGCTGGTGCGCATGCGGCAGTTGCCGGTGCCGCCGGCCTTCTGCGAGGCCGACTACGGCAGCGACAAGGCCTTCCGCACGGAATTCCACAACTGGCTGGCACGCCAGTGGGAAGCCAAGGACGCCGAGATCGATGCGCTGACGCCGCCGCGCGAAGGCTGAAGCCCTGCTACCCGGGCAGCCGCTCGACTGCCCGCTTCCCCTGTCCCACCGCCGCGGTCAGCGAAGGGCTGCCGGCATTGTCGCTGTTGGCGATGCTGATATTGCCCACGCCGGCCAGCCCTGGCCACACCGCGTCGGGCGCCACGTTCTCAGCGGCCAGGCTGTCGGGCATATAGCTGTAGCCATGCGCCCAGCGGTTGACGGTGATGCCGCGGATCACGTCCTTCGAAGCAAAGCCCTTGTGCCCGAGCATGCGGTCAAGCTGCGCGCGGATGTCGCGCTCCAGCGTGTCGAACGGCGTGCCCAGCAGCAAGGCGCGGCCCGCGCGGAAGCGGTCGCGCGCCTGCATGCCGCTGTCAGGCACGGTCGGCACATAGAGCATGTGCAGCACGGCCGGATCGGAGGGCTGCCTGCCCGCCGGCGGCTCCAGCCACAGGTCGGTATAGGCCATGGCCGGCGCGTGGATGCGGCGCGTGCGCAGCGCGGCGAACGCCTGCCAGTGGTCGAGCGCCACCTTGGTGTAGACCAGCGGCGCCTTGGCCTCGTTGTGCAGCACCTCTTTCTGCTTGGCCGGCAGCGACGGCAGCAGGTACGGGATCATCATGTTGTAGCCGGCCAGCACCACGTGGCGCGCCTCGACGCGATGCAGGTTGCCGCTGAACCCGTAGGTCACGCGCGTGATATTGCCGTCGGGCTCGACCGCGATCGCGGTGCTGTTCAGGCGCAGGCGCACCGGCTGCCCGTCGCGGTCCAGCCGGCTGTAGTCGAACGCGGCCGACACCACATCGGCCGGCCGCGCGATCGACGCCGCGCCCGGGATCAGGCTCTGCACCAGCAGCCGTGCCAGCGAGGCATTGCCATCCGGAAACCACAGGCGCGATGCCGGCGACTTGCCAAGCCGCGCATTGCCCGCCGGCGCGGGCATGTTGGCGCCGGCAGGCAGGCCGATGGCAATGGCGTCGGCAACCGAAATCCCATCGGCATCGAGCGCATAGGCATCGTTGCTGCGGCTGCGCAGGAAGCGCTGCCCGGCCAGGCCGATGCCGGCCTTGTCACGCAGGAAGCTGGCGTAACGCATGGAGCGCAGCGCTGCCGCGCGCTCGGCCCCGGACAGCGCCGGCAGGTAATCAGTGGTGCCGGCGGCCAGCCGCGCCAGCGCAGCGCGGTCCGCGGCAGGCAAAGGCGTGTTGTCCAGGAAGCGCGACAGGGCAGCCGCATCCGGGGCACCGGCCTGCTGCCCGCTGCGGGAATCGATCAGCTCGCCGAACGGATCGCCAGCCACCCACTGGTCGCGCCCGAAATGCTCGGCATCGAAGAACACGGCGCGGCCCATGCCGAGCGCGGCATAGGGATCCGCAGGCACAGTGCCAGGCGGGCGCGTGGCATCGAGCCCGATCCCCGCCAGCAGTTCGCGCACCGCGGCGTCGCTGGCAGCGCCTGCCGGCATTTCTGCGCTGCCGCCATAGGTCACCAGCCGCTTGCCGCGCACCGTGAACTCGTTGCGCTTGGCATGGCCGCCGAAGTCGTCGTGGTTGTCCAGGATCAGGATGCGCCGGTTGGCGCCGAAACGGCGCCGGTAGAACCACGCCGCCGCCAGCCCGCTCAGGCCGCCGCCGACCACCACCAGGTCGAAAGCCTCGCGCGCCATTACGACCGGGTATTTCGCGCCCTCGCGCGCCAGGCTGTGCGCCAGCGTGTAGGTGCCGGCATGGTTGCCGCGCAGGCCGGTCAGCGCGGGCGGATACGCCACGCCTGCCCCGCCCTGCTGCGCGTGCAGCAACTGCACGGGCGCAAGGCCGGCGGCAATGGTCAGGGCGGTGCCGTTGAGGAAGTCTCTGCGCGTAATCGTCATCGGGTGCTCATCGGGATGCGTCGCCTGCCGCGGCCGGGTGCTGCGCGGCCAGCGCCTTGCGCCGTGCCGCCACGGCGGCTTCCGGCACCGGCGCCGCGCGGTTGCCCCAGCTGCCGCGGATAAAGGTCAGCACATTGGCCAGTTCCTGGTCGTCCAGCGTCCAGCCATAGCCGGGCATGTGGTAATCCGCCGGCGCGGTGCCCACGCGCGCGGTCACGGCGCCGTCGAGCAGCAGGTTCACCAGCGAGGCCGGGTCGGGATCGGCCACGGTGGGGTTGCCGGCCAGCGGCGGGAACACGCGGGCAAAGCCCTTGCCGTCGGCGCCATGGCAAGGCATGCAGAACACCGCGTACTGGCGCGCACCGGGCACATCGAAGCGGCCCTGCCGCAGCTGCTGCGCGGTGGCGGCATCGTGCCGGAACGGCTTGTCCTCGCCGCGCGCGCCGGGCAGGGATTTCAGGTAGGCGGCCACGGCATCGAGGTCGGGCGCGCTCATGTACTGGGTGGCGGTGGAAATTACCGTGGACATCGGCCCGAACGAGGTCGCGTGCCCGTTGCGCCCGGTGCGCAGGAATTCGGCGATATCCGCGCGCGACCACGCGCCCAGGCCGGTGACCTGGTCGCCGGTCAGGTTGGTGGCGGACCAGCCCTCCACGCTCGCCCCGGACAGGAAATGGCGGCTGCGCTCGTCCAGCCCCTTCTCGGCGAACAGGTTGCCGCGCGGCGTATGGCAGGCGCCGCAGTGCGCCACCGCCTGCACCAGGTAGGCACCGCGGTTCCAGGCTGCGCCGCGCGCGGGGTCGGTGCGGACCGGGTCGTCATCGACGAACAGGACGTTCCACACCGCCAGCAGGCTGCGCATGCTGAACGGCCAGCGCATCTGCGGCGCGGGATTGTGCTGGGTGACCGGCGCCACCTCGGCACGCAGGTAGGCGTACAGCGCCGCCACGTCCTCGGCGCGCATGCGCGCGTACGAGGGATACGGCATCGCCGGATAGAGCCGCTTGCCGTCGCGCGCCACGCCGTGGCGCAAGGCGCGGTCGAACTCGGCCAGGGTATAGGCGCCGATGCCGCTGCCGGTATCGGGCGTGATATTGGTCGAATGGATCGTGCCGACCGCCGTGCGGATCGGCAGGCCGCCGGCGAAAGGCTTGCCGCCTTCGCTGGTATGGCAGGCGGCGCAGTTGGCGATGCGCGCCAGGTAGCGGCCGCGTTCGATCTGTTGCGTGTCGGTGGCGGCCAGCGCCATGCCCATGGGCAGCAGCACCGCCAGCGTCAGGCTGGCCAGCTTGCGCAGCGCGCGGGATGTGGCGATATCAAGTCCTTGGGGCAAGAGAAGCATGGGGGCAGTCAGTTCACGCAGCCGACACCGCCCAGTTTGCCGCCAGCACCAGGCACACCACCAGCCCCGCGGCCACGGCCACGCCGGTCAGGATCAGCGGCACCGGGCGCAAGGTGTCCAGGTCGCGCTGGTGCTCCTGCCCCTGGCGCAGGCCAAAGAAGCCCCACAGCACGGTCCGCAACAGCCTCAACGGGTTCATGGCATCTCCTTGCACAACGCCTTTGTGTACGAGATGCCGATTATGGGCTGTGCGCGCCATCCATAACAGCATCAGATACCAGGAAAATTTACGTATCAGTTTGCCTGGCGGGGAGATAATGCGCTGACCCGCCCCGCCCCCGCCAAGCCGCCATGAAACGCTACGAAGCCCTTGCCGAAACCCTGGCCGCCGATATCCGCAATGGCAGCCTGCCGCCGGGCACGCGCCTGCCGTCGATCCGCAAGACCGTGGCCCAGTATGGCGTCAGCCCCTCGACCGCGTTCCAGGCCTATTACCGGCTGGAAGAGCGCGGACTGGTGCGGGCGCGCGAGCGCTCCGGCTACTACGTGGCGGGACCGGCACGGCGCGAGCTGCCCCAGCCGCAGGCGCGGCCGTCGCGCCAGGTGTCGACGCAGGTGGACATCTCCAAGCTGGTGTTCGCCGTGCTGGAAGGCGCGCGCGACCGCGAGCTGGTGCAGTTCGGCTCGGCCTTTCCGTCGCCCGAGCTGTTCCCGTGGGAGCGGCTGGGCAAGTCGCTGGCGCGCGCCGGCCGCGCGCTCGACCCGTGGTACTCGGTCAACGACCTGCCGCCGGGCAATGCCGCGCTGCGCCGCCAGATCGCACTGCGCTACCTGGGCGCGGGCGCGCCGCAGCCGGCCGAGGACCTGATCGTCACCAACGGCGCGCTCGAGGCGCTCAACCTGTGCCTGATGGCGGTGACGCAGCCGGGCGACGTGGTGGCAATCGAATCGCCCGGCTTCTATGCCTCGCTGCAGGCGCTGGAGCGGCTGCGGCTCAAGGCCGTGGAGATCCCGGTCGACCCCGCCGAAGGCATCGACCTGGGCGCGCTCGACACCGCACTGTCACGGCACCCGGTCAAGGCGTGCTGGTTCATGACGCAGTTCCAGAATCCGCTCGGCGCCAGCATGTCGGAAGACAAGAAGAAGGCGCTGGTGGCCTTGCTGGCGCGCCACCAGGTGCCGCTGATCGAGGACGATGTCTATGGCGAGCTCTACTTCGGCAACCGCTGCCCGCTGCCGGCCAAGGCCTTCGACACGCAGGGGCTGGTGATGCACTGCAGCTCGTTCTCGAAGACGCTGGCGCCGGGCTTCCGCATCGGCTGGGTGGCGCCGGGCCGCTTTGGCGAGGCCATCCAGCGGCTCAAGCTGATGACCACGCTGTCGGCCGGCGTGCCCACGCAGGTGGCGCTGGCCGAATACCTGCAGCACGGCGGCTACGACAAGCACCTGCGCAAGCTGCGCCACATGCTGGAGACGCAGCAGGGCCGCATGATCGATGCCATCGGCCAGCATTTCCCGGAAGACGTGTGCGTGTCACGGCCGGAGGGCGGGTATTTCCTGTGGGTCGAGTTTGCGCCGGGCTTCGATGCGCTGGCGCTGCACCATGCCGCGCTCGACGCCGGCATCGGCATTGCGCCGGGTCCGATCTTCTCCGCGCGGCAGGGCTACCGCAACTGCATCCGGCTCAACTACGGGCACCTGTGGAGCGACGAGGCCGAGGCCGCCGTCGCCACCCTCGGGCGGCTGATCGCGCAGCAAGGCAGCTAGCGCGCATCGCGATGGCGGCGCAGCGCCCACTCCAGGGTTTCGAACGCGGCCTGCACCACCAGTGCCAGCACCGCTGCCGGGATCGCGCCCGCGAGCAGCAGCGTGGTGTCGTTGAGCGCCAGCCCGGTGGCAATGCGCTCGCCGAAACCACCGGCGCCGACAAAGGCCGCGATGGTCGCAGTGCCCACGCTGATGATGGCCGCGGTCTTGATGCCCGCCAGCAGCACCGGCAAGGCCAGCGGCAGCTCCACGTAGCGCAGCACCTGCCCGCCGCGCAGCCCGAGCGCACGCGCCGCGTCGCGCATACCCTGCGGCACCTGTTCCAGCCCGGTCGCGGTATTGCGCACGATCGGCAGCAAGGCATAGAGAAACAGCGCCACCATGGCCGGCCAGACGCCGATGCGGCCCAGCAGCGGAATCAGCATCGCCAACAGCGCCAGCGACGGCACCGTCTGCAGCACGCTGACCACGCCAAGCACCGCCTGTCCGGTGCGGCGCCGCCGCGCCGCCAGCATCCCCAGCGGCACGCCGACCAGCGTGGCGGCACCGACCGCCCCCGCCACCAGGCCGACATGGCGCCGCGCCAGGCGCGTGGTGTCGGGCCCGAACAGCGCGGCAAACAGCCGGCCGCGCGGCCCGGCACCGTCATGCGCTGCCTTTTGCCCCGCAGTGCCGGCCAGGAACGCGCGCGCGATCGCGTCGAATGACTGGCCATCGATCTCCGCCGCCGCATTCATGGCGATCATGTCGTCGGCGCTGACGCGCCCGGCCAGCCGCTCCAATGCCTGCCAGGCCTGCGGGAAGCGCTGCGGAACGTCGAGGCGGTAGACCACTACCGCGTCGTAGCGCGGGAAGTAATGCCGGTCGTCCTCCAGCACGCGCAGCTTGTACTTGCGGATCTTGGCGTCGGTGGAATAGATGTCGATGGCATCGACCTGTCCCGCGGCCAAGGCCTCGTAGGCGACGCCGTGATCCAGCCCGAGCGGGCGTTGCGGCAGCCCATAGCGGCTGGCCAGCCCCGGCCAGCCGTCGGCGCGCCCCAGGAACTCGTGGGACAGGCCGAGCCTGAACTGCGGCTGCGCGGCGAGGTCGCTCAGCCGGCGCAGCGCGCCGGCGCGGGCATCGGACACAGCCAGCGCGTAGGTGTTCTCGAAACCAAGCGGAATTGCCGCGCCCAGCCCCATCGGCGCCAGTGCCCGCTGGATGGCATCGAGGCCGGCCCCGGGGGGCAGCTTGAGGATTTCGGCGGCGAGCGTGCCGGTGTAGTCGGGATAGAGGTCGATGCTGCCGGCCTTCAGCGCCTCGAAGACGATCGCGGTATTGCCCAGCCCTGGCTGGTGCTGCGCGGCGCCGGGCGGCCCCGCGGCCTGGGTCAGCAGTTCGCCAAGGATGTACGACTCGGTGAAGCGCTTGGAGCCGATGCGCAGCGGATCTGCCGCGCGCGCCGGCATCGCGCCCGCGAGTGCGGCAGCCAGCACCCACGCCACTGCCCGCCACAGCGCGCGCCCTGTTCTCCCAATCTCCCGACTGCCGTGGATCCAAGCCAAAACGTCTGTCCCGATATGGGGCCGGTGTGCGCCCGGCATCGCTACATCATAGCTGTCGCATGTCCTTATCCCGAAATAGTATTTGCCATTTGCATGATGAAGGCGTCAGAATCCGGATTACACATACATTAATCCCGAGACCCGGCCCGCCATGGAAATCCGGCAACTGGAAGCCTTCGCCGCAGTCGTCACCACCGGCAGCGTCACCGCCGCCGGGCGCCTGCTCGGCCGCTCGCAGCCGGCCATCACGCGGCTGATCCAGGAGCTGGAGGCCGAGCTGGGCTTTGCCCTGTTCACCCGCAGCGGCCCGCGCGTCAGCCCGACCGAGCAAGGCTTCCTGCTCTATGACGAAGTCGAGCAGACGCTGGCCGGCATGCAGCAGATCCGCACCCGCGCCGCGGCGCTGGCGCGCGGCGATGGCCGGCCCCTGCGCATTGCCGCGACCCCGGCGCTGGCGGCCGGCCTGCTGCCGCCGGCGCTGGCGCTGGCCTTTGAGCGCGGGCTGTGCGCGCCGGAACGTGTCGCGGTGCAGAGTGTGTCGCCCGAACAGGTGGTGCACGCGGTGCTGACCGGCGCCGCCGACATCGGCCTGAACAGCCTGCCGCTGGAACACCGCGGCGTGACCGTGCACTGGATCGGCCAGTCCGCATGCGTCGCAGCCGTGCGTGCCGACGACGCACTGGCCGCGCAGCCTGCGATCGCGCTGCAGGACTGCCGCCGGCGCCGCATCGTCACCATGCAGAACCCGTACCGGCTGCGCCGCCGCGTCGACCGGGCCCTGGCTGGCGCCGGCGTGCCCAAAGCGGGCGTGATCGACACCAACACCTCGATCAGCGCGCTGACCCTGGTGCGCGCCGGGCTGGGCATCGCCGTGCTGGAGCCGGTGACCGCCCGCGGCCTGCCGCTGGCCGATATCGCCGTGCGGCCCATCGATGCCGATATCCCTTTCTACTTCGGCGTGATCACGCCACAGGCCCGCCCGGCCAGCACGGCGGTGCTGGGGCTGGTGCAGGCCGTGGCGGACGCCGCCGCCGCGCTGTTGCCCGACCTGGTGCGGCGCGATCCCGCCGAACACGGCGCGCTGCTGCAATCGCTCTATGGCAATGCCAGCGACGACGCTGACACGCTCACGCAAGATGCCGGACTTCCAAGCCATGACTGACCTATCCGCTCCCGCCCTTATCCCCGCCGCCGGCCTGGCCGCGCTTGAAGCGCGCCTGCGCCGGGACCTGTCCTGGCTGGACCTGCCCGCCAAGGCCTGGACCATGCCGCGCAGCCACGATGGCCAGGACGTGCTCGACGCCGCCGTCATCGGCGGCGGCATGGCGGGACTCGCAGCCTGCGCCACGCTGACGCACCTGGGCATCCGCGTGCGCGCCTTTGACCGCGCCCCGGCGGGCTTCGAAGGCCCGTGGGCCACCACCGCGCGCATGGAGACGCTGCGCTCGCCCAAGCAGCTGACCGGCCCCGCGCTGGGCCTGCCGGCCCTGACCTTCCGCGCCTGGTTCGAGGCGCAGTTCGGCGAGGCCGCCTGGCAAACGCTGGACAAGATCCCGCGCCTGCAATGGATGGACTACCTGCGCTGGTACCGAGAGGTGCTGGCGCTGGATATCCGCAACCAGCACCAGGTCGATGCCATCGTGCCGCGCGCGGACGGCCTGGTGGCGCTGTCGATGCAGACCCCGGACGGCCCGCACACCGTGCTGGCGCGCCGCGTGGTGCTGGCCACCGGCCGTGACGGCCTGGGCGGTGCCTACGTGCCGCCGGTCGCGGACACGCTGCCGCGCCACCTGTGGGCGCATTCTTCGGACGAGATGGACTACGCCAAGCTGCGCGGCAAGCGCGTGGGCGTGGTCGGCGCAGGCGCCTCGGGCATGGACAGCGCCGCGACCGCGCTGGAGGCGGGCGCCGCCAGCGTCGAAATGCTGATCCGCCGCCCGGACATTCCGCGCGTCAACAAGAGCAAGGGCGCCGGCAATCCGGGCCTGACTTTCGGCCACTACGGGCTGTCCGATGCCTGGAAATGGCGGCTGCGCCATTACATCAACACCCAGCAGGTGCCGCCGCCGCGCGGCAGCACGCTGCGCGTGTCGCGCCATGCCAATGCCTACTTCAACCTGGGCGCAGCGCTGGAAGCGATCGAGGCGCAAGGCGATGTCCTGTACGTGCAGACACCGCAGGGCACGTTCGAGCTGGACTTCCTGATCTTCTCGACGGGCTTTCGCATCGCGCTGGAAACACGGCCGGAGTTCGCCGCCTTCGCCCCGCATATCCGCTTCTGGCGCGACCGCCATGCGCCGCCCGCGGGCCAGGAAGACCGCGAGTTGTCCGATTCTCCCGATCTCGGCGCAGCCTTCGAATTCCAGGAGAAGACGCCCGGCGCCTGCCCCGGCGTCACGCGCATCCACTGCTTCTGCTATCCGGCGGCGCTGTCCCATGGCACCGTGTCCGGCGACATCCCGGCGATCAGCGACGGCGCACGCCGGCTCGGCCAGGGCATTGCCGCGCTGCTGTACCAGGAAGACGTTGAGCTGCACTACGCCGCGCTGCAGGCCTATGCCGAACCCGAAGTCTTCGGCGACGAATGGGTGCCGGCCCCGCCGCCGGCGCTGCGCACCGCCAAGGCCTGAATCCCACCCGACCTGAACCTAGAGAGTCCGATGACCCAGCCCCCGACTTCCACGGTCGACCTGATCGACCAGCTCACCGGCCTCGCGCCGGGTAGCGCCACGCACGCGCTGCGCCACCAGCGCAACAAGGTCGTGGCCGCCACGCAAGGCAGCTACGACGCCCTGTTCGACCCCGCCCTGCCTGGCCTGTCGCTGGCAGAGCGCCTGCTGGTTGCGCTGTACGCGGCACGCCTGACGCCGTCGACGGCACTGGCCGCACACTATCGCGCGCGCCTTGAGCAAGCCGGCGCAGATGCCAGCCAGGTCCGCGCCGCGGCCGAAGGCCAGCCGGAGGATATTGCCGACACGCGCCTGCGCGCCATGCTGGAGTTCACCCGCAAGCTGATCGAAAAGCCCGTTGAGGGCGACAAGGCCGCGCTGCAGGCCCTGCCCGCCGCCGGCCTGAGCACCCCGGCAGTGGTCACGCTGGCGCAACTGGTCGCCTTCCTGTCGTACCAGGTCCGGCTGGTGGCCGGCCTGGATGCGCTGAAAGCACTGAACGACAACGCCGCAGGAGCCCAGGCATGAGCGAGATCATCAAATCCCACGGCTTCACTAATGAAGTCCTCGACTGGAAGGCCTGGCTGGACGTGGTCGAACTCGACCAGGCCACGCCCGAGCAGGTCGCCGTACTCGAAGAGAGCCATCCCAAGGCCAAGGTCCAGGATTACTACCGCTTCCTGGTGCACCAGCCCGAAATCCTGCGCCAGCGCTCCACCGCCTTCAACGCCATCATGTACGCCCCCGGCGGCATGCCGCGCGCCGAACGCGAGCTCTCCACCACGGTGGTGTCGCGCATCAATGGCTGCGTCTACTGCGCATCGGTCCATGCCCAGCGCTTCGAACAACTGGCCAAGCGCAACGACGTGATCCGCCAGGTGTTCGACGATCCCCATACCGCCGGCACGACTGCGCGCGAGCGGGCAATCGCGAAGTTCTCGATCGAACTGACCGAGCGGCCCGCCGTAGTCACTGCCGACCAACTCAAGCCGTTGCGGGAAGCGGGCGTCACGGATGCGGAAATCCTGGACCTGATCCACTCGATCGCCATCTTTGCCTGGGCGAACCGGCTGATGCTGAACCTGGGCGAGCCGGTGTTTCCGGAGCAATCCGGGGAGTAAGCCGTCAGGCGCCAGCCGCAATGCGCGCGGGCGCTCAGCCCGCGCCGTGATGCACCGCCAGCCAGACACTGGGCTGGCTGGCATCGGTCCACGCCACCCGGTGGCGGCAGTGGGCCGGAAGGTGCAGCCAGTCACCCGGCTTCATGGGATGCTGGCCGGACTGGCCTTCGATCTCGATGGCGGCGCTGCCGCTGACCAGCAGCACCCATTCCGCCTCTGCACTGTCGTACCAGAAGCCCTCAGGACTGGTCTGCCCGTTGGAGACGATGCGCTCGATCCGCAGCCCGGGCCGTTCCAGCAGCGGCTGGAAGAGTTCCTGGGCCGCGCCGGCCGGGACGTCCGCCAGCAGGTTTCCGTGTTCAGGCTGCATGCTGCCTCCGGGAAGTCGTGGTTGCCGAACCCGTCAGTTGCCCGGCCCCGGCGCCAGTACGTCGCGCGCGCCGTTGCGGCCCATCGGCGACACCAATCCAGCTACCTCCATCTGCTCGATCAGGCGTGCCGCGCGGTTGTAGCCGATGCGCAACTGGCGCTGCACGGCGGAGATCGATGCACGGCGGCTGGTCAGCACAAAGCTGGCGGCTTCGTCGTAGAGCGGGTCGGCCTCGCCCTCGCCGCCGCCGTCACCGAACAGGTCGGTGCTGCCGGCCTCGGCCGGGTCGCCGGCGAGGATGGTTTCATCGTAGTCCGGTTCGCCGAATTGCTTCCAGTGCTCCACCACGCGGTGCACTTCGTCGTCGGCAACAAAGGCGCCATGCACGCGCTGCGGGTAGCCGGTGCCGGGCGGCAGGAACAGCATGTCGCCCTGGCCGAGCAGGCTCTCGGCGCCCATCTGATCGAGGATGGTGCGCGAATCGATCTTGGACGAGACCTGGAACGCCACGCGCGTCGGGATATTGGCCTTGATCAGGCCGGTGATCACGTCCACCGAGGGGCGCTGCGTGGCCAGGATCAGGTGGATGCCGGCGGCGCGCGCCTTCTGTGCCAGGCGCGCGATCAGTTCTTCGATCTTCTTGCCGGCGACCATCATCAGGTCGGCCAGTTCGTCGATCACCACCACGATCATCGGCAGGCGCGACAGTGGCTCGGGCGCGTCCGGCGTCAGCGAGAACGGGTTCGGCACTTTGCGCTCGGCGGCCTCCGCGGCGCGGATCTTCTGGTTGTAGCCGGCCAGGTTGCGCACGCCCAGCGCGGACATCAGCTTGTAGCGCTTTTCCATCTCGCCGACGCACCAGTTGAGCGCGTGCGCGGCCTGCTTCATGTCGGTGACCACCGGCGCCAGCAGGTGCGGGATGCCCTCGTAGACCGACAGTTCCAGCATCTTGGGGTCGATCATGATCAGGCGCACGTCTTCGGGCGTGGCCTTGTACAACATCGACAGGATCATGGCGTTGACCGCCACCGACTTGCCCGAGCCGGTGGTGCCGGCCACCAGCAGGTGCGGCGCGCGGGCCAGGTCGGTCACCACCGGATTGCCGGTGATGTCCTTGCCCATGGCCAGCACCAGCCGCGAATGGTGGGCCTGGAACGAGGCCGCGTTGACGATCTCCGACAGCCGGATCATCTGCCGGCGCGCATTGGGCAGCTCCAGCCCCATGCAGGTCTTGCCGGGAATGGTCTCGACCACGCGGATCGAGGTCACGCCCAGCGCGCGCGCCAGGTCCTTCATCAGCCCGACCACCTGGGCGCCGCGCACGCCCATGGCGGGCTCGACCTCGAAGCGGGTGATCACCGGGCCGGCACCGGCGCCAACCACGGCCACTGGCACCTTGAACTCGGCCAGCCGCTGGGCGATCAGCTCGCCGGTTTCGCGCAGGCGCTCTTCCGATACCTGTTCGGCGCTGTCGACGCCGGTCTCCAGCAGTTCGGCCGGTGGCAGGCGGTAGTCGACGACGGGGCGCGGCGGCGGCGCGACCGGCACCGGCACGGGCGCAGGCTGGGCGGCAGCGAGCGGCACGGTGCGGCCGACCACGGCGGGCAGCACGATGCGCGGCTTGGCGGCCGGGGTCGGCGCCTGGTTCAGTGCAGGTGTCTCAGCAGGCTCAGGGACCTCCGGGGCTTCCGTCGCTTCAGGCGCTTCTGCTGTTCCAGCAGGCTCGGCCGCATCCGCTTCCGCGTCCTCGGCGATCAGGCCATTGCCGTCCATCAATCCGCCGGGTTCGTTGTCCTCCGCGGGTGCCGGGATGCTGGCATCGAGAGCGCTGCCCTCTTCCATCGCGGAGCTTGCCACGGCCTGGGCTACGGCCTCGGCACCGGTGACATCCAGTTCGGGCTCGGCAGCTGCCAGCGCTTCGGATTCCCCAATGACAACGGCGTGATCTCCGCTCTCGGCCTCGGCCTCGGCTTCGGCTTCGGCTTCGGCTTCGGCTTCGGCTTCGGCTTCGGCTTCGGCTTCGGCTTCGGCTTCGGCTTCGGCTTCGGCC